>NZ_BMFT01000001.1:2465628-2773832 GCF_014639155.1 Paenibacillus segetis
ATATTTGGTCTTTTCGGCATAGCCTGCTGTCTAATTATTTTCTATATTCACTTAATTAACCTCAAATCGTTCGGGGTTCCTTATTTATCTCCAATCGTACCCTTTAATAAGCAAGGACTAGCAGATACCGTATATCGTCCACCTTGGTGGGCCATAAAAACTAGACCTCCATTAATCACCAGCAATATACGAAGACAAGGGAATAATTCTCGCGCTTGGGCGACAGATAAGGAGGAGAATGAATGAAATCAAGATACTTCCGCTCTATGATGTTAGGTCTTACCCTGACACTATTCCTTCTCCTCACTGGCTGTTGGTCTTCACTTGAAATTAATAGCCGTGCGTTTGTGAATATTATGCTGGTCGATACAACGGATAATGGGGAAACTCAATTAACACTTGGCTTTCAACTCCCTAACCGTATGATACCCGGACAATCTGGTGGTTCAAGCCAGACTTCAGGTGAACCCTATGCCTTTATTTCGAAGAATGGCATAACACTTAGTGATGCTTACCGGAAAATACAAAGTGATTTATCTCGTAAAATTGCATTTGGACAAGCGCACATCATTGTGATTGGTAAAGGATTAGCTAAACAAGGAATCGACCCTGTTCTGGAATTTGTGCAAAGACAACCTGCCTTTCACATCAATGCAAATTTATTTGTTACTCAAAGTAAGGTGTTAGAAATCATCAACGCACCAACTCTTTTTGAACGATTTGTCTCTTCCATCCTTTTATCTTACATCGATGAAGAAGTTACCTTGAATACAACGGTCAGAGATTTCTTGGTTGCCCAATATAAATTGGGAGATGCCCTCCTCCCTGAGCTCGTATTTAAAAATGATCCTGGACTAAAAAATGAAAAGGACAAAACATGGATGGGCAGTGGTGGTGCCATTATTTTCAGAAATGGAAAGATGGTCTCTCCAACAATGGATAGCGATGAAATGCGCGCTGCTCTGTGGATTCTCTCGCAGATCAAAACTTCAGTAGTAAGTATCGAATCTCCTACCGACGGCAAAATCATTAGCTTCTTTTTGGAGAAGATGAAAACGAAGACGAAGCCTAGACTAGAGGATCAGAGCGCAGCCTTCACCATCAAAAGTAACGCCGAAGCCTATGTGCTATCCTCCGAATCAAAAATCGATTTAAGTAATGAAGAGAATATAGAACTATTACAGAAGGAGTTGGAAAATGAAGTGAAAAGTCGAATTCAGAAGGCCGTAGGCAAGACTAGACAAGCAAAAGCCGATGTATTTCGTCTGGGCGAGAAATTCGACTGGAAATATCCTGCGACATGGAAGAGACTACAGCCTTCTTGGCGCAAACTGTATGCTAATGAACTTCCCATCGATGTGGTCGTGGAGATTGAGCTTCTAAGAACTGGCGGAGCGTTTCAGTCAATAAAAGATAAGAGCAAATTTTAATCGGTGGAGGTGGATCATCATGTTTATGATTGGCCTGACCTTTGCTCTAGTTATGCTCTTTGAATGGAACAAAATGCGCAAACAAAATAAAGACAAAAGAACAATACTCATTGTTCAAGGAATTTCTTTGTTTTTCTTCATCTTACTAGAGGTACTGTATGCGTTCCAATACAACTATACTATACCGATTATTTTAAATATTTGTATTGAACAGATTCATGCTTGGATGCGCGGGAAATAACTAGAGGCGGAGGAATTACCTTGTTGAAACTAAATCACTTTCAAATTCTTTCACTCTTTACATTGTATCTTGTCAGTTCTTTCATAGCATTTTTAGTTGGTCTATTTGTTGAAAAAGGTCAGTTTTCTACCCCGGTTGGCAGCATTATCGGAGGCTTTGCAACCCTGCTTCTCATTTACCCTGCCTATAAAGTGACCCTCTCCAGACCTAATCAATTCATTGTCCAATATGGGCATCAAATCGTAGGGAGAGTTCCACATTTCATATTCATGTATATCATCATTGTTATTGCATTCATTCTAGCCACAAGCAATTTAAAGGAATTATGTGATTTTCTGATTCTTGTCTATCTCCCCGGAACTCCAGAGTGGGCTATCGTTGGCGCTTTCGGAATCTGTATCGTTTATGCGATTCGATCTGGTCTTCCCACGATCTTTCGTGCTTCACAGGGTATTCTCATCCTCAGTATTGGAGCATTTCTCATCTTCCCATATTTAGTAAGAAGTGAAATCGATTGGAACATGGCCCCAGCTTTAGTATCGCACCTAAATTTGAATCAAGTTGGTGCAAGTGCTTTTAATATGACCACTCTTTTCGGAGCTATCTCGCACCTCTTTCTAGTCATACCTTATGTACAATCACCAGAGAAGATCTATCGTCCGATCTTGGGAGCAATTATCACCTCACTTATCATTATCATGGCACATCTTATCCCCATATTACTTATTTTCGGTCCTGACTTATCAGGCAACCTTACCTATCCCGATTTAGAGCTGATTCGTTCCATGCGGCCTGGTTCTTTTGTCGAAACACTGGATCCCATTCTCATGATTCTATGGTTAGTATGTTTGTTTGTGAAGATTAGTTTTATTCTTTATATTGCTGTAATCTGTTTAACACATATTACGGGGATGACAGACTATCGACCTTTATGCCTACCTAGTACTGCGTTTTGCTGTATCTTATCCATTTATTTCGCAAGGTCACAACCCGAGTTAAACCAATTTATGATTGGTAGTCTCCCCCCTCTTCTGTTCACTATGGAGTTTTTCATTCCTACCATTTACTGGTTAGTCAGCCTAGTGCGAAAACGCCAATCGTCTACTTGATACAAAAAGCTGTCAAGTTAAATGCTTGACAGCTTTTGAACAATACATGTTATTGACCTGCACTTGTTGGAGTACTATTGCTGAACGACTGAATATCAATAAACGGTGTTGCGCCACCCGTTACTTGTGGAAGGTGTCCATCCCATTTCTCCACAGCCTTCTCCTGTACTTCAATTTGTTTCAACTGAACGAGTTCTGGAGTTACCTCCTGTTTCTTCAGCTTCAAAGATTCAGCTTCGGCCTGAGCCTGAGCAACTTTTTGCTGCGCTTCAATCTCAATCCGCTTCAGGTCGTTACTAGCTTTGAGTGCTTGCTGCTGAGCGACTTGCTTCGCTTCAATGGACTGGTTAAACGCATCAGAGAAGTTAAAGTTAACGATGTTGACTTCTCGTACGGTTAAATCATAAGCAGCTAATCGCTTCGTGAGTTCTTCATTAATCTTTCCAGCTACCTGATCACGAATAGAGATCAATTCCTCTGCTTGGAACCTTGCCGTTACCTCTTTCACAATTTCTTGTACAGCAGGGTTAATAACGATCGTGTCATAAGAACCCCCGATGTTATTCATCAGCTTATAAGCAGAATCTTCATTAACCGAGTAGTTCACAACAACATGCGTTGATACCGGTTGTAAGTCTTTTGATGATGCTGTCGTATCTGTTTCTGTCTTGGCAACCTGAGTATTGACCTGAATCACAGACTGAATAAATGGAACTTTTAGATGAATGCCTGGTCTTAGTACATTTTCATTCAATTTACCGAAGGTTTTGTATAATCCGACGTGTCCAAACTGTACTTGAGTGAAACTATTCATTCCCACAATAGCTAATACAAAGATGATCACAATAATTGTGGCGATACGTCCTGCATGCGTATTTTTCTTCGGATTCTGATTGACTACTGTTTCCATTTGTTTCCCTCCACTTAGCTAGTTACTGCCATGCTGTATAGCGGCATTATGAATTAATACGGAACAATATGGAAAAGGTAACAAAACGATTTTAGAAAATAATTCATTTTCTCGATAAACAGGCACGAGCAAAAAACACTTTTTTTCGTAGATAGCGCAAAAGAAGTAGCGATTTACTAGCATGCCATAGGAATAATGAGGTACAATAACATCCGAATGGTTAGATCCTAGGTGAAACGGCCCGGCCGTTCTTAATTCGGAAGGAAGGTTTATTATTATGTATGTAGCTAACGATTGGAAAGATTACGAAATCATTGATACTGGAGACGGCGAAAAACTGGAACGTTGGAATGACGTCATCTTGCGCCGACCAGATCCACAAATCATTTGGCCTCATGTCAATGAGAGCGGTCAATGGAATGATGTTCATGGACATTACCACCGCAGCTCATCAGGTGGTGGTCAATGGGATATGAAAAAACAAACTCCAGAACGATGGACGGTGTCTTATGACCGCCTGAAATTTTATATTCGTCCGACCAGCTTTAAACATACCGGTCTGTTCCCTGAACAAGCGGCAAACTGGCG
The DNA here is from genome assembly GCF_014639155.1 of Paenibacillus segetis. Lineage (NCBI taxonomy): Bacteria > Bacillati > Bacillota > Bacilli > Caryophanales > Paenibacillaceae > Paenibacillus > Paenibacillus segetis. The sequence continues at coordinate 2,469,907 of NZ_BMFT01000001.1, forward strand.
TTGGATGATGGACAAGATTGCTGGTGCTAACCGTCCGATATCTGTGCTTAATCTGTTTGCATACACAGGCGGTGCAACGGTAGCCGCTGCGTCAGCTGGAGCTTCGGTGGTGCATGTTGATGCCGCAAAAGGTATGGTCCAGTGGGCTAAAGAAAATATAGCATTGTCCGGTCTAGAAGACCGTCATGTACGCTTCATTACAGACGACGTCTTCAAGTTCGTACAACGCGAGCAACGTCGCGGCAACCGCTATGACGCCATTATTATGGATCCCCCATCTTATGGTCGTGGACCCAATGGTGAGATGTGGAAGCTAGAGTCGAGTTTGTATCCGTTTGTAGAATCCTGTCTTTCCATATTGTCGGATCAACCTCTGTTCTTCCTCATCAACTCTTATACGACGGGTATTTCTCCATCGGTATTACAGAACATCCTGTCCATGACGGTGAAGAAGAAATACGGTGGACGTATTTCCGCTGGTGAGCTTGGCCTACCGATTACGAAATCGGGACTCAATCTTCCTTGCGGTATTCTTGGCCGCTGGGAGGAATAATACATGTATACGGGGAAATCCGTAACGACGGGTCAACCGCAAATGAGTATTTTATACGAAGATAATCATTTGCTTGGTATTGAGAAACCTGTTAACGTACCTACGCAGGAAGACGCAAGTGGGGACCCCGATCTGCTGAACCTGCTAAAGTCAGATATTAAAGAACGCTATCAGAAGCCAGGTAACGTCTATCTAGGACTTGTACATCGGTTGGACCGTCCGGTTGGGGGTGCGATGATTTTCGCCAAGACGTCCAAGGCAGCATCCCGATTATCGGAAGCTGTGCGAAGCCGGAATTTTGATAAAACCTACGTTGCTGTCGTACGTGGTACACCCCCTCAATCTCAAGGGCGACTCATCCATCACCTACTGAAGGACGAGCGTACCAACACGGTGTCCATCGTCCCTAAGGGGACACAGGGTAGTAAAGAGGCTATTCTGAATTATTCTGTACTTGGAACTTCAGCATTAGATGATAAGCTTACACTGGTCCAGGTTGAACTACTTACGGGACGTCCTCATCAAATTCGTGTTCAGATGAATGCGATCGGCTGCCCACTGTATGGAGATCAGAAGTATGGTTCAGCTCATAATAAACCAGGCCAACAAATTGCTTTATGGTCCTTGTATGTGGGCTTTCCCCACCCGGTAACTGGAGATCGGATTAATCTGATCTCGCTCCCCCCACGAGAGCATCCGTGGAACTGCTGGGAAGAGGATTTATTTGAGAAAGCTTTGCCCATACACAATTAATACAAAAACATCGTCACTCCTTTCGTGGAACGACGATGTTTTTTTGTTGCTATATAATCAGGTCACCACTTTAGAGTTCCTTACCGTACTTCACTTCTCAAGGTTTGATAAACTATTACCGCTAGACAGACAACCATTAGAATCCCATTTTCCCAGATCATCTGAAACATCGATAAACCACTTGTCGAATCGTCATACCACATAAATGGAAAGATAGGTCCACCAAATGGCAGACTATCTAAATAGCTGGTTTCTACCAAATATAAAAGAACAAACATAAAGATGATGGAGGTGGCAATAGGTACTATTATATTTCGACTAATCATTCCAATAAGAAAAAATAACGGAACGAGTGCTACTTGAAAGAGATAAGATATGAAGCCATTCATCAAATTATCAATTAAGTTATGTCCAGGAATCCACTCGCCTTTCACTATCATAATCAGAACATGACTAATGATGGTATCGATGAGGTTATATCCAAGCAAAAATAACGCGATTAAGATTAATTTTGCAGTAATAATAGTTAGTCGATGCACGGGATAGGTAAATAGAACGTTTAGCGTGTTGTCTCCGTGTTCCCGAACCCAAGCATAAGAAGATACGATCGCGATGACTAATAGACCAGCTATAAGTATAGATATAATCTTTTCGTTTTCGAGATAATCCGTCCAATTCAGTAAGCTCCGATCCTTTAGCGCCTTGAAATCCATGTCTGATATTTTTATTAGAAAGAATAGAATAGGACATAGTAATGCTAGACTAATCGTTACTCCAAACGCCGCAGACTTTCTCATTTTCCGCCATTCACAATATAAGACTTCTAGCATTTCTGATCTCCCCCCGTCAATTTGAGAAAATGATCCTCTAGCGATTCGGAACAAAGTGAGATTTCGTTGACGATAACTCCGCCCTCTTGCAAGGCCTTATTAATCATTCCAGTGTCCTCTAATTGTTCATATATGCGAATACATCCCTTTTCCCAAACCGTATAATCCCTAATATGTAATTGTTGTTCCAACAACCATGTCGCTCGTCCATCATCGTTCACCCTAATTTCAGCGTAGGTTCGAGTCCGGCGTTGCAACTCAGCATAATCAAGCTGTTCGATCATTTTTCCACCATGAATAATCCCAATACGATTCACCATCTGTCCAATCTCACCCAATATATGACTGGAAATCAAGATAGTCATCGACCGTTTATTTCGCAATTCTAGTAACAATTCACGTATGTCTCGAATCCCCTTTGGGTCTAAACCGTTCACCGGTTCGTCTAGAATCAGACAGTCAGGTCGATGTAACAATGCCCTCGCGATCCCTAACCTCTGTTTTGTTCCTAAAGATAATTTACCAACCTTCTGATTGCCCATTCCTTCCATACCCACCAGTTTCAGATGTTCATTTATAGTATGAATGTCCGTAACACCACACATCCGTCTATGAATGTCCAAATGCTCGTGAACCGTAAGATTAGGATAGAATCCCGGCGTTTCAATTAGCGAACCGATCCGACTGAACGTTGCAGTTGTTGGTTTCTCATCGAACCATTCTATAGTTCCTCGCAAAGGCTTAACCAATCCAAGCAACATCCGAAATACCGTCGTTTTCCCAGCCCCATTTTGTCCTAGAAAACCATAAATATCTCCAGGTTCTACTGCTAAATTTACATCCTCAACAATCAACCTTGTGCCATACTTCTTCGTCAATCCATAGCTCCTAAGTATATATTTCATTTCACGCCCCCCCCATTTTATTGTTTGAAATCAAAAAGGATGATGCTATAATCCTACAGCTTCATCCTTAACTCCTTCATTCAATTACCTTACATCTATCTTAAATAATTTCCCATATAGGATTAGATTTTGAGCGAAGATTTGGGTAAAGTGAAGAAGAAAGAAGTCCTTACATTCGGTAGAGATGTTCCCCACAATTTGCCCCCTTGTTTGGTTGCAAGCTCCATGGCAATAGCTAGTCCCAATCCGCTACCTTTTACAGGCCCATTTCGAGAGGAGTCCACTGTATATAATCTATCAAAAATATGAAGCAAATGATCCTCTGATATTCCCGGCCCCTTGTCCCAAATCTCGATGAGCACCTCATCCTCTCTTTGGGACAAAGTTAAACCAATAACACCGCCAGCCGCTCCATACTTTAAGCTGTTAGACAATAAATTCCCAAGAATTCGTTCCACTGAGATTCTGTCAGTGCTCACAATCAAATCATTATCCGGGAAGCAAACTTCTCCCTTCGTTCCAGCATCCTCAATCTGCGGAATGTAAGATAACCATATCTCTTTTATCATAGCACTCAAATTGATCTCAGATCGTCGAAGTCCTACCTCATCGTCGTCCAATTTGGCAAGCTGGAAGAATGACTCTGTAAGCTCATATAATCTATTAGACTTTTGCCATATGATTTCGGTATATTGTTCCCTTTCTACCTCAGAAATGCTAGTGTCCTTTCGCAAAACCTCTAGATAACCAAGTACAGAAGTCAGAGGCGTTCGCAAATCATGAGAGATATTAGTAATCAATTTCTTTCTGGCACTCTCAGATTTATGAAACTCCATTTCCGTCAGCTGAAACTGATCTAGTAAACCATTAATTTCGCTTGTTAAACGCTGAAATGAACGATCTCGCGAGTGTGATCGAATACGAACGTTCCGGCTACCTTCTCTGGTCTGCCGTAAAGATGCAGCAACCTTATCCATCCGTTTGCTGGTACAATACAACACTACTATGATGCTTAAGATACTCAACAACACGGACAAGAAAACAGCTAATCCTATGCTTATCATAGTTCACCCAATTTGTAACCGATCCCTCTCACCGTCTTGATTATGGACGGCTGTTCCGGTACATCTTCAATTTTTCCTCGCAGCCTGCTAATATGTACCATGACCGTATTGTCGCCTTCCACAATTTGATCATTCCATATATTAAGATATAGATTTTCCTTAGTGAATACTTTACGTGGATGTGTCATGAATAACTCAAGTAACTGATATTCTTTAGCTGTTAACGAAAGATGATGTCCCTTTTTTGTCACGAGACATTGTTCTCGATCTAAAGTAATGTCGCCTATATATAACAAAGACATTTGCTCATGCTCTAGAGAGGGTTTGTAGTATTCATTCCGTCTCAAATGAGCCTTGACTCTAGCCATTAGTTCAAATACGCTAAAGGGTTTGGTGACATAGTCATCTGCGCCGCAACCAAGTCCTATAATCTTATCCGTTTCTTCCCCTTTGGCAGTTAAAATAAGGACTGGTATTGTACTGTGTTCCCTAAGCCTTCTCAACACTTCAAATCCATCGATCATTGGCAGCATCAAATCAAGGATGACCAAGTCATAGCTACTACTCTCAATACACACCATCGCTTGCCGACCGTCAAAAGCCTGCTCACTCATAATGCCTTCTTTGCCCAGATAAATACTTATTAACTGGTTAATCTCCACATCATCTTCCACGACGAGAACTCTTGCCATACTTGCCATTCCCTTCAGAAATCAACTTCTGCATACTTTTCAAGCTCGCCTTGATAATAATTTACTTCTTCCCCGAAATCTTACCCATCAAAAAAACGAGCAATTGCTGGTTATGGGTTGATATTTTGTCTAATACTCCGCTCAAATAGGTATTACGGAGTTCAATGCCACGCTGTGACTCCTCATGGCCTTTATCCGTAATCGACACCCACACGATACGTCGATCACTTTCATCACGATCTCTTCGAATCAACTCAACTCGTTCCATCCGATCTAGCAACATCGTTACAGCTGCTGGAGTCGTGGATAGGAACGGAATCAAATCAGATGGCTTAAGACTTCCTTGTTGCTCCAACACTTCAAGCACAGCCAATTGCGAAGTTGTTAATGTCGGTGCTAAGTTTAATTCCATATGGCTCTGATAATCCTTATAGAGAATATCCAATTGTCGGGCAAATTCAACAGTATGCAACATGCTCGCCCACCTTCATCGTATAATTTATGACATAAACAATTCGCCACCTCTACATAAAAATCCTGCATAGTCCCAAATTAATCCATATGTTGCGGAAGTCTACTCGTCAAAATTCGAAGAATAATCCATCACTAAGTAAAACAATGATGGGGTGAATGTATACCGAAGAGATAGTTAGGTAAAGGGGAGCATTTAGGGGATGTGATCCAGTATGTTCAAAACTGGGCAGAACGAGTTGCAGTAAGCAATTCGCCATATCAAAGAGAATTATCGAAACGAATGGAGTTTACCCGGGGACAATCTTAATTAATCCATGCCCACATATCTTTAGAAATGAAGAGGTCAGTGAAGATGTCATATCCTCAGATTATTTTGTGGGCTATGGATTTAAGAAGAATTCAGTGCACTTGCAGCAAGCTATTATCCTATATTGCATGGGGATTCATTTAGATTACTTAACTTTAAAAGCCCAATTGTGAGAGTCTTCAAGTTGTCCACGCTGCAAGGCTGTAATTGTATCATAGAGCCTTTGGGATAATTCACCTGTTTTTCCACCAGAAATCTCTATATTCAAGTCACCTAAACTCAACGATCCTATTGGTGATATTACAGCGGCCGTACCCGTGCCGAAGGCTTCCTCAAGCAGCCCTTGAGCGCTAGCCTCGAATAATTCCTCTACCGAGATCACTCTTTCAATAACTGGATATCCCCAATCCTGTAGTAAAGTAATGACAGAATCGCGGGTGACCCCTGGTAGGATACTTCCTGTCAATGCAGGAGTAATGATCTCCCCATTTACTTTAAAAAATACATTCATACTTCCGACTTCTTCGATATATTTGTGTTCTTTTCCGTCTAACCATAGAACTTGAGAGAACCCTTTCGTCTTCGCAACTTCCTGAGCCTTGATCCCTGATGCATAGTTTCCAGATGTCTTTACTTCTCCTGTCCCACCACGAACCGCGCGCACGAATTGTTGCTCCACATATATCGAAACCGGATGTATCCCCTCAGGGTAATAGGCACCTACAGGTGACAGAATAACCATGAACTTATATTCCTTAGAAGCTCTAACACCAAGTGCCGGCTCAGTAGCAATCATGAACGGCCGAATATAGAGTGCATTCTCTTCCCCATCAGGTATCCATTCCTGATCAATTTCAACTAGCTTAGCAATGGCCTCTAGCACAAATTGAGTATCCACTTGCGGCATACTCATTCTTTCACAGGAGTTATTTAACCGCTGTAAATTCATATCGGGTCGGAACATTACAATCTCTTCTTGGGGTGTACGGTAAGCTTTCATCCCCTCAAATACCTCTTGCCCATAATGAAGTACCATAGCTGAAGGATCTAGAGCTATCGGTCCATATGGAACAATTCGAGCATCATGCCATCCGTTCTCATCGGTATAGTCCATAATAAACATATGGTCTGTAAAATATTTTCCAAAACCCAATTTGTCACTTGCCGGTTTGTCTTTTCGATTATCACTAAGGTTAATCTTCAGTTCACTCATCATTCATTTCCTCCCACGTCATGTTACTTTAATATTACTATATACATCTACGATCCATTGTTCAATATTATAATATCAATTATAATCATAGCTTCTGGCTATGGTGATCATCAACACAAAGAGCCCCACCAACCTAAGTCAGCGGAGCTCTGTACAAATGAATTATTAACTAATTAGATACATGCTCTGGAAACGATAACAAGAAGAATGAACAAGACCAAAATTACTCCAGTTGATGTCCATAATCCAACTCCGCCTAATTCGCCCATGTGTATCCCTTCTTTTTTCAGCTTACATTTCATCCTATTCTAATGTAGCTATATCGACAGGGCTTCTTGTACTACACTAGGCTTATTATACTGTCTAAATTATCAGAGCTTGTATTAACAAAAACAAACCCGTTGTTTATATAGACTTTTGGCATCATAATATCTATTATCATAGTTATTAACAATGAATGGAGCTGATACTCCTTGGAACATCGATTGTTAGAATATTTTGTAGCGGTTGGCGAAGAGCTACACTTTACTAAGGCTGCAGAAAAATTAAATATATCCCAACCTACGCTCAGTCAACAGATCCGTATACTGGAGCAAGAAATGGGAACACCTTTGTTTCATCGTTCAGGTAAGAAGAACTATTTGACGCAAGCAGGACATATCCTGATGGAACATGCACGTCGAGTGTTTCACGAAATAGATCAAGCGAAATTAGAAATAAATGAATTGGCGGGAATGAAGCGTGGCAAGTTGACCCTCGGTTGCTCGGGTAATCATTTGCTCCTGAATACACTCATTTCTTTTCACCGACAATTTCCTGGAATTGAGCTGACTATAACCGAATTGGCTACTGAGGAAACCTGTGAAGGATTACTACATAATAAACTTGATCTAGGTGTTGTTTTCTTACCCATAAAACACGAACAACTAGTAAGCACTGCACTTTATAACGAAGAACTGGTACTCGCCGTCTCATCTCTTCATCCTTACGCCCAATTGGCAAGCATCCGTTTGGAACAACTTTCTGAGCTTCCACTCATATTATTTCCACATAAATTTCTAGTTCGCCAAATACTCGATTCTGCTTGTGCGGAAATAGGCATCACATTACACCCCATCTTAGAATTATCCACCATGGAGTCCCAGTGGCAAATCGCTACGCAAAATATCGGAGGTACTGTGCTTCCAGCAACTTACGCCGGTACTATAAGAGACGAGCGAATCGTTATCGTTCCACTAGCCAAACCCACCCCACAGAAAAGCGTCGGAATCGTTCATCGCAGAGATATGTACATGGACTCAGTCACAATGGCATTCATTGATCATTTGACTCGAAATAATAGTTTTGGGGCAAGCGCCGTGTCTAGTTAAATTGGAATAATCGCCCGAATAGCCTTGAAACAGTCTAGTTTCAAGGCTCTATTTCATAGCTTTATGTATCGATTGGAAGTTTCATTTTATGAATATACTATGCTTATCTACTTCCAGCGCGCTCGATGTCAGATTAATGGCTAACTCCTCCAGTGCGGATAGGCTTGCCATAATACAGATTATATATAGTAGTACAGAAACTTGTAAGAAAGGCATTAATAATGGAAAGATGAACATCATCATACCTGTTATCTTGTTCCCATAAGTATGAAGAATAGCAAAGGACTTATATTTCATCAGAACAATAACTATCGATGATACTCGAATCAAACCAATAACAATAATCCAAATAACAATAACTTTTGTAAGATGAACAATTGGATACAATATGACGAATAACACAATGGTCATAATCAAGTCTGCTACAGTATCAAGCTTAGCGCCAAGCCTACTCGATACTCCTGTCCTTCTAGCAATATATCCATCCAACATATCACTTAACCCGCAAGCAATATACAAAACATAGAAAACAATGCTTAATGGCTTAACAACTAATAAAACTAAAGATAACAGCATTCTACTAAACGATAAGAAATTAGGAATGGATTTCATCGATTTCGGATAAGCAGATTGCCTAGCTCTATTTTCGTACCAGCGTGCGCTTGATTATTACATTCTAAGATGACCTCGACTCTATAGGTGCCGGAGTTAATAAATCGAATCGTTTGATTTCCAAGGCTAACCGTTAATACATCATCTTGTTCATCATAATCATCGAACAAAGCATATACGATTTCCTTGTCACCCTTAGTTAACTCACCGTATATAATGACTTCGGAAATTCCCTCAATGCCGTTCTCTCGACTATTAGGAACCATATATTGTTCCATATAGTTCTTTGACTTCTCATCATTTAGTTGTTGGAGAAAAAACTGAAAGGGTACCCCTTTAAATTCAGGCAAGTAGGAGTTCCGCCAAGGCATCGTCTTATTCAGAAGATTGAAGAACCAGCGGAATTTCAAAGGCTCAGGCGCAGAGACAGGAATATGATGGCGAAGAAGCTTGTGGTAGGTCTCATCAATATTCTCAACTTCTAATCCAAAACCAATCAAGCCTCTATGCCCAGCAAGATATTTAGTAGTCCAATCTGCAATCCATCCCCCGCCATCTTTCGTTTTGATTCTCACTAGCTCAAAATACTCATGTCCAATCCATATATTCGACACCTTGAATCCCTTAGTACCTTTTCCCCATTTAGGCTTATAAGGCAGTCCTATCGCATGAATTCTACTGATTATGTTGTTATCTTCTTGTATGGACTTATCAACATTGACTACTAAATGATCAATCTTCAAATGAACACCTCTCCATCGTTATGTACATTAAAATATATTAATTGTTGATATAGTGCAATCACAATCATTTTTCTCACAAATAAAAAAAGGCCTAGATAAACGGTTTATGCCGCTTACCTAGGCGTAAATTTACTACATAACTAACAATTCCACAACCTCGTCGTTCTTTTCTAGAGGGGCCATAGACTTGCCTATAGATTTACGATCACTAATCGGTGCTGATTCAGAACTGAACTGGTGTCTACCACCGTCCTTAGTTACTGCAATGATCGTCAATGCTTCCTTACAATGAAAACCACCAACCAAACGACTACCATTTGGCTTCACCCGTTTACCTTCTTTGAATTCAAAGCTTTGCATCCCTTTGCCACCACGGCTCTGCACAGGATAATCGAGCAGTAGACTACGTTTGGCATATGCAAGATCTGAGACGACGAGCAATTCACCCTCATCGCCTTCTACCCATAGAGCGCAAGCGACCTGATCGCCTTCTTTGAGCGTAATTCCTCTAACGCCTGCAGATACGCGGCCCATCGGGTTCACTTCATTTTCAGCAAAACGGATAGCCATACCTTGCTCTGTAAGAAGTAGAATGTCCTGATTATTACGGCTAACCGTAACACTCAGCACTTCGTCGCCATCTCCAACTTTACAAGCCGCAATAGCTCCTGAACGCTTCGTTTCGTATTCTTTGAGCTCCGTTCGCTTCACTTGTCCACGTTTTGTAACGAATACAAGGCTCAGATCACTCTCGTCAAAGTTCCGCAATGGGATGACGCTGACGATACGATCCTCTTTGGACAGCGGGATCACATTAACAATCGCCGTACCATTGTCTTTCCACTTGAATTCCGGAATCTGATGAACAGGTAGAAGGTAGTATTGGCCTTTTTGAGTAAAGATCAATATATTCTGAAGTGTATCAACATCGAGCAGATGCTTGATGTAGTCGCCTTCTTTCACCCCTGAGCCATCTCGTTCTCCACCCGAGCGTGTAAACGATAGCATACTTGTACGTTTGATGTATCCTTCGCTCGACAAAGTGACAAGGACATCCTCTTGTGCCACCATAACTTCAAGATTTACCTTGAGTTCTTCTACTTCACCTTGAATGACCGAACGCCGTTCGATGCCGTATTTCTCCCGGATCTCCAGCATTTCCTTCTTAATGACGGCAATTAATTTCTTATCGCTGTCCAGAATCCCACGTAAAATGGCGATCTTCTTCTGCAGCTCATCTAGATCCTTTTGCAGTGCAGTAATCTCTAGATTCGTAAGACGATACAACTGTAAAGTAAGAATTGAATCTGCTTGACGTTCAGTAAAACCAAACATCCACTGCAAATTGTTCTGAGCATCCTGACGATTCTTCGAGGCTTTAATTGCTGCGATAACCTCATCCAAAATGTTCAATGCTTTCACAAGACCTTCCAAAACATGCGAGCGGTCTTCTGCCTTCTCTAGATCGTATTGTGTACGGAAAGTAACTACCTCACGTTGGTGGGCAATATAAGCATCCAAAATTGCTTTCAGTCCAAGCTGACGTGGTGCCTTCTTCACAATAGCGACCATATTCGAGTTATAAGTTACTTGTAGGTCTGTTTTCTTCAACAGATAGGCAAGAATCCCTTGTGCATCGGCGTCCTTCTTCAATTCCACAACAATGCGCAATCCATTCCGTCCGCTCTCATCACGAACCTCGGCGATCCCATCAACCTTTTTCTCTAGTCGAATATTCTCCATCGAGTTAACTAGACGGGATTTGACGACCTGATAAGGTACCTCTGTAATGACGATCTGTTGTTTGCCCCCACGTAGGGTTTCAATTTCCGTTTTGGAGCGGATGTAAATTCGGCCTTTACCAGATTCATAGGCATCACGAATACCATCTTCGCCCATAATAATGCCACCGGTTGGGAAATCCGGGCCTTTAACATGCTTCCGAATCTCTTCCATGCTGAGGTCCGGCTTCTCCATCACTGCGATACAGGCATCGATCACCTCACGTAAATTATGAGGAGGAATTTCGGTAGCAAAACCGGCGGAAATCCCGCTGACCCCATTTACTAGCAGGTTAGGGTATCTTGCAGGCAACACGACCGGTTCCATCGCGGTATTATCAAAGTTATCCTTGAACGGTACCGTACGCTTATCGATATCTCGTAACAATTCAAGTGCAATCGGTGAAAGTCTTGCCTCCGTATAACGCATAGCCGCTGCCGGATCATCATCCTGCGAGCCCCAGTTCCCATGACCATCTACTAGTACATGCCCCATCTTCCAGGGTTGCGCCATCCGCACCATACCGTCGTATATCGAAGAGTCTCCATGTGGGTGATAGTTACCCATGACATCTCCAACGGTTTTAGCCGATTTACGGTAAGGCTTGTCCGGTGTATTACCGGAGTCGAACATAGCGTATAGAATCCGCCGCTGTACAGGTTTCAAGCCATCGCGCACATCGGGAATGGCACGGTCTTGAATAATGTATTTGGAATACCGACCGAATCTATCACCTACGACTTCTTCCAGATAGGCCGGCAAAAAGTTCTCCAACATGCTCAAATCAAGTCACCTTCTATTCCTCAAACTCTGTAAAATCTACATTTTCAACGATCCAACGTTTCCGCGGATCAACCTTGTCTCCCATTAGCGTAGATACCCGACGTTCGGCCTTAGCGGTATCTTCGATTTGCACTTGAAGTAGTGTCCGTGATTCAGGATTCATTGTCGTTTCCCACAATTGATCTGGATTCATCTCTCCAAGCCCTTTATAACGCTGTAACTCAAAATTCTTGCCAAATTCCTTCAAATAATTTTGAAGTTGTTCGTCACTCCACGCGTACCTGATCGTCTCGAGCTTGCCGGAACGTCTAGTAATCTTATACAGTGGCGGTTGCGCAATATAGATCCGACCTTCATCAATTAATGGCTTCATATAGCGGTAGAAGAAAGTCAATAACAACACCTGAATATGGGCTCCATCTGTATCCGCATCCGTCATGATGATTATCTTAGAATAATTACTGTCTTCTATGGAAAATTCTGTTCCAATTCCTGCGCCAATTGCAGCAACAATCGCCCGATACTCATCATTCTTCAGAATATCAGCAAGTTTTGCCTTCTCTGGGTTCATCGGCTTACCTTTGAGTGGCAAGATTGCCTGAATTCTCGAATCACGCCCTTGCTTCGCTGAACCTCCTGCCGAATCACCTTCGACGATAAACAATTCAGTACGCGTAAAATCTTTCGATTGGGCTGGAGTTAGCTTCCCGCCAAGATTGGAGCTTTCACTCCGCTTCTTACCGGTCCGCATTTCGTCACGAGCCTTACGTGCTGCTTCCCGCGCTTTCGAGGCTTGAACCGACTTCTTGATTAGAGATTGAGCGACCTGAGGGTTCTCTTCTAAGAACAGCGCCATTTTCTCCGATACAATAGCATCCACCGCACTTCGAGCGGTAGCACTACCGAGCTGATCCTTGGTCTGACCAACGAACTCCACCTCAGACATCTTGACGCTGATGACAGCCATCATCCCTTCCCGCAAGTCGCTTCCTTCGAGGTTCTTATCCTTCTCTTTCAGGATGCCATTCTTACGGGCATAATCGTTCATAACCCGGGTATACGCCGTCTTAAAGCCCGTTTCATGTGTTCCTCCACCACGTGTAGGAATAGAATTGACGAATGAAGCCAATGTCTCTGTGTACCCTGCATTATATTGCAGAGCAACTTCAACCTCAATATCATCTCGCTCGGAAAAATAATGGATGACATCGTGGAGTACATCTTTCCCTTCATTCAAGAACTGAACGAATTGACTAGCTCCACCTTCATAGAAGAACTCATCAGAACGATCCGAGCGTTCATCCTTCAAAGTTACCTTTAGTCCTGAATTTAGAAATGCAATCTCTTGCAAACGTTCAGCAAGCGTATCGTAGTTCAGTCCAATGCCATTAGGAAATACGCGAATATCCGGTTTGAAGGTAATCTTCGTGCCGCTTCGGTTCGTATTTCCGATAATTTCCAGGCCGCCAACCGGTTCTCCTACATGCTCTTTACCTTGCTTGTCCACCCAATATTCGAAACGCTGACGGTGTATTTTACCTTTACGATAAATATCGACCTCAAGCCATTCGGACAGTGCATTAGTAACTGAAGCACCAACGCCGTGTAGACCACCGGATTTCTTATAACCGTTACCGCCAAACTTACCTCCTGCATGCAGTATGGTAAATACAACCTGCGGTGTAGGAATCCCTATCTTATGCATCTCTGTTGGAATACCACGTCCATTATCAATTACCGTTACCGACCCATCTTTATTCAAAGAGATATCGATTTTGGAGCAAAACTTCGCAAGATGTTCGTCAACGGCATTATCTACGATCTCCCAAACCAGATGATGAAGGCCCGAAGAGCTCGTACTGCCGATGTACATACCTGGTCTTTTGCGTACCGCGACAAGCCCTTCGAGCACTTGAATGTCGTCCGCGTCGTATCCCGAAGCCGTGCCACCAGGCATGTTCCCGGAAGCTCCGCCATCGAACAAATCGATCTGTTCGGCCATTCATGCTCCCCCTTTATGCTTCTTTATGATGTAGTTCAAAAAGTCATCTTCTTGAACACTCACAATATGTAGCAAATTTATTTTTCAAATGCAAACAAGTGTTTTGTTACCCTTGTCCATTCTAATTCAAGATATCCTGTTTCGTAAAGACAAGGAATGAAACAAACAATGAACAAACCGCCCAAATAGCCAATACTGTGATGGAAAACCCGAGTGTCATCCCTTCGATTGGGGCTGGAGATCCAGCTAAATAATCAGTCAAGCCCAGATTTACCATAAATAAATATTTCGCACTTGTCCATGCAGATGCCATATTCGTTAGTATATTCCCCGCAATCAGTGCCGCCATCATGATCACAATACTGGCTGCCGTACTTCTAACGAGTACCGATACCATAAAGGCAAGTATGGCGACAATCACACTGACATACCATACTAATCCCGCTTGCATAAATAAGTACTGCCATTGAGGAACGGCATGCACTCCGGAAATATCTACTTCAGATCCATTCAGAACAAATCCAGTGAGCACGGGCATATTAAATCCCCCATAATCAAAGAACAGTCCTGAGATCAAGTAACAAATAACATAAGCAGACACCACAATAAGTGAGACGAACATGAGTAAAGTGATCAGCTTGCTAAGCAGCACCTTCCATCGCCTGATCGGACGGGTCAGTAGCATTTTCACTGTACCTGTTGTTCGCTCAGAAGAAACGATATCAGATCCAACACCCATGATTAAAAGTGGAATAAACAACGTTGCTGCATTATTCAGAAATTCCCTGGTAAATGATACGCCACCCGTTTGTTGTGGGTTAATATCATGTTCCAAATAGTACTTCATTTGCTGAATATAAATCTTGCGATATTTCTTCCATTCCTCCGGTACTCGATCACTGCCAAGCGAATTCTGATTGTCTGTGATCGCCTGCTGAACCTGTCTACGCCAATCATCACCATACTTCTCTTGACTGTTCATGGCAACCCGGAGCTGCGCATAAGCGAAGATAGGTACAAGCACGAATAGAACAAGCAAAATGAAATAAAACCGCTTCTTCTTGATCATTTTAATTGTTTCATTCTTGACCAAGGATATCATCCTATTCAATGCCTTCACCTTCCGTCATTTCCAAGAACAGTTGTTCCAGAGTAGGATTGATCTTCTGTACAGATTCGACCAGAATGCCTTGATTGACCAATTGCGACACAAGAGCAGCAATATGATCAGGAGACATCATGGTGACAATTGCATGTTCTCCTATTCCCGCCAGAATCGAAACATCCAGAACACTGTCCGGATCTGTAACAATATGTATCCCCGCTGACCTCAGCAAGGCTTCTCCCTTCTGCCTTGGATCGAGCTTCCATATAACATAATTCGCGCCATCCGCTATTAATTCCTCCACCGTACCTACAGCCAATACACGTCCATGGCTAATAATCGCAACTCGGTCGCAAAGTAATTGTATCTCACTAAGTAAATGACTTGAGACAAAGACGGCCATTCCTTCTTCAGCTAACCTACGGATAAACACACGTAACTCCTTAATCCCCTTAGGATCAAGTCCATTGGTTGGTTCATCCATAATCAGCAGTTTAGGCTGCCCTAACAAAGCTTGAGCAATTCCCAATCGTTGCCGCATTCCCAGCGAATAAGTCTTCACTTTATCATGAATCCGTGCACTAAGTGCCACGATCTCAACCACTTCAGTGATCCGCTTTGTATCTACTCCTGGCATCATACGAGCAAAGTGTTCTAGATTCTCCCACCCCGTCAAATATGTATACATTTCAGGGTTTTCTACAATCGATCCCACATATGCCAAAGCCTGTTCCGGTTGTCTTTGAACATCATATCCACAAATCTGAACATACCCTTCTGTCGGACGGATCAGATCAACTAACATCCGGATCGTCGTTGTTTTACCTGCACCGTTTGGACCTAAGAAACCGAAGATTTCCCCTGATTGAACCTCAAAGGTAACATCTTTAACAATCCATTTCTTCCCGATCTTTTTCTTTAAGTGTTGTACCGACAAAACGGTTTGATGATTGTCTATTGCAACATTACTCTTAGCCGTCATTGTCATCACTCCTTATGCCCTTCATTCTTAGCTATCCCTTGAACAATACGCTCTGCTATCGCCTGATACCCTTCACCATTCGGATGGAAGTGATCACTGGACAAATAGATTGACCCATTATTCTTGAATAAATCATAGGTTGGCACGATCAGTGTGCGCTCGTATGAATTCATTGTCCGCATCGCAATATTATTCCATTGATTAACGGCTCTGTCCCCCATATCCTTCATACCTTCCAGATCGGAGAAAGGGTTATACAAACTCACATATACAAGTTGTGCACTTTGGTTTATGCTAGTTATCTTTTCCACAATTTTCTTAAAATTTTCACCTGCTACCTCCACCGATGCCTCAAGATCCTTCTCCGTCGGAAGTGCTCCACCCTTCAGGTACTGTTGATTTCCTTGAAATAGGTCATTCCCACCAATGGACAATACAATAATACCCGCCTTTTTCAATGTGTATTGCGTACCTTGATCGTCCAATAATGGTAAAAGCTTAGCGGTCGTTAACCCGTTTATACCTAAGTTATTTACTAATTTAGACTTCGTCCCATCTTTTACCAATAAATCAACACTTCTACGTACATAGCCTTTACCTGTATCATCACCCGTCCCTTTGGCGAGTGAATCGCCAATCGCCGTCACATCCAGCGCCGATTCAATTGCCGGAGCCGGCAATGTATTTTGCAGAGGAGACTGTGACTCGGTAGTCATCGTACCTAAGGGATTCATTATATCGTTGACCGCATAGAGAAAACCAATTATAAGTAACAACGTCGACACGCCTGAGATCAAACCTACCGTCGTCCAAATTTTAGTTGTTGAATTCATTATGAGCCTCCAGTTCCTCATGTCAGTCTAAGTTATGTAATTAACATAAAACTTCTGAATTCAATATGCAAATTTTGCAGCAAAAAAATACTAGCTTTTTATTTCTGTATGCGATATAATATTTTTTGTCGATAAAATTTCATGGGTTATTAGCTTAGCTGGCAGAGCAGCCGACTCTTAATCGGCAGGTCGTAGGTTCGACCCCTACATAACCCATAAGAAACAACAATGAAGAGAGGGCCAAATGGTCCTCTTTTTATTTGTACTTTGATTACCCCATAACGAAAAAGTGGCTGGTCCTATTGTCATAATCAACAAAGGATCAACCACTTATTTTAAAATAGTGACTTTATCTTACTTTCCGACAAACTCCTGCACCCAATAGCCATTGTAATAGCCCACACCGATCAAACCGTAATTCTCATTTAAAATATTTGCCTTGTGACCCGGACTATTCATCCATGCTTTCACAACTTCTTCAGCACTTTTTTGACCCATGGCGATGTTCTCACCTGCATAGCGATAAGTAATGTTGTAAGCATCCATCATATCAAATGGTGACCCGTACTTTGGGGACGTATGACTGAAATAATTGCTCTTGAACATATCTATTGCTTTGTCTTTAGCCATGGTCGATAAGTTCGTGTGAATGACAAGAGGCTTCAAACCAGCATTAACACGCTCTTCATTGACCAGTTGTACAACTTCAGCGGCATGCTCCTTCTGAATACGTGCATATACGGCCGCCAATTGCTTTGTCTGCTTCGTTGTAGCCGCATAAGCGGTTCCACCTCCAACTGAAGGCAAGACTGGCGCTACTGCTAGTGAAGTAACCATGATAGAGAATAGCAGACTCGTTACAACGCGTTTCGTAGTGCGTTTCTTCAAAATGATTCGCCTCCTTAGCACTTTAACCACTTTTTGGTGGTACTTGTCACATTTTAACATGATAATTCGACTTATGCATGCGAAAAAAATGGAAAAAGGGCGCTAAATAGCACCCTTATCATTAAAATCCTATTTTTAATGCTTTATTTTTTGGAAGCATATTTGCGCATGTCGAATGCTACTGCTGCAACGATGATAGCACCTTTAATAATCTGTTGCCAATAAGGGCCCACACCAACAAACGTCAAACCATAGTTAATCACAGTAAAGATGAGTACTCCCGCCATTACACCAGGTACTGTACCAATCCCACCTGTTGTGGAGACCCCACCAACAACGCATGCTGCAATAGCATCAAGTTCGTACATATTTCCATAGTTGTTCGTAGCACCGCCGGTTCTTGCCGCTTCAAGCACGCCTGCTAGACCATATAAAGCGCCAGCGAGAGAATAGATAATGATCAAATATTTGGAGACATTGATACCGGATACTTTTGCTGCTTGCTGATTACCTCCGATAGCATACATATTTTTACCTAGTCTGGTCTTGTTGAATACGACCCACACGATGAAACAAACTGCTATCGCGATAATGACGATATAAGGAATTGACCAAATACTTCCTGAGCCCATCGTTGTAAAATCATCACGTAATCCGCCAATCGGCTGTGATTGGTTGGGGTCTGTATCGAAGTATAGGGAGTTAATGCCATAGATTGCGACCATCGTACCAAGTGTAGCGATAAATGGAGGTACCTTTAATTTGGATACGATCAGACCGTTTATCATCCCGAATACAAATCCCACGATAATGGCAATGACGATCGGAACAATCATAGGCAGGTCTGGGAGATTGGGGAAGAAGCGCCTTGGATAGTCCTGAATTTGCAGCATTGAAGCAGAGATAACTGCTGTTAAGCCGACCATTCGCCCAGCCGAAAGGTCGGTTCCTCCTGTAATGAGAATGAACGCTACTCCCAAAGCGATGATAACACGTGTAGATGACTGATTTAATATATCGCGCAATGTATTAATACCAATAAAGCTAGGGTCATAGACTGCTATACCCAAGATAAGGACAGCCAAAACAATATAGATCGCATTTTCGGTCACAAATCCTTGAACTTTTTTTGTATTCATGATTTCTCTCCTCCCCTAGTGGCCTTAATGTTGGGCAGCCAAAGTCATTATTTCTTCTTCCGAAGTTTTATCTCCATCCACAATTCCCGTCACTCGCCCTTCAGACATGACCATCACACGATCAGACATGCCTAACAGCTCGGGCATCTCGGATGAAATCATGATGATACTCTTCCCTTGCTTAGCTAGATCCGCAATAATAGTGTAAATATCATATTTAGCTCCGACATCAATACCTCGTGTCGGCTCATCGAGCAATAAGATCTCAGGCTCAGTTAGGAGCCATCTGGCCAGCAATACCTTTTGCTGGTTACCACCTGATAGATTCATGATTAACGTCTTGGGTGATGGCGTTTTGGTCCGTAATTTCTCTATCATCTGGTTAACATTCTGTTTCTTCTTCTTCTCATCAAGTAGCCAATAAGGCCTCACATACTTATCGATATTAGCAACTGCCCCATTCTCATGAACGGATAGAACCGGGAAAATCCCCGTTGTCCGTCGTTCCTCTGTCAACAGAGCCAGCCCATGTTTCTTGGCACTTTGTGAACTTTTAATCGTTACTTGCTTCCCATTTATCGAGATCGTACCCGACTGAATCTCACGCAGCCCAAACAATGCCTCAACCAATTCGGTGCGCTGGGCCCCTACTAAACCACCTATTCCAAGAATCTCGCCCTTACGAAGTTCAAACGAGACATTTTTGAATGATTTAGGGACAGGTGATGTCAACTGATCCACCTTCAGAATGACATCACTTGGGACATTATGCCGATCAGGAAACCGCTGCGTAAGATCACGGCCAACCATTTTAGAAATAATCAGATCTGTCGTCATTTCTGCTGCTGCCCATGTACCAATCATTTTGCCATCACGCATGATCGAAACAGCATCGGAAATACGCAAAATCTCCTCCATTTTGTGAGAAATATAGATGATCGACACGCCACGGCTCCTCAGTTCATTGATGATCCTGAATAAGTGTTCCACCTCAACACTTGTCAATGATGAGGTCGGCTCGTCCATGACGATGATTTGTGAGTTGAACGAAACGGCCTTGGCAATTTCAATCGATTGAATTTTGGATACCGACAATTTACTAACGATCGTAGTCGGATCAATATCTATATCTAATTCTTTAAATAGCTCTGCTGTATCACGATACATCTTCTTATGATCTACGAACTTAAAGGGGCCAAATCCCCTTACTGGAAAGCGACCAAGCCAGATATTCTCCATCACATTACGAAAAGGAACCGGATGCAACTCCTGGTGAATCATGGAGACCCCAAACGCCAGTGCGTCCGAAGAATTTTGAATATTCACCTTATGACCGTTTAAGAAGATTTCACCCTCATCAGGCGTATAAATGCCAAACAAACATTTCATCAATGTGGATTTACCTGCACCATTCTCGCCCATCAAAGCGTGTACCGTCCCCGGTCTTAGTTGCAGCGTCACCTCATCCAGCGCCTTCACACCGGGAAATTCTTTGGTGATCCCCTTCATCTCCAACATATATTCTTGAGTAGACATACCTTCGCCCCCTAATCTGATTCTTTCGTGAGAGGCACAACCCTTATTTCCTCCGGAGTATATTCCTTATTACAAACTGAAAGGTTCGTACCCTGTGGTCCGAACCTCCCATGTTTACTCTGATTATGAGAAGTCCTGTTGCTGAGCCCAAGTCTTATTTGAAATTAGCTGCGTTTTCTTTCGTTACTTTTTGGTAAGGAATCCAAATGTATTGATTATCTGCAATATCGAAACCTACGGTATCTTTATTGATCGCAGAACCCTTAGCAAGTAAGGAAGCCAGTGTCACAGCCGCTTTCCCTTGGTTTTGAGCATCGTTAAGAACAGTTCCAAGGAGCGTACCTTGCTCCAAAGCTTGTAGGGCAGGTGCAGTAGCATCTACACCTACAACAGGCATATATTTGTCACCCGTGAAGTAGCCAGCAGCTTTCAATGCTTCGATTGCACCTAATGCCATGTCATCATTGTTAGCAAATACGGCTTCAATCTTGTCGCCTTTAGCAGCGAGGAATGCTGCCATCTTCTCTTGACCCTTCACTCGATCCCACATTGCAGTATCTTCTTGTACTTTCTCAACTTTAATCCCTGCATCTTCAACAGCTTGAATGGAATACTGTGTCCGTAGTTCAGCATCTTGATGACCTGGTTCACCTTTCAGCATGACGTATTGCAGAACTCCGTCACCGTTCTTATCAGCTTCTGGATGGGACTTCCAATAATCCACAATGATTTGTCCCGAAAGTGTACCGGATTCTTCTGCTTTTGCACCTACATAATATACTTTATCCCATTTCTTCATATCTTCAGGAAGTGGTTCGCGGTTTAAGAAAACAACCGGTGTATCCTTTGCTTTTGCTTTATCAATAATGACACCTGCCGCAGTACGGTCAACGGGATTAATGATTAGTGAATTGATTTTTTTAGTTAAGAACAAATCGATTTTATCGTTTTGTGTAGGCTGTGAGTTCTGGCTATCAACGATATCAACCTTCGCAATTCCTTCTGAATTCTTCTCGATCGAGTTTCGGACACCCGTCATAAACGTATCGTCAAACTTATAAATCGCTACACCGACTTTAGGAGTTGATCCACCATCACCTCCGCTTGCTTTGTTACCACTAGAGCACCCAGCCATCGTAGCGCCTAATAGCGCAGCAGCCATTACTACTGATGTTATTTTTTTCATTTCCCTTGACCTCCTGAGCATATTTGTATTTGTGTAGCAGTCGTTATGATTACGTTTTCAATTATGCATGTTTTTCCATTTAAATTGTATGCAAAATTCTGAGGTCTTCTATTAAAATTCTACTGAAGTTTTCTGAACAACAAAAAAGATGGACCGTACAAGGAAATGATCCTTGTTTAGTCCACCTTATTCCCAGCGATGATGCTCTAATGCATGTACAGCCAATCTCCTTTATTGAATCGATTCCGCAATACGGATTAACTCGCTTGGGTCAAGCCCGGATTTCTTACCAGCTATCCCGTAGATTACACCTTTATATTCCCAATCGATATCGCGTTCGTTCACCAACACAGCGTCCTGATCATTAATTTTGATCGCTTCAACCGTCCCATCTGTTGAACGAATAAATGCCGTTTCCTCATCAGCAAAACGATTTTGCATAATAAAAGATTTCCCTGTTTTCTCATTCTTGAAGAATAGATTAATATATTTAGAGTTACTTACAGTCCCATCGTCACCCTTGTAGAACTCTGCTCTGTCAAATGAGAATCCTTCGGGTAAATATGTCGGTAAAATGACATCAAAACAAGTATAGTCATTTAATTGATTAGGATTGTTAACTACAAGGATTTCTACTTTATTCTCTTGGTCTAATTTCTCCTGCTCAGCTTTAGTAACGACTTCACCATTGATGAAACCGACTACTTCCTCACCACTAGCGGTATAGACGGTTTCAGGATGCTCGTTGTCAATTTCTACTACAGGGTTACCATCACGATCAAAAATTTTACCCTCTAGTTCACTTGGAATGGAGATTAGTCCTGTCGGATACTCATGTTGCTCCACGGTAATATGTCCCAGCGATACACTTTGAACGATTCTACCAAATATATCTTGTGCAAATGCTGGCTTCATCAAGCCAATACTCAGTACACCAACAACCGCCAGTGTCGCCGCTGCAATTACGGGCCGCTTCATTTTCTTAGTTTTCTTCATATCTTCATCTCCTCTAGTACTGCTGCTATTTCTCCTAACTTGTAGCAAAATCTCTCCCTTATTGCTGCTCCTGCTGAAGTCCCTGTCCGCTAACCTCTTTCCGAATTCAAATAGTTCATTATATTCTTCACTATCTACTTTTGAGGGTCCTTGACCACTAATCATATAAGCATCCAACTCTTTAGAAAATTGTTGTTCAGCGCTTTTTTTACTCATTTCACTCCCTCACTTTCGTCCTCAATTCGAAGCTTCAACTTTTTCATCGTGCGATAAAGAATGACCCCAACATTACTTTCAGTTAAATCTACGATTCTGGATATTTGAATATTAGATAGATTCGCCCCAAATTTTAGACCAACAATGTTTCGTTCCCGCTCATTCAAGGTATCAAGAGCCCTGAATAGCTTATCGTTAGATTCTCCTAAAATATACAAACTCTCTGGATCCTTCTTTTTGGATATTAGCTCCTTAATACCTTCAAGCGAAAACATCTTCGTTCTTTTTTGGGCTCGAAAATAATCGTTAACCACATTCCGAGCGATCGCGAACATCCATACCTCAAGAGGCGATTTATCAGATGAATACGTTCCAAGTTTATTTAGAACTTTCTCAAACACCTGACTCGTCAGGTCCTCTGTCGTATAGCGGCAACTCACTCGATAGCTTATATAGTTATAGATTCTTTTATAGTAGGTCTCAAAAATAGTAGTAAACTCCAAACTCTCAGTCTGAGTTTCTCTTATTGAAACCTCCTCTTCAATTAAAGGAAATAGCAGTACGCGTTCCTGCATCTGATTAAGATCTCCTTCCTTGTTTGATTACTTAGCTAAGTAATTTCATATGTAAATACGCTTATTTGTTATTTTCATTACATGATTAAGACAAAAAAATCCTGAAGTCCATATAGACTCCAGGATAATTCATTTAGATTGCTCAGTATAGTTATTCTACAACTTTGTTCACTTTATATAATCGCCAGAATCCATTAAATTCTTTATACAATGTAGCCCACTCTGCACCTTGATCATAAAGGTTAGGATACGTTTGATTTACATTATCTAAAGATAATACTGCTTGAGGGTTAGGGAGTAATATGAAATCTACCTCGTGGTCTGTTGGACTATCTAGAGATTCTTTAAAATCATGATCACTTGTAATAATAAAATTCTTCGGATGTTTACTGCCCATAATAATACGGAAACTACTGAATGAATCCGTTAAGATCTTCTGATCAGACAAATTCTCATTAATATAAGCTGTTGCCGCCGCCCCTGCTTCTTGTTCAGCATATAACTTATTATGCCGGAAGGCTTCATACTCATCAGATGCAATCTTAGGGTTGTTCATCATCATTCCCATCACTACAGTACTGACCAGCATCCCGATAATCAGAAGTGTTGAACCTGTCTTTCGGAATTTCATCTGACTGATCTCATAAGGAGTCCATACAGCCACTATCGGAAAGGCATACATGTAATAGCGAATCCACGCTGCGGTTCCCCCTTTAAGAAGTAGGATTACCTGCATGAATGGAATGGAGACAGCCAGAATAATCAACATCAGGAAATCCCATCTGAATAAGCGACGCTCGATGATCCGTATGACAAATATGATCATAAGTGGGATACAGAAATACCATAAACGCTCCCCGACAAAAATTAAGGTAGCAATGGGATGCCCCATCAGAGATGTGTATTTATCATCACTCATTAATAAGTCAGCTTGCCCTAAATTGCCGTAAGTAGAGGTCAGGAAATAAAAGCCGTCACCCATGATTGTGTAGTTAAAGAAGATCCATAATAATCCGGAGAAAACAACCGGAGTTAACAGGACTGTCCAAGTCCCCTCCACTTGTTGCAAACGTTCCTTAATGGGATCTTGTTTACTTTGCACAATCCAGACCAGCACAACAATCGCCAAAGCCGCGCCAAAAAATACCGTTTCATACCTTGTCCAAAAAGCAAAGGCAAGTGCCAATGCTGCAATCACCAATGTCCTCGAACCATCATTACGCATCCACAGAAGAGTTTGAATGACAGCTAGATTTATAAAATAAATAAAAATAACCTCGGTTAATCCATTCGCTCCATAATAAAATATATAAGGATTAAACGCATAGAGAATCGCAATAATCAGACTAATCCATTTATTAATACCAAACTGTAAGCCAGCTTTTACAATTAATGCTGCAGTCAAAGCTGCGAACAAGCTTGAAACAATGACAGCAGCTAATCCGTACGTGGCTAGGCCAGGGAATAGTGGATAAAAGACCAGTATGATCATTTCCATAAAACTTGGTAAAGGATTCCAAATAAACCCGATATTCGCTAGACTCGGTTCACGGCTATACAGAACATAAAAAGCATTCGCCACACGGCTCGATGCATCACCGGACATAAATCCATAGATGGCTGTTAAATAATAACCAACCGCGAGCTCTAATAGTAATACAGCAATAAATATAACGACGATCGGTCGTTTCCACGCAGTAGCCATTTTCATTTCACCCATCCAATTAATTTATGAAGTACAACCTACATTTCACTGTTGAACGTCGATGCTCCATGATGTGTATCCGTTGTGGCATGTCCATGCGTCGTTTTCTCCCAGTAAGAAGGTTTTGTAATGAGTTGAATAGCTGCCTTGATCGCTGCAATACTCATTAATACCCAATAAATCGGTGCCAACAGCGTATATTTAATTAATGAAAATGAGAAGACTTTGCTTCCCTTGTCGTGTAATTCCTTAGTAACCCAAAAAATGCCTACCGTAAGACTATATACAAATATAAAATTACCAACAAACAGCTCAAATGCCGCAAAGTAATAAAGCGGACCAGGGAAAAATAGCGGGATGATTTCCACTTTTGCCAAATACCACAGCAGCAACATTGTCCAAAATATTGGGTTTAATAAAGGCAGTAGAGGAGTAGCCAACACCATCGCGTGAAATCCAAAGAAACCCTTCATACCTAGATCACGCCATAACTTGATTGGATTTCGCATATGAACTAACCAAGTCTGCATATAGCCTTTAATCCAGCGTGACCGTTGTCTGATCCAGTTCCCTACTTTGCTAGTCGCCTCTTCCCAAGTTCGAGAGTCTACAATAGCTGTCTTATAACCTTCTTTATAGAGTCGAACACCAAGATCTGCATCTTCAGTCACATTATATGGATCCCAAGCATTGATTTCTTTCAATACTTCCGTTTTAAAATGGTTTGAGGTTCCACCCAAAGGAATTGGAATATCCAATTTCATTACACCTGGTAACAGCAATTCAAACCACATACTATATTCATGTGTGAACCACTTAGTCAAAAGATTCTGAGTGCTATTAAAATAGTTAAGTTTCGCTTGTATACAGCAATAATTAGCAGGACTATTTTGAAAAGCAAGACATACCTTCTTTAGTTGATCCGGATCCGGACGATCTTCAGCATCATAAATAACGACGTATTCACCTCTGGCCCGAATCAACCCATAATTACATGCCTTCGGCTTGGTTTTGGGTAAGCTATGCGGAACGACGAGAACGGTATAATAGGAAGGAAGCTTCATACTCGTCAGTAACTGCTGGGCTTCAATATCATCTTCTTCAATCAGCAACCGTACATCCAGCTTTGATTTGGGATAATCTAAACTCTCAATGTTGTGAAGAAGCTTGGGGATAATGTTACTTTCTTTGTACATGGGAACCAAGAGGCTATAAATGGGTAGAGTTCGCTCATCTAATGCTGCAACATCTTCTTCCGTAAATCGAAGCTGAGATGTTTTCTTTGATCCTATGATAATAATCGCGTACTTAAAGACAGACATAAGAAGATAACCTAATTGAACAACAATATTCAATATGATTAATGTCCAGAGCCAATTCCACAACAATCCAACAAGTAAAATTGCCAATGACACATAAAAACCGATTTTTTGCCATTTTGTAAACGTGATATGCGCAGAGTTTTCCGGTTTTTCGAATAACAGCTTTTCCGTGCTCTGCTGCATCAATTCTTCAACATAGACCTCTTTCCAGAAAAACTCCATCTCATCACGTGTAGCCATAACTTGTTCAACAGGTCTTCCGAGGTATTCAGTTAATTCAGCGATTTTCTCCTCTGATAGAATCGTACTCACTGCAACCAAATAACGATTAAAATCACTACTAATAACGATCGCATTATAAGAACGAGCCATTGCTTCTGGCAATTTATTATCCCTCTCAAGGGAAAAATCGGCTCCAATTCTACCAATATTGTTCTGAGTCGCAATCGCACGATATAAACGATCCGGTTCAATAAAACGCAGCGACAACAGGATATCACCAAGAATTCCTCCGCTTTTCTGTTGGAAGGCAAGTGCACGATCCAATTGTTCCTGCGTGATTTGCCCAGTTTCCACCAGCATTTCACCTAGCCGACCCTTTCCAGACAGTTGCTTAGTGACCCGATGGATCTCCTCTCGACTAACACCGTATAAATCTGCAATAATATCGCCTAATCGCCCACCAAATTTACTCTGGTAATCAATAGCATCTTGCAACTGCTGACTAGTAATTAAGCCTTCACTTAACAAGGCATCACCAATTCGTATAGCTTTCACTTAACCTTCCCTCCCTTCTTCAGATACTTACTTTGGAACCAATCCAATCATAATCTAACCTAATTACATCATCTTCGCTAATTAATTTACCCATTTGTACCTCGATCAGATCAACATCATGTAACGCTCTAATCGCATGTTTGGATCCCACTTGAATATGAAACACATCTCCCGCGTTGGCTTGAAAACGTCGATCATCAATAACAACCTCAGCTTGACCATTAATAATAGTCCATATTTCATCCCGATTGGCATGAATCTGGTAGCTCATATGTTTTCCAGCCCAAATATGTACCCGTTTCGTCATGACTTGTTGATCTGAGAATTTATTAGCTACATCAATTACACGGTACCAGCCATATAACGTTTCTTCATACATCGGACGTGCTGAAATAGATTGCACAACATCTTTAAGTTTTTGGCTCATTTCTTTATCTGTAACAAGAATTCCGTCAGGGCTTGCTGCAATAACAGCGTTTGAAATACCCATTACAATAACCGGAATTTGCAATTCATTAATGATGTGCGTATTCATGCTATCTTCAGATATTATCCCTTTACCATTCAATCGCTTCGGCATGGTCTCTGTCCATTCATTCCAAGTACCTAGGTCATTCCATCTTCCCGTATATGGCCATACAACGACGCTCTCTTCCTTCTCTACCACTTGATAATCGAAACTAATTGTTGGCATTAAATGATACTTATCTAAAAACTCTTCATACCGAGTTGGCCAATTCCCAGCCTCTAATAGCTTTAGAATATAACCTAAGCGAAATGCAAACACACCACAATTCCACAATGCACCAAGTTCGATCAAATTCGACGCTTCAGCAACTGATGGTTTCTCTATAAATCTATCGATCTTAAGTAATGTTGAATGCGTATTCTTGGGTTCCGTGAGTATGTAACCAAACTTTTCCGACGGTTGAGTTGGCTTTAGTCCGATAAGTCCAATTTTAGCCTCCGAAGTTTCGAATTCCAACGCTAGTTGCTTGATCGTGTGATAGAAGCCATCATCCGCATCCACATCAACAGGCATGACTACAATGACTTCATCATCGTGTACATTCATTTTCGTATGTAAAAAGCTTGACGCTAGACAGATTGCTGGAAATGTATCCCGTTTAACAGGTTCGAGTACAAGTGGAACATCATTGCCAAGTTGAGATTGAATGACTTCTTGTTGAACTCTACTCGCAGCAATGACAGCCGAGTTTGCAAGATCAATTTCATTTAATCGGGCCCAAACACGTTGAATCATAGAAGTTTGAGAATCATCAGTAGGATTTTCACTATCCATGACCTTAATAAATTGTTTAGAACGATAATCATTAGATAATGGCCATAATCTCTTACCAGACCCGCCGGATAAAAGTATTAATCTCATCTAGTTCTCCCCCCAGCTTTTCATTACGTTCCAAGCTCATCTCTCAATTGAATCAATAAATACTAAACTAATAGTCTAATAGTCCAATAGTACTAAATTAAAACTTTTAATTTTACTATAACCTATCAGTTTTATTATTTCCAGTATATATATATATTACCTCATGATGGGTCGAACTTTGTAATTTACAACAATCTTTATTTCGACATAATCCATCAATCCCCCTAAATTACACCTAGTTTATGACTAAAAAAGACAAAATAATAAAGAACCGACATAGAAATCGACTAAACATGCTTAGTCTAATCTCTTCGTCGGTTCTAGCGTTTATTTCGCTCTCTCAAACGATCGGTGAAAAATCGCGGAGCAGGACATTAGAATCTGAAGAAGCGAAGCGTTCGTCTTTGCCGTGTGATTGTAACCTCATCGGGTGCTATTTAATCAAACAATCACACGGCAACAACGATCGAAAGATCAAACGGCATGCGCAGCGATCTTTATTCACTCCCACCAAAAGATCGGTGAAAAATCGCGGAGTAGGCCGTTTGAATCTGGAGAAGCGAAGCGTTCGTCTTTGCCGTGTGATTGTAACCTCATCGGGTGCTATTTAATCAAACAATCACACGGTAACAACGATCGAAAGATCAAACGACAAGCGCAGCGATTTCTTCCACCGATCTCCCTCTCTCGTCTATTTTACGAATGGAAACAACAACTTCTGATTCTCTGGCCATAACATATTGTCCAGATCAATAAGCTTCGTATCGGTAGGGATCCTGTCATCGATATGCTCGCCACGTGCAGCTTGCACCGCTGTGACTATAGCCATATATCCGTTATTAAAGGGATTTTGTACTACCATTGCTTGGACGGTACCCTCTTGCAGTAGCTCAAGCATCTCCGGTGGATTGTCAAATGTAATTAATTTCACCAAACCTGCATAACCCAAATCTACAACAGCTTTACCAGCACCGATAGAAGACTCTGCGCTAAGTGAGACAATACCGTTCAGATTAGGGAAATCCATCAGCATCTGTTTCGTTTGTTTATATGCCAATTGTTCGTCTGATCCACAATATTCGATGTCCATGACTTGAACGCCTGAGAACCGGGCGACGTAATCAAGAAACCCTTCTTCACGTTGATCTGCATTCCGTGCTCCTTGCACAAAATTAACAATCCCAATTTGACTATTCTCTCCTGTCAGTTTGACTAAGCGCTCCGCCGCTTTCTGGCCTGCTTCGTAATTATTTGTGCCTACATATGATTTAACTTTCGCTGATGCCACTTCCGAATCCATGGAAATGACCGGAATATTATAATAAGAAGTCTGATCTGTTACCTGACCTAATGCTTCATAATCACTCGCCGCTAGTACAATGACGTCAGGTTTGCGAGCAATCGATTGTTCCATTAAGGTAATCTGCTCCTTGTAATTATTCTCGTTATCAGGAGCTAGAAAATTCAGCTTAACATTATACTCTTTGGCTGCAGCTTCAGCTCCCATTCTGATAGTATCCCAATAATCTCCTCGATCGAGCTTAACGATCATATCTACTGCTATGATATTTTCTTCACTTTGCAAACTCTTAGAAGGTGTACACGATGAGAGCAGTAGTGTCAACAAAGCGACAATCATAATTCTCTTACCACAGATCACTATGATCTTACTCATGACTCATCCTCCCTTGGGTCAGGTATATCATCCGGCTTGACCATAGGAATTGTTATGGTTACCGTTGTCCCTTCTTCCTGTTCGCTCTCAAACTGTAGCCCAAATGTTTTACCGTAATAGAGTGAAATTCTCTCCTGTACATTACGTACACCGACTCCCGAGCCACCTCCACTCTTACTGACACTACTAAATATTTTTTTCAGCTTTTCTTCCGACATCCCCACACCATTATCCTTAATTCGAATGATCAGTTTGTCGTCCTCTGCGCTAACATATATTCCGATAAATCCTTTCTCAGGTGAGTTCTCTATACCATGATGAATCGCATTCTCCACTAGAGGTTGGAGGATTAACTTTAGCGTTAGACATTCAAGCACTTCATCCTCACAAATAATTTCATAATCAAACTTATTCTTGAACCGAATAGTCTGGATGATGAGATAATGTCGTACATGCTCTAACTCAGCTTGCACGGTAATGATATGACTTCCACTACTCAGACTGATACGGAAGAATCGCGATAGCGACGTGATCGTAGTCACAACTTCCTCGCTTCTACCTAATTCTGCTAAACGGGTTACAGAATTCAGCGTGTTGTAGAGAAAGTGAGGGTTGATCTGGGATTGGAGCACATCAAGTTCACTCTTTCGTTTCGCCTCTTGCTCTTGGATGATCTGATCCATTAGTTCACGAATCCGCCGTAGCATGAGATTGAACCTTTTTGATAGTTGTTCAACTTCATATGCCCCACTTACATACACGTTCGTTTGAAAATTACCTTTCTCAACCATGTATGCCGACCGTTCAAGCTTACGAATGGGTTGCGATATTTTGGCTGAGATATAGATATTTACAATCAACACAGCGATGATCACGATGATAAGAAACCAGATAATAAAGTCACTCAGTTCCCTTCTAGTTGTTAAAAATTCATCAGCATAAGCTACACCAACTATTTTCCAACCGGTTGGATTTACCGTACGAATCGTTATAATTCGCTGTTCGCCATCAGCATAATCGAGATAGCTACCATATTTATAATTAAGCACAGATTCCAGATTTTCGTATTTCAATCCCGCATAGATTAACTGCTGTTGAGGGTGATATACCATATTACCGACTGCATCAATAATGTACACGTAGCCTTTTTTACCAAGACTTACTTTTTGACCAAGCTGATCAATCGTACGAAAGTTAACATCAATGACAAGAACACCTACTTTTACTTCGGAGTTCTCATGGTACATAATCGTTTTGCTTAATGAAACCACCCATCGATATTGCCACTTAAACAGGTTCTGGATATGAGGGGCAGTAAATTGCAAAGCTCCAGGCTTCGAAATAGCAGTCTCAAACCAAGGTTGTTCAGTTAACTTCGTATTCTGCCGCATTGGAATTGATGGAACGTTCCTCACTAATTCCCCATCCTGTTTAAATAATGCCATAGAGACAAGATCATCCCGCGTATTAATAATAGTATCCAGTTGTTCGCCTAGTTGTTGATCAGTAACATCAGGCATCTTATTAATCTTTTCTTCTACGACATTAAAGATATCCTCCATCCCACTAACGTACAATTCCAGATTAGAATTAACCTGCTCTATCGTTTGTCCAAGACCAAGAAAGGTGTTCTCTTCCGCCGCACTTGAGAAACGATTAAACAACATAACACTTACCAAAAGGACAACCACCACAGTGATCGTAATCGAAGAGACAGAAATAAGAACTTGAATTTTGCGGATATGGAAGCCTCTTAGAAACCGGGTAATCATGCTCCAAAATTTCATTGGGGTCTTACTCCACTTCGATATTCTTTAGGTGATATTCCGAAGTTTTTACGGAAACAAAAGCTAAAATAATTAGGATCGGTAAATCCCACAGCCTCTGCAATTTCAAACGCTTTCATATCGCTGCTCCGTAACAGGTCCAAAGCTGCATCCATTCGTACACCCATCAAATAACTAACAAATGTCATCTTCATTTCCTTTTTGAAAATATTACTGAAATACCCCGTACTAATATGCAAATGGTTACAAACCTTTGTAATAGAAATATCATTCTCACTATAGTTCGCCAATATATATTCTCGCGCTTCAACTACCAACTTGTTATAGCTGGACTGCCGATTTGATGTAATATGATTTTTTAATTTCATGCAAATTCCAACGAACCAGGATTTGGCTTCTTCTGCAAGCGTAAATCTGGAAAGCTGGCCTAGAAGAGTAACATTATCACCAAATAGTTGATCTAAGTCCACACGAATATCCTTTGAGGCTTTGATCACAGCCGTTAGCATCTCAAGCAAATATACCTGAAAATCCTGATTTGATACTTGACTATCAATCAGAGCATGGAAATGGTCATCCAGTAAATCAAGTAATTCCTGATCACTACCTACTTTCAGGCAACGAATCATTTCCTTCTCCTTCATTTCGCCAAAAGAAAGCTTCGTCCAATTTCTCGTCTCGACGTCTTCAATCCAAATCACCTTATTGTTACCAAGGATTAACCGATAATCCAGTGCTTGCTGTGCTTCATTATACGAGGATTGAATATCACCAATATCACTAATCACTGAGCCGACACCAATCGTCACCGTCAATTTCAAGTATCGTTCCACACTATATAAAACTTCCTCAAGCAATTGAAAGGTTCGATTCGCAACGTTTTCCACATGGCTACCCTCATAAATGCTTAATACCACGACTTCATCATGATGAATAAATGCTTTGCTTGACTCTTCCCTACGTACAATTTCTTCCGCTATATTAAGGACCGCAAATAATTGAAGCTCAGTATCGTGTGTTTCCCTAAGAGACACAGATCCACTCCACTTAGTAGAGCGAAATGGAGCATTCGATGCTTTTGTAATTGAATCAATACAAATCACTGATACAAGGTAATTCTGTCCATTCAAATCAAGATCGTAATACAGACTTTTCTCACGAATTTCAGAGGCTGGGAGTCTACGTGACATTAAAGAGGACAGGAACAAACTTTGTAGAATTGGTAAATTCTTTTGATAATGTTCTGTCAACAGTTGTACATTTTCCTTGGCAGCCATTTCCTCGTCTAGCTGACCCTTTACTTTCTGAAGAACCTCTACTAGTTCGCCTGCAGAGAATGGTTTCAATATGTATTCATCTATACCTAGCCTAATCGCCTTTTGCGCATATTCGAATTCATCATAACCTGTCAGGATAATGATTTTAGTAGCTGGATAATGACAACGAATCCACTCAGACAACTGTAGACCGTTCATAAAAGGCATTTGAATATCGGTTACCACCACGTCAGGAAAAAATTTATCGACGGATTCTGCAGCTTCTTTCCCATTCTCCGCAGTGTCCATAACCTGATATCCAATACTCTCCCAATCAATTAATCCTAGTAATCCTTCCCTTACGTCTTCCTCATCATCCACTAATATCAATTTATACATCATGATCATCCCCTTCCTCATTGAGCATAACTAATCCTTTAATCTCCATAATTTCCAGACGATTTTATACCATTGTCTTATAAAAGTAAATGATGCCTAAATTGCATGCTCGACTATAGTCTAGTATTATTTTCATTCCTAAGTCGGTTTCGGTATTCCTTCTAATGAAATACCATGGTAATATCAAGAAGAAAAACAAAATAATAAAATTTATGGCGGGTAAACTTATGAATAATTCGATGCAAATTTATATTCTATTGAGCAATCCGCGGACCCTCGTAGCTAAAATGATTGGTTTGTATACCAGAGCTCCTTTTAACCACGCCTCTATTGCTTTTGATCCACAGTTACGTAAAGTGTATAGCTTCGGAAGAAAACATCCACTAATTCCAGTGTACGGCGGTTTTGTAAAAGAGAACATTCATAGCGGAGTATTTGAGAAAGCAACTTGTGCTGTTTACAGTTGTACGGTCAGCAAAGAAACTTATGATGCGATGAGAGCCTATGTTCAGAACTTTGAAGAAAATAATGAATTATACAGCTACAATTTTCTCGGCATTTTAGGGATCATTCTCAATATAGAACTCGGTGGAGAAAACTCCTATTTCTGTTCACAGTTCGTCAGTGACGTCTTTCAAAAAGGTGGGGTTAATCTAATCAATAAGTCAGCTGCATTAACAACTCCATCCGATTTACAGTCGTGTAATTTTCTTCGTCTAGTATTTCGAGGTCATTTGGACACGTATCGCAGAGCTTACTGCCTTCAATGGAATGCTACAGCCAATGAAAATCAATCGAGATACGCAGCTAATTAATGAAACAGAACAAAAAAAGAAGGGATGTTTCTTTAGATCATAATGATCTAAGAACATCCCTTCTTCAGTTATTAGTTCGGAGAACGAACAACTAACTGATCAAGATTGAATTATGATAATGTCTTACTTAAGCGGTATCCAGTGCAAATAAAACCTAAGTGTTCATAAAATGTTTTGGCGTCCATGTTGCGATCACCTGTAGACAGATACATCTGCGAGCTTCCATGCTGCTTACACCAGGTTTCTGCTTCTCGTAACAAACGTTTACCGATCCCGGTTCCACGATGTTCTTCATCCACTACCATCGCAGTAATCTGCGTCACTGGCTTCTTCATATCATGTGTCTGATAGAGCTTTAAGAAGGTTGTACCCACAACGTTTCCATCCAATTCAGCGACAAGATTACAGAATAGAGGATGATTGTCTAACATGGAGAGATGTTCTTTAAGCACACTAGGTGTCGTAGGATAACGGAGCTGACGCATCAATGGAAGCATGCCGTTAACATCGTCGCTACAGCTAGTTCGGATTACCAAGGTTGGAGCTAAGACCTGACTACTCATTAGACCATACCACCTTCAGTAGACTTGCCGCTTGATTAGCGCGGCTGCGAGCTGTTTCAACATCCTCTGCCCCACTTAGGGCAACTGCCATCCGGCGTCCTGGCTTACAGAGCGGTTTGCCAAACACGCGGATTTGCGTTCTTGGTAGACTCAGCGCTTCATCCATTCCAGCAATCACAAAATTTTCTCCTTCACGATCACCTTTTAGTGTTGCAGAAGCTCCAGGAGTCAGCAGTTCAACCGAATGAATCGGAAGCCCAAGAATGGCCCGTACATGTAGTGCAAATTCCGACAAATCCTGAGTGACCATGGTCACCATACCCGTATCATGTGGTCTTGGAGAGACTTCGCTAAAGACGATACCATCTTCCGTCACGAACAGTTCTACACCAAACAAACCAAACCCACCAAGCGCATCCGTAATTTTCCGTGCAATATTCTGAGCCTCGCTAAGCTGATCCTCATTTAGGAAATGAGGTTGCCAAGATTGGGTGTAATCCCCATCCTGTTGAATATGACCAATCGGTGGACAGAAGATTGTACCCGATACAGATCTGACCGTCAGCAATGTGATCTCACTAACAAATGGTACAAAGGATTCAACAATGACACGCATTTTTTTGGCGCGCGCACCTTCCAGAGCATTGTTCCAGCATCCTTCAACTTCATCAAGCTTCCTGCATACACTTTGACCTTTACCGGATGAACTCATCAACGGTTTGATCACACAAGGAATACCGACTTTTGATACTGCAGCTTGTAATTCTTCCAGGCTATCAGCAAACTCATAGTTAGCTGTACGTAAACCTAACTCTTCTGCAGCCAATCTACGAATTCCTTCGCGATCCATCGTCAACAGTGCTGCTGTTGCGGTCGGAATAACGGTGAAGCCTTCCTTTTCCAATTCAACCAGAACTGACGTAGCAATCGCTTCAACCTCCGGCACTATAATATCCGGTGAGATGTTCACGATGAGTGATCTCAAAGCCTCGCCATCTAACATGTCAATTACATATGACTCTTGAGCTACGCTCATAGCTGGAGCGTTCTCATACCGATCAACGGCGATCGTTTTGACTCCAAGTCGCCCTGCTTCGATCACTACTTCCTTGCCCAATTCCCCACTGCCGAGCAACATGATGCTTTTGGCCTGCTTTGATAAAGGAGCTCCCCACATGAGATCCGAAATACCTCCTGAAATAGAGTTCGTATTTATGAACAATAAATTGATAATATGATATTAAGCTCATTCTATTTTCAGGGATTTACACGAATTTTGCAATAGTCTTTCATTAATTTCACATTTTATTCGACAAAAAGTTACAAAAACCGAAACTGAGCTACCCTACACCGTCTCTTACTCTAATCGTATTAGGATAGATAATTAGATAGTCGCATGTAAGATTTGGTTCATAGAATGAAGTTTTTGACTTACATTCTTCCACGATTCTTCTCCATCAGAGGTAATCGTAATATCACTTATGCCCGTTTCCCATTCATCCCATTGTTCATTTAAAGAATGTACACGTATAGACAGTCCTCTAGCCATCTCCTCACTAAATAGCACAAACATGTCTCCTATGGCTTCGTCCATGACCTCTTTAACCTTATCCTCCAAAGGTGACTCGACAGCCTCACGTAATTTCTGCTTGCCGCCCCCCTCAAAGAAAGTCTTAGGGTTCTTAAAATACATCCAATAATCACCCGGTTGAAGTGCCTGCTCAAGCCAACCTTCTTTGGCAAGGACAGAGGCCCATTTCATCGCGGGATGAGCCACAAATGCTGGAATGTTCATCAATCGTCCTTTTAGTTCTTCCATCCAGATGTTATATTCCATATCCAGAAGAACAGTACACTTTTGCTCTACTCTTAGTGAGGTTACCTGGATTTCGCGTTCCAGCTCTAGTGACAATCCAGCCAACCAACCGTGAAACGTTGAATTAAACTTACGCTTTAAGTCACCACCATCATCTTGAAGAAGCGACGGATGGAAATATTCAAGAAACAGATCACCCGCAAGAAAACGAAGTCTTTGTCTGACATGATACAATAATTCTTCAATTTCCTGACGAATCTCCATATCTCGGTTCCGCAACTTCAATCTATCCAGTTCTTCCACAAATATCTTGCGGTCTTCTTGCAGTTTTTCGATGTGAGCTAGACGTTCCTCCTTACTTTGCATGATTGTAGTCGTCCATTGATCAACGCGGTCCATGATAACGTTCAGTTCTCTTTGTGCCGCGTCAATGAGCAGCCCTGCAGAATCTTGACTTATAAATTCAAAGAAAGCACGCTCAAACTTTGCAAAACCTGAAGCTTCGGAAACCTCTTCATTCCTCTTTCTAGCATCCAAGGCCATTTGGCTGGAAACCGCGTAAATTTGCGGAGAATCGATTCCGGCACCACGAAGACCATCCTGTACATATTCAATAACTTCTTCAAGTTCCCCGGACGTTGCAGCCAAATCAGCCGCATTGACAATGAAGAACATTTTATCGAGCGCAAAGCTTCCTTTAGCTCTTCCAAGATGAGCTAGAAACTGGCGGTCAGCCCTAGAAAATGCGTGATTATAATAAGTCACGTAGACAAGAGCATCACTATTCTTCATATATTGAAAGGTCACATTCGTATGGCGTGCATGGATTGAATCAGCGCCAGGTGTATCCACGATGACTAATCCTTGTTCTGTCAAAGGACAAGCGTAATACAATTGAATTTCAGCAACGAAGCAAGCCTTATTCTCATCTGATACATAGGAAGAGAAATCCTCCAGATTCGCGACAATCTGGCCCCCCAAATGGTTAGCGTATTCACTCCATCCGGAAGCTGCTGCTCGAAGAAAGCTATAGTGTGCTCTCCCTGAAGGAGGCACATCACTTATTTTTATTTTAGACACTTGAGACAACCAGTTCTGTTCCTTCCATGGCCCAAGTTGTAGGGACTCAAAAGAATAAGTTAGATCACTCTTCATCGCTTCAAGGGATTTAAAGATAATCTTAGCTTGACCATGCTCCATCCCTTGCTGAGGCGCCATAATTACATTAATCGCCGCTGTAGTTGGATGCGGCGATACAGGTAGGATCTCTGAGCCTAGCAGGGCGTTGGCGAAGGAAGACTTGCCTGCGCTGAACGCACCGAACAGCGCAACCGTGAACTTGCCGCCGCGTAAATGGGACGCACGGGCACGCAATTCCCGTACCCCTGTGCCAAAGGCCGGGTACGGGCCCAGCACCTCTGCGGCGGCCTCCAGCACTTCGGCCGCGGCCGTTAGGCGCCGCTGGCCGTTCCCGGCAGCGGCGGCGGGCACGGCAGGCGCGTGCGGCGCTTCTGCCGCGGCTACCGCCGGCGTGGCCGGCGCCGCAGGCGCCGATGCTACGGCCGCCGCCACAGTATCTGGCAGCGGCTGCAGGTCCCTCACCTCCGGCAGAATGCCCGGAGGGAGGGACGGGGCGGCGCCGAGCAGCGCCTGCAGGCGCTCGGCGCGTTCCTTAGCGGCGGCGTCAAGCGCCTTAAGCCGCGCCGCTGCCTTAGACCGCACCAGCAGCGCCTCGCGCTGTGCGGCCAGCTCCTGCGCCGCAACAGCTACGCGCGGTGCAAGCACCTCCGCAAGCAGCCGCTCGAACAAGAGAGTGGCTACGCGGCGGTAGCGGCCTGCGATGCCTGCTGCTACCGCCGCAGCATAGCGTAGCGTGTAGTCGCCAGAGAGGAGGGCACCCTCTTGAGCAGGCTCCGTGATCCACGACTCCTCCGCTTGCGGTAATGTCCTATCCATCTCAGTCTCCCATTCCGCACTCCAGAGCTCCTCACTTCTTCCGTAGCGGCGCAGCAGATCACGAACATGCCAATCCACTTGTGCTGCAGTCCCTTCCTTCAGCTTGGACAAAAAATCATCCCGACGGCGTTCTTTCTCCCGTTGGGTCTTTCCTCCCTTGAACAACAGTCCTGTCTTAAAGCTACTTTCACGACTGGCTAAATAAAGTTCTCCCGCCTCACGAAGCGAAGGAGTCATAATATGTACACTTCCAAGTAATCGATCTAGTTCCTTTGTAAACTCCATGCGCCTAGACTCGATCAAACCTTGGTTTGAGTGTATCTTTTCTTCTAGTGCCGTTAATATTACCGGCAGTTCTAGGACAGCATTCTCACCACCGATTTCCTGAATTAATGTAAAGCGTTCATCTTCCTCACTCACCTCATAACGCTTCAAAAAGCTCAACGCACCATGATGAGCGGAACAAGCGATACTATAATTTAGTAGCTCCGTTCTCTTCGTCAATAATTCAGTAATACACTCTCGTAGTTGCGACAGCATATTTAAAGGGTGAGTAAGCTCTTTTAACGATATGTAAAATACACCAGAAGGAACGATTCCCCACAGTTCAAACACATTCTGAACTGATTTTTGATAAGCCTCATAGGACACCTCGTCCTCCCGGTGCTTATCCATCTGGTTTATAACCAAGTAAAGTGGCTTGCCCCAATCAGCTAGAACTTTTGCAAAAGAAAGATTACTCTCCGATAAGACATGATTATAATCCATTACATAGAACACGACATCTCCCAAGTGAAGGGCTGAATTTGTAACTAATGCATGCGCCGCATCTCCGGAATCCACTCCAGGGGTATCTAGCAGAACCCCATGCTCACCCAATAGCGGAATCTCATCCCATACTGAAACCATAGAATATGAATTTCCATCACGACAATACTTCTCTAACTCTTCTATTGGAACATGAACCTCTTCACTGATGACATCTCCATTTACATTCACAGGGGTTAACAGAGCTTTGGGAAGACCATGACGGAGTACTGATACATTTGCTGTTGTTGGAAGAGGGGATGAAGGCAAGACCGCTTTCCCACACAATGAATTGATCAGACTTGATTTCCCTGCCGAAAAATGACCACAAAACGACAGTGTTAATTCGTTTGCATTTAACTTTTCCTGTAAATCATCGATTTCACGGTAAGTGGTCATATCTCCATACATCTTGTACTGTGCTCTTAGTTGGTCAAGAAGTAATTGAAGCGGATAATCCTGACTGGTTGTAATCGTCGCCATAAATAATCTCCTTCTCACTTGCATTAAGAATATAGACAGCAAGAAAGTTCACGTTTGTATTATTTGAACACTTTGTGTCTGTTTCTGTTTTTCAATATTTTACATTACCTTAGAGATTCATGGAAGCCTTGAGCGACATTTCATTAAAACAAAATTTCCAGATATAAAAATAACCGACCCCTAGGAATTTATCCCAAGAATCGGTCATTATTAAATACTAGATCAGTGAAGCCTCAACCTTATCTGCTTCAGACGGAATCAATATTTCAAACACTTTACCATGTTGTAATATGGTAATGCCCTTCTGTTTATCCTTCATGACTACTACTTCTGGCTTAACTGCCATCCGCTCTAAATAGTGCTCTGGAACTTCACCAGAATCACTAATCGTAATGCCATCTAATTCGCGTTCATCATGCTCTTGCAAATCAAGTTCAATCGCTTGTTCAAACACATCCGAGAACAATTCAAAGTTATCGGTGTATACGGAAATACATCTCATGGAGTCCCATCCTCTACTATCGTTATCTTTTTTTGTCACACTTTATTTATCTTTTCTGACTTGTGACCTTTTCATACGTTTCTTACCTTCACGACAAACATCAAGTAACGGACAGATTTGACACTGCGGATTCTGAGCTTTGCAGTGATATCTGCCGAAAAAAATAAGTCGATGATGTGTAAGCGTCCATTCATCTCTGGGGATACGCTTCATCAATTTCTTCTCGACTTCTAATACCGAATCGTTCCAACCTGCAAGTCCTAATCGCTTACTCACTCGTTCAACATGAGTATCTACAGCTATAGCAGGAACACCAAATGCATTAGAAACCACAACATTGGCCGTTTTTCGCCCAACACCCGGTAATTGCACTAGTTGATCATGCTCACTAGGAATGTCACTACCATACTTCTCGATTAGGATCATACACAATTTCTGTATATGCTTAGCTTTACTGCGAAACAGACCGATGCGGCGAATATCTTGCTCCAATTCTGCAGGCGGGACGGAGACATAGTCTTCTGGCGTTTTGTATTTTTGAAACAAATCCACTGTCACCTTATTCACAGTCGCATCGGTACACTGCGCAGACAATAATACAGCGATGGTTAATTCGAAAGCATTGCTATGCACCAATTCACAATGCGCGTCCGGAAACATTTCGCCTATGCAGTCTAGAATATGGCGGACATCCGCGGCATTCATGTCTCCATCCAACTCCCTTTAACGTAATAAATAACCGTCTAAATCCGGGGAAAATCCCGCATCAAGACGGTTATTCTCACGAAAATGATTATTGTTTTTCGACCTCAACCAGCTTGTCACCGTTGAAATACAAAACAATTTTATCATTTTCCTTCAAAGATTGCACGGATAATGTCGTATCTCCTTGATGAATATATGTTTCAGGTGTTACAGCGAACCGATAATTATTATCTGACAGATTCGCTCTAATTACAAGAATCTCTTTATTGATACCGTCATAACGCGATACTTTACGTTCAAGTACTGTCAGTACCTTAATGATAAGACTACCATCAGTGCCTTTACGAACCTCGACATGATCCGATGTTGTTAAGCTAGTTATACCTGTACTTACTGAACTTCCACGAAGTACCTTTACTCCTCCGGAGAGTGAGAAGGTTTCCGTAGCACCATCAAAAGATTTCAGCGTTAGTATAGAGCTATCTATTGATTGAATTTTACCCAATGTTAACTTCACTACTTGAAGTGAAACAGCCGTTTTACCACTGAAAGTCACATTAATCGTTTGTCCAGCCTCTAGATCCGCTAGCTTAATTACAGCACCATTCTCATTCATCAAAGTAGCTTCGTTCACATAAAATTCATTACTTACTCCATCTACAACAGCACGGATACGACTATTCGCAGTACTCACCGAACTTACTTCAAACTGAACTGTCGATTTTACTGCTAACGTCTGCAATGCATCTTGATTAGCACTCAGAATTAATGTTACAGGGTCACCCAACTTGATATCACCAATTGCTACATTGGTCTTACCGTACAATTCAATGGATGGTGTCGATCCTTGATAAGGTACAGCTACTGTTTTTCCATCAGCCAATTGAACCGTAATAATTTTCTTTGTTGTATCAGCTGTTAAGAAAGTTCCATCGTACTTATAAATTACTTGTAGGGACAATACGCGATCCCCGATATGTGTAATATTAATTTTCCGGTCCTTTGTTAACAATGATTCGACGCCTGACAATGTCGGAGTTTTTGAGTTGTAATCCAGTTTTGTCTTCTCGTCTACCACGAAAACATGAGGTTTCTTCGCTGAGTCAAGAACCGTAAGTGTCTTTGATTTAGTATCATAGTTAACAACCGCTGCGTCTGATAGTTGTTCGGATTGACGTCCTTGTACAACGATTTGAGTCACTTTTTCCTCCGGATCAAGGGTCAATTCGACCTTATCTCCACCGTTCACATCAGCGATCAAATCCGCCAAACTAGCATCACTTATTCCGTTTATCACCACTTTTGGCTTCTCAGCTAGATATTTCAATTCTGGATAACCGCTGGCATTTTTATATGACAAAAGAGAATTCCCATCAATACTAATCAAGGTTCCTGTTACCGTACGTTCCACGCCTTGCGTTACTTCGATCGAATCCAGTACGTTATTCTTAACTACATAACTCACAGCCATATCCGGCTTTAATTCACCCAAAGTAAGAATCTGAGACTGATAACGCACAATAGTTCCATTAGCGCTGTCATCAAATTTAAATGTTTCCGTGTTACCGGAAGCGTCTTTAATACTCAACGTTTTATCTGTAACATTTACGCTACTTACGGTTCCTTTACCGCTCTTATTCACAATCGCAGATTTTACCTGCACAATAATCGGCTTATTAGCCCCCGAGTAAGTTTCACGCTGAAC
The DNA here is from genome assembly GCF_014639155.1 of Paenibacillus segetis. Taxonomy (NCBI): domain Bacteria; kingdom Bacillati; phylum Bacillota; class Bacilli; order Caryophanales; family Paenibacillaceae; genus Paenibacillus; species Paenibacillus segetis. Next base: position 2,513,109 of record NZ_BMFT01000001.1, read on the forward strand.
TACTACCGTGCTATCTGGTGTGAGGTTTTCCGCCTTTATAGCATTACCGTTCTGATCAAGGAAAGCTGTGTTCTGATCATAAGTATAAGTCACGGAATCGTTATTCACTAGAAGTAGCATGCGATTGCCACTGAGCATCCGCAGTAATGTACCTTCTGTGCTATCAAGCTGCTGTTTGGCATCGAGCACTTCAACGTAGGCAGCTGAACCAACCTTGTCCACAACGAGTACTTTGGTATAAGGTTTAAGTTCCGCCTTCGTTGTTTTAACTTCTGAATCTTTTGTAAAATATACGCTCCGGTTGTCTAGAATGAAGCTCTTCAGCTGACCGTTTACAGCTAGTGTCAATTTACTATCCGTCAACTCTGTCACAATGCCTTCAAAGACATTATTATAATTAGGAGTAAAATGATCTCCACCACGACTTAGAAACGTAGCAAGCTGTGCTCTAGTAACATTACCTAGTGGATCAAATTTATTACCTTCAACACCTTTTGTAATATCCAATTGAACAGCTACATTAACGTATCCTCGGCTCGATGCTGTAATTTTATCATTATCAGCGAACCCGGTAGAATTACTAGCTGAAGCTTTTGCTTCCGCATCCTTACCTAATGCTCTCACTAGAATCTTGGCTACCCATTCTCGAGAAGCTTTTTTCGAACCCCAAGTTTCTTTAGCTCCAGTAGCTGCAGCCTCTTCTTTCTTGTCGATGAGGTTTTTCTTTACTGCAAGTTCTACATAAGGTTTGTAATAGTTACCGACATTAAGCTCGCTCGGTGAATTAGAACCATCACCTTTTTGGGAGTCCAAGTTCATGAAGCGGATCGCCATAGTGATGGCTTCCTGTTGAGTCACACTATCACTTGGACGGAACTTACCTTCATTACCAAGAATGATTCCTTCAGCTGCTAGTTTGTAAATATGTTTTTCAGCCCAAAACCCGTCTTTGACATCACTAAATATAGAAACAGATGCTGTGCTTTGGTTCGAGGCAGTTGGCGCTGCTTGATCAGCGAAGGCAGCTGCTCCGCCACTTAAGCACATAGCCGTTACTAACATTGTCGAAACTGCTTGTTTTGTATTTCGTTTGAAGCTGCGTTTAAATGATGACATTAATTTCTCCCCTTTTTAAAAAATGGTCCCTACCATATTCGACGGTAAGGGACCTCATTCCTCTAATTCTCTCTAATTTCTTGTCATTGGATGTTCCAATTCAACATGTCCCATTAGACTATCTACTTGAGCTCCATCAACAAGAAGTTCGATTGTCTTCACTTCAGTGAACTGGAACATCGTTTGCTTCAATGAATCAATAGCAAGAGATTCTCCGCCAGCTCCAAGACGAGCTTCATCTGGCAATGTAATGTCCACCGTAAGTTCACCATCGGCAAATTTGACAGATTTGAATATTACCTTTTCCCATAGAGCGAACAAATCTGCATTACCACTGTCCTGCAAAGTTTTCAAAGCAACTTCGTATTTCTGGGTATCCTCGGAATACGAAATTTCCTTAGAGACCTGCTTCAAATCCATCATTTGATCATCCGTGTAATACGTTTTAATTGTTTCCTTCGTTTCCTGAGTTTCTTTCGTGTCCGTCTCCACAGTGTTATTTTCTGATCCCTCTGTCGTGTTACCTGGTGACACAGTAACAGGATCACTGACACTATTACTTTCCGTCCCCTCATTTTGGGAGTTACTTCCCGATGAAGCCTGAGGTTTCTGACCACAACCTGTGCTCAGGACCAACAAAAGAATCAACATCCCGAAGACCCACTTTTTTTTGTTCATGATGACTCCTCCTTTGTTGAACACTTAGTTGACACCAAGATATTCCTTGATACCCTTTACAACTCCAGCCGCTACACTGTTCTGGAACGATTCAGTATACAATACTGCATCGTCTTTAGGGTTACTTAAATAACCGCATTCCAGAAGAACGGCTGGCATTTTGGTTTCCCGAGTGACATGCAAGCTTTTGGAGCGTACTTTCCGATCAGTCAACCCGGAAGATGAAACGAGATACTTATGCATCACATTTGCAAGTTCGATACTTTCTTTCCGAGTATAATACGTTTCAACTCCACTAGCAGTTGCAGATCCAGAGTTAGCATGGATTGAAATAAAGATATCAGCATTCAAATCATTTGCGATCTTTACCCGATCCTGGAGCGTAGGGTACGTATCGCCGCTTCGTGTAAGAACATAATCAATTTCAGGCTCATTCTTCAGCAACTGCTCCACTTTCAATACAACAGCGAGGTTGAAATCTTTCTCTTTCTTTTTCGTTACACTTATCGCACCTGGATCGGTTCCTCCATGACCAGCGTCGATCACAACTAGCTTTTTACCACTTCCACCCGGAACGGATGGAGTAGAAGAATCGCTATTTAGATCTACAAAGATGAGCCCATCATTGTCATTGGTCAGTGTATAGTTTATAGATTTCGTTAAATCTATGACCACACGAATCGTAGAGGGACTATCACTAAATAAGGAATAACGAATTTTGGATACGTCAGGGTAGCCTTCTACGTCGATATATCCATTCATGTTGGAATCTAGCATTTGTCCGTTTGAGAACGTATCCGAAAACTTCGCATTTGGTAGATCAACAACCAACCGATCAGGACCCGTTAGTTTGAAAATATTAGGTGTCACATTTTTATCGGTGGCAATCATCAGTTTATTGTCACTAAAACTTATACCCCCAATTGATGCTAAATTAACATTTACATCTGGAGGTGTAGGATTGGTAGATCCATTATTAGAATCATCATTTCCACCCGATCCGTTTTCATTCCCGGAATTTGGGGTAATTAAATACGCAGACTTCGTTTCGTTATTCCATTGAACTGTTAACCCTACTTGCTCACTAATGAAACGTAAAGGAACAAGTGTCGTATCGCCTTTTAATATTGGAGCAACCAATAATTTAACTTGGTTATCGTTCACTGTTGCCATTTTGTTATCCACAACAAGCTTCATTGTTGTACCGGATTGCTGTATGGTTACCGTGCGCGTTACTTTATCCCAGTTGACGTTAAATCCTAGCTCCTCGACGACGACACGAATTGGTATCATTACATTACCGTTCACATTTTGAACTTCCCCGTTCTTAGGTAAGTTCAGTGCTTTTCCATCAAGATAGATGCTAGTATTACTAGCAGCATGTCCCATCCCCGGAAAAATGAACACAAAACTACAAAGAAACATCACCAACACTAAACCTATTTTTTTCATCCGTCACCCCTACCATCCTAATATTTTTGTCTGCGAAGAATAAGTAAGTAGCTCTCTTAGACTTCGCTAGACGACATATTAGACGTTAGGACCCCTTAAAAGTTGCGTAATTATGCCATTTTAATCGAAAAAGTTACAATTTTATCACTTTTACAAAAAAACCATCCCCTAGCCAAAAGGCTGACGGGATGGTTTTTCACAAAATTTATTTAGTCATTGGATGTTCCAACTCAACGTGGCCCATTAAGGTGTCTACCTTATCCCCGTTGACCGTTAGTTCTAGTTGTTTCACTTCTTCAAATTGGAAGAACGTTGCCTTCAGGGCATCGATAGCGAGAGATTCTCCGCCTGAACCAAGTCTAGCTTCGTCTGGCAATTGAATATCAACCGTTAATTCTCCATCTGTAAATGAGGTGGAATTCAGTATGACCTTCCCCCATAAGGAGATCACACCACTACCACTAACATTTTGCAGCGCCTTGAATGCCTCACTATATTTCGAATTAGCTTTGGCATCCACAAAAGTAATTTCCTGCTCCATCTCTTTCAAATCCATGATATCGTCATCCGTATAATAGACCTTAATTGCTAGTTTCTGTGATGTTGGCGTATCAGTTTGCTCATTTGGATCGTTATTCTGAGCTCCCTGAGTGGAATTAGTTGAGTCCGGTACAACCGTTGCCGGCGGCTCTGCCTCATTTACAGACAAATTCGGTAATTGCTCATTCTCTCCAGAACCCGCCAAGGGCTTCTGACCACAACCAACTGCAGCTATCATCAAGAATATCATAAGTGCGATTACACTTATTTTTTTCATTTTGTACCCCCCTTAAAGTCTTTCGCCGCTGCTTGTCCCATTCATTACAGACCAAAGTATTCTTTGATACCAGCGACAATTCCTGCTGCAATACGATCTTGTACAATCGGATCGAACAAGACAGACTCATCATATGCATTACTTAAATAGCCAGACTCTAGAAGTACTGCTGGCATCGTAGTTTCCCTAGTAACAAGCAGATTCTTTTGACGTACCTTTCGATCATTAAGTCCTGTTGCCTGTACTAAATTTTTATGCATCACATTCGCAAGGGCAATGCTGTCATCACGCGTATAATACGTTTCTGTACCACTAGGGTTGGTCTTAATTGTATCATCCACACTGTTGGCATGAATAGATATAAAGATGTCCGCTTTTATATTATTAGCAATATTCGGTCGATTCTTAAGTGTTAAAGTCGTGTCATCACTACGATTCATTACAACGGTAATATTAGGTTCCAGCTTCAAAAGCGCCTCTACTTTCAGAGCAATTGCTAGATTATAGTCTTTTTCTAGTCTAGTAGGACTACTTGTACCCGGATCTGTACCGCCATGTCCCGCATCAATCACAACCACTTTTTGTCCAATGGTGGCATTTGGTAGCGTCGGACTGACAGTTACTCCCGACAAATCGATAATTAGCATACCATCGTTTAAATTGGTAACTGAATACTGACTACTCTGATTCAGATCCATAACAAATCTGATCGTCGATGGCGCGCTGCTGAATAACGAGTATCTTACTTTAGAGATGCCCGCATTATCAGTTATTCCTAGTTCCCCTTTATTACTTGCATCTAAGGCAAAAGTATCACCAAAGGCTGCATTAGGTATATCTACGACAATCCGATCAGGACCAGACATCGTAAAGACATTAGGCTTAACCGCTCCATCTACTGCTATCATTAATTTATTGTCCAAGAAGCTTACATTATTAATATGGGTAAGCGTTTCTGATATGTATCCATTGCCTATCCCTGTTTCTGAATTATTATCAGGTACGGTCACAACATTCCCACTATTAGGAGCTGAGGTCGCTCCACCCGGGAGTATTTCTTCGGCTGTTCCGCCTTCAGGGCTATACAAGTAAGCAGACTTAGCTTGATTATCCCAGCTTACCTTAAGTCCCATCGACTGACTGACAAAACGTAAAGGGACCATCGTCGTATTATTTTGCAAATACGGTGCAACACCAAGAGCTACACTTTCTTCACCAACCAATGCCGTTGCCTTATTTAGCGTAAGTAAAAGTGCCGTATCCCCTTGTTTGATCGTGACGGTTCCGCTCTTCTTCTCCCATTCCACATCGTACCCTAGACCCTCCGAAATAACGCGGATAGGGACCATAACACTCCCTTTAACGTTACCAGCCTGAGCTTCCTTAGGCTGAGCCAATTCCAAACCATCTAAGTAAATATGGGTATCCGTCGAAGCTGCATGACCCCAACTTGGAAAAGCCAATAAGAAAACTATCAGAGTCAAGAAAAAACCAAATTTCTTCATCATCATGCTCCTATCATTCTTGTAATTTACCGGATGATGACCGGTATGCTCCAGTAATTTCGACAACAACAAATCAATCTGACATATTAAACGCTTCCAAATCACCAAATGTTGCTAATTACTTCCATAGTAACAGAAATAATTATTTTCTCATAGACTTATATCTTCATAGAAAGACAAAGTAAGACAACAAGGCTATCTTCCACCTTGTTGTCTTATTCAATTGAACTTTTCAATTAACAAATACCAGTTGTACCCAATAAAATAATAAGAACAATGTAAGTAATGTTGTTAATGGAATTACAATTAACGAGACGCTTAAATAATCCTTCCATTTCACCACGATATTATTTTTTCTTAAGATATGCATCCAAATAAGTGAGGCAAGTGTTCCAATAGGTAATAACAATGATCCTATATCGCTACCAATAATATTTGCAAGATAGATAGTCTTTAACGTAATTGGATCCAATCCCATTTCGGTTAAGGTTATGGTTCCGAGCATTAATGCCGGATGATTATTAAATATATTAGATAGTATTGAGACTAATCCTCCCATAAGTAGGCTCACATGCAGGAGCCCCTGGTTAACAATAGGTTCACATATTCTTATAAGCATGTCTGTTAGCCCGGCATTGTGAAGTCCGTAAATAATGACATACATAGAGAACGCAAAGATAAAGATGTGCCAAGGAATCTTCTTTAATATATCCAACGGAGTAATGCCCAAATGATACCATCGCCATAAAAGTAATACGAATGACCCTAATACAGCAACCCATTCGATTGGAATAGCCAGATAAGAGGCTACAAAGAGGAGACACCTCATCGCAAAGACAAACAATAATAACCTCAACATAGATCTAGTACGTTTACTCTTTGGTTCTTCAGCTGCGCTTCCTGTTAATGGTTGGGGATGTTTGATTAACAATTCCTTCTTCAAATCATGCTTAAAATTTGGCAAAGTTTTTGGCAATTTTCTTTTTATTAAGATAAACATTAACCATGACATAAAGCACAAACCCAAAGTTGCTGGTATGAACATCATGGCTGTATGCATATAGAGAGACATATGAACAATTTTTAATGCGATTAAATTTACAATATTACTTACACCAATGGGTGCGCTAGAAGCGGTTGCAATCAACGCTCCACTTAATAGATAGGGAATCATTTCTTTTTGTTTTAATTGAAAACTTCTGAGGAGTAAGATTAATATTGGAGTCGTAATCAAAATACTGCCATCGTTATTAAACAGTAGCGTCATTAAAAAACATAATATTTGAATGTACCAGTATAGACGATAGCCTGAGCCTTTAGTTAAAACGGCTAGCCTTTCAGCTGCCCAGTTGAAGAAACCAAAGCTTTCTAGTATGACAGCCATCACAACGGTCGCCATAATAGTCATCGATGCTCCACCAATTTTACTGAAAATATCTATCAGGTCTCCACTAGATACTATTCCTGTCATTAATATAATCGCTGCCCCGATCGAAGCTGGCCAAGCTTCATTTATACCACCTGGCCTCCAAAATATTACCAGCAAGGTTATAATGAAAACAAATACAGTAATTCCTATTCCATAAATCATAATTTTTCCTCCTTAACTATCAGCAATACAACACTCCTTAATGGTTATATTTTCTATATCTATATTCTTCTCTACTATGTAGGAACTGGATTTTTAGCTAAATCTATTAAAATGTGTGTTCAACTAATAGAATCAAGATTTCAAAAAAAAGACCACCCTCTAGCCGACTATGACCAGTTAGATAAGGCGATCTTCTTTGTTTATAGTCCGATAATTCCAGATGGATTTCTTAGTTTAATATCTATGATAGGTTGATCTGTGCAAAATTCGGAATAAGAGTTAGACGGCCTTTTCCAGGGCCCTTACCATCACCAGGAACGAAGATCCCCACTGTCTGTACACTAGCAATACCCACTGCAAAATCGGAATGTGGTTGAACATCAAATGTAAGAGTCGGTGCATTGAATCGAGTTACAACTAGCCGGAGCAATCTATCTCCTTCATTTCTTAGTTCTATCAGTAGGTTGATACCCGGCGGGCTTTCTTCTATAAAATAACCTTTTCCAACTCCAACAGCTTGCTCAACATGTAGATCCACATGCTTCATTGTTATTGACTCCTTTCGATATCAGATACAGTATAGTATTTTATTTCTAACAATTTGCTACTGGCTATTTGACTATTAATAGAATAATAGACATAAGTACCATCCTGAACTTTTAGATAAAAAATCCCACCCAACAAACAAACAAAAGCCCATCTCGCTCACTTTGAATAAGTGAACAAGATGGGCTTGATTTTGCTATATAGCTAGATTATGCAGAGACTACGTTAGCAGCTCTCTTTTGCTCATATGCTGTAATCAAATCCTCATGTTGAAGTGTAAGACCGATATCATCCAAACCTTGCAATAAGAATTGACGACGGTGCTCGTCGAGGTCAAATGCGATGCTCAGACCGTATTCGTCAGTTAAAGTTTTGTTCTCCAGGTCAACCGTCAATTGATATCCATCATGCTTAGCCGTACGTTGGAACAAATCTTCGACTTGTTCCTCCGAAAGGATGATTGGCAGGATACCATTCTTGAAGCAGTTGTTATAGAAAATGTCTGCGTAGGAAGGTGCAATAACACAACGGAATCCATAATCCAAAATGGCCCAAGGTGCATGTTCACGAGAAGATCCGCAACCGAAGTTAACACGTGAGATGAGCACGGATGCTCCTTCGTAACGAGGTTTATTCAGTTCAAACTCAGGATTTACATTACCTTCAGTGTCGAAACGCCATTCATAGAACAAAAATTGTCCAAACCCTGTACGTTCGATACGTTTAAGAAATTGTTTAGGTATGATAGCATCGGTATCTACATTGACACGGTCAACGGGTCCTACAATACCGGTTAGTGTTTTAAATTCTTCCATGGTTAATTCTCCCCTCTTCACCTTGGTTAGCTTACGATTTCGCTCTTAACATTCCAATCACGTACGTCAACGAAACGTCCTTTGATCGCTGCTGCTGCGGCCATAGCTGGAGATACAAGATGCGTTCTACCTCCGCGACCTTGACGCCCCTCGAAGTTACGGTTAGAGGTGGATGCGCAGCGTTGTCCCGGCTCCAATACGTCAGGGTTCATTGCCAGACACATACTGCAGCCCGCTTCACGCCATTCAAATCCAGCTGCTGTAAATACTTTATCCAGGCCTTCTTCTTCCGCCTGAATTTTGACACGTCCTGATCCAGGAACAACGATAGCCGTTACTTTGTCAGATACTTTATAGCCCTTTGCAATTTCTGCTGCGGCGCGTAGATCCTCAATACGTCCATTTGTACAAGATCCGATAAACACATAATCAATCTCGATATCCGTCATCGGTGTACCTGGTGTCAAGCCCATATACTCAAGCGCCTTTTCAGCCGCTTTCCGCTCATTATCACTCTCAAAATCAACCGGATTAGGAACAGTTGCATTAATGTTCGTTCCCATACCTGGACTTGTACCCCAAGTTACTTGTGGGATCAGAGAATCCACGTCGAAGTCAACAACACGGTCATACTGTGCTCCTTCGTCGGTTGTGAGTTTTTTCCATTCAGCAACTGCAAGATCAAATTGAGCTCCTTGCGGCACATGTTGACGACCACGTAGATATTCAAATGTCGTGTCATCCGGTGCGATGAGTCCTGCTCTAGCCCCAGCTTCAATCGACATATTGCAGACAGTCATCCGTTCTTCCATCGTTAATTCACGGATAGCTTCCCCTGTATACTCGATAACGTAACCTGTAGCAAAGTCAGTACCATATTGAGCAATAACTCCAAGAATAAGGTCCTTAGCAGTTACACCCGGTTTACGTTTACCAACAAAACGTACTTCCAAAGTTTTCGCTTTGGCTTGTTGGAGACATTGCGTCGCCATAACGTGTTCTACTTCACTCGTACCAATACCAAATGCCAACGCACCAAACGCACCATGCGTCGAGGTATGGCTATCGCCACAAACGATTGTTTTACCGGGGTGTGTTAAACCAAGTTCTGGCCCCATAACGTGAACGACACCTTGATCAATCGTATCTAGGTCATACAACGTAACACCAAAATCACGGCAGTTCTGAGATAGCGTATCAATTTGTTGTTTGGAAATCGGGTCTTTGATGTTATAACGATCTTTCGTTGGTACGTTATGATCCATGGTTGCAAAAGTTAGCTCAGGACGACGTACTTTACGTCCACTTAGACGTAAGCCCTCAAATGCCTGAGGCGAAGTTACCTCATGCACTAGGTGCAAATCGATATACAAAATGCTAGGTTTGCCTGCTTCTTGATGAATAACATGATTGTTCCAAATTTTCTCATACATTGTCTGTTTACTCATTATTTATCACCCCACTGAAGGATTCGAACATGGACGAAACGCTACATCCTTAGATGACTAAGATAACGTTCCGATTAATGAAACTACTATATCATGATTCAGAACTTGTTAGAAATACATAAATACAATCAATTCGATAGGTAATAACTATAAGAGACTTATTTCAAACGATATGTTTCTCGGCAATTAAAAAAACATCACATACAGCTCCCTCTCTTCAATACGAGGATGCTGAATTGTGATGTCTTTTGTTAATATTATAAATTCAAATGTACAACTTGTCCGGTTCGATCTGATTCAAACACAGCTTCCATCAAAGTCATAATGCGCAAGACTTCTTCGTTCTTAACGATTCGATCCGCTGTTCCTTCAATTGTATCAACAAAGTTATAGTAGAAGTCACGAACGTCGCACTCAATTCTTGGGACTGGAGTTTCAGTAACGGTACTCTCTGAACGAGGCGCCATTGTTTTGGTCAAACCAGCACCAGCTACAATTGGAACGGCATCTTTAGTATCTGCTTGATCCCAAGTTGCAACTTTTCCATTCATATCCCAGTCTTCAATCATTGCTGTTCCATTGAGTCCTGTTACATACCATAAAGGCAAAGCAATAAAATTCGTAGTTCCCACTTCTACTAATGCTGTTCTGCCGCCTTCAAAAGTGAGGAATACTTTGATACCATCATCAACTTCATGACCCAAAATATAACTCAATTTGGCGTACACACTAGTAACCTTTTGCGGAAACAAGAGCAACAAGCGGTCAAACAAATGCACACCCCAATCCAAAAGCATGCCGCCTCCGCGATTCAGATCATGACGCCAATCCCCAGGAATACCCCGAGAGCCATGAACACGTGACTCTACATGGAATACTTCTCCAAGCACATTCTCATCTACAAGCTTCTTAATCGCTAAATAATCTTCATCCCAGCGGCGATTTTGATGAACCATAAATACATTACCGGTTTGTGCGGAAGCGCTCATGACTTCTTCTACTTCTTGACTGTTCATCATTGCAGGCTTCTCACAAATAACATGCTTACCGGCGTTAAGAGCCTGTATAGTAATGGGGTGATGACTATCATTTGGTGTGGCAATTAATACAATATCGACAGAGGGATCATCCAGTACAGCTTGATAATCCTCATAGATTTTATAACCTTGGGCACGTGCCGCTTCTTGTCTGGCTTCTTTAATATCAAATACACCCGTCACCTTGATTCGAGATACATTTTCTAGCTTACGTCCATGCTGACTGCCCATTCCACCATAACCGACAATAACCAAGGAATAGATTTTATCATTCATTTCCTATTTCTCCTCCTGCGCATGTTAAGCATCCATAATTTTTATTTGAAGCATTTAAATTATATCATGTATTTTAATACGTTCATGGTATTAAATCATAGTATAAACACGATGTCCATACATATGAGCACCACGTCCATAAATAAAACGTCAAAAAAAACAGCCCCCCAAACAAGGGGACTATTTATTCATAATTAGGATTTAAACTTCGCTTAAAACGAATCAATCCCCATCACATGATCTTGCGGAACGGGACCGATGACCCTACTGTCTTTACTGTGATTCCGATTATCTCCCATCACGAAGATGGATCCTTCAGGAAGTGTCCAAACTTGATCCAGACCTATGTCCATTTGTTCCTTAATATAAGGTTCAATTAATTCTTCACCATTACGATACAAATGACCATTATTTACTTCAATCGTATCACCAGGCAAACCAATGACTCGTTTGACATAAAAAATTTCCTTATCAGATTCTCCGGACATGAGCCGGAAAATTGGATGTTCTTTGATGTCATCCATTAAAGTACGTTTTCGGTCAACCCTACTGTCAATAATAACGACATCCCCATAGTCAGGAAGCTTATTAAGCGTATGGGGGAGTTTCCAAGCAAAAATTCGCTGATTGTCATTTAGCGTTGGTTCCATAGAATGGCCATCTACCTTATACGGTTGAATAATGAAGATACCAATAATCATACTAAGCACAAAACCGAGTATGATGGAGAAACTCCAGCCCTTTATCTCATTCCATACTTTCATCTCTAGGCAACCTCCTGAAACTACTTTTCCTGTATTATACATAAATATTTAGATTAAATAAAATATCGCTCCTACAGCTGAATTATAATATACTCACTTATAGGAAATACTTATAGGTCATTCTCAATGAACCTGATTACGAAAGGTGATTATATGGAATTAAGACAACTCCAATATACGCTACAAATTGCTGAAGAGAAGAACTTCTCTAGGGCAGCTGAGAAGCTGCATATTGCACAGCCCTCACTAAGTCAACAATTATCCAAACTGGAACAGGAACTCGGCGTCAAATTATTCCATCGGAATACAAGTTCCGTTGAATTAACACATGCAGGCGCAAGCTTTATCTCGCATGCCAGAAAAATAATGGACGCGGTCGAACAGTTGCATCAAGAGATGGATGATATCTCTCAGCTACGTGCAGGTCGTGTCATTATTGGAAGTATGCCGATCACTGGATCCCACCTACTACCCTATGTTCTGCCAGCCTTCAAAGAAGCTTATCCGGAGATTCGTGTCACTTTATTGGAAGATACCTCGCTCAATTTGGAGAAGCTAACGGCAGGCGGTGGTACGGATCTCAGCTTGCTCTCCCTACCTTTGCAAGAACCAACCTTAACTTACGAAACCATCTGTGAAGAAAAAATAGATCTGGCTGTTCCACCTAATCATCCTTTAGCCAAACTAAAAGCACAGCCAGGTGGCATTAAGCTAGAGCAACTTCGAGATGAGTCATTTATCGTACTCAAGAAAGGCCAAGGTTTCCGTAAAATAGCGTTAGATTTATGCCGTGACGCGGGGTTCGAACCCCAGATTGTCTTCGAAAGTAATAACATTGAAACCGTGCAATCCCTAGTTGCGGCAGGTATGGGCATCACGCTTGTTCCTAGATTTATCGCCCGCGCCGAGCGAAGCGAACTGATTCCAGTCTATTTGCCACTCGCAAGTCCGGTCCCAAGCCGTACGCTAGTTATTGCATATCGTAAGGGACGTTATTTATCTAAAGCCGCAGAGGCTTTTATAGAAACATTTAAATTGACGATGAAAGAACACTTACGAGATGAAGATGAGAATGGCAATGGAACTCAAGGATAAACCTTAGCTACTCTCCCAAAACCAACTCCATAAAGCTCTGGACGTCGGTCTTCAAAAACCTGAATCTTATTTCTAACATGATCTACTAGGGTGAGGTCAATGCGAGCTGTGACGATCTCTTCTCGTTCACTACCTTCCGCAATAATCTCACCCCACGGATCGATGATCATAGAATGACCGAAAAATGAATCGCTAACGGTATTGCCAACTCGGTTGCAGGCTACAACATACATCTGATTCTCTATCGCTCTTGCCATAAGCAACGTCCGCCAGTGGTGCAACCTAGGATGCGGCCACTCGGCAGCGACAAATAATATTTTTGCGCCCAATAATGATAATGTACGAGCCTGTTCAGGAAAACGAATATCATAACAAATAGAGGCTCCTGCCTTCATCTCATCCAACTCAAAGGATAGAAAAGCCTCACCAGGAGTCAAATATTTCTCCTCCTCCATTAGCCTAAACAAATGGATCTTGGAATAAGCCCCAACCTCTTCTCCGCTTCTATTGAAGATAATCATCGTATTGAATACTTTACCTGCTCGATTCTCGGCTATTGATCCAGCTACGATATGAATATCGTGCTGTTTTGCAAACGCAGAAATCCATTCTCGAGTCTGACTTCCATCTATATCTGCCAGCTGATCAATTTGCGATAGTGCATAACCGGTATTCCACATCTCCGGTAGTACAATAACATCTGGTTTCACGGAAGCCGCCACTGCTTCTTCCATCCAACGCACCATTATTTCCCAATTACGCTGCGGCTCCCCGGTCATGATATCGGTCTGAAGCAATGCAATATTCCATGAAGTTCCCGCCACTTGAGACATATATACCATCCTTCCATTTCCCGTGCTTTTTCTTTTGTCTCATCATAATGTCCGTCTCATTCCATCGTCAATCCCATCTATACAGCTCGGATAGATCAGTGGAATGGAATACACTACTGTATTAAAGTATTTTGTTTTGCATTGCCTCTTATCGCATGGTATTCTAACAGTAATTAATTATCGTTCACGAGACATCAACAAACGTGTAGACGGGACCAGTACGAGAGATCAGCGGATCCTCAGAGAGTAAATTCCTTAGGCTGTGAGAATTTACAGTTCGCACCCTCCGAAACCTATCCCCGAGCGGCCGGTATATGATTACCGGACAGCGCCCCTGTTACCGGGCTTAAGTTGGATGAGATTACTCATCAATAAAGGTGGTACCGCGGAAGTCAAACTTTCGTCCTTTGCGCTGCAAAGGCGGAAGTTTTTTTTATTTTCAATTATTCTAAGGAGTGAAATCCATGTTACGTCGTATCGTCGTCAAAATCGGGAGCAGTTCACTGACCTCTCCAGAGGGAGGATTGAATCGGGAAGCGATAGCTTACTTTGCAGCTGAATTAGCTGCTCTCTATACTGCAGGCTACCAGCCCTTACTAGTTACCTCGGGTGCTGTCGCTGCAGGGTTCCGTGAGATCGGATACGCGGAACGTCCCAAACTATTACATGAGAAACAGGCAGCTGCGGCCGTTGGCCAGGCACTGTTGATGCAGAGCTACCGCGAAGCACTCGCCGTTCACGGGATCCTTTCGGCACAAGTACTGCTAACTCGTTCTGATTTTCAAAATGTGAAGCGAACGGGCAACGCCAGCATGGCCATAGAAGAACTACTTAAGCATAATGTGTTACCTATTATCAATGAGAACGATACGGTATCCATCGATGAATTGAAGTTTGGAGATAATGATACATTATCTGCACTAGTAGCCAATTTGCTTAAAGCGAATCAACTCATCATTCTGACTGATATGGACGGACTTTATACCGAAGATCCACGAATTAATCCTGCTGCCGTGCGTATCAATAGAGTTACTGAGATTACAGATGAGATATATAGTATTGCTGGCGGCGCTGGTTCTTCTGTAGGAACGGGTGGTATGCGTTCGAAATTGGATGCAGCCAAAATTGGAGCCTTTGGGGGCGTGCCCGTATTCATCGGAAAAGTGAACCAACCAGGTGAACTACTTGCTATCTTAGAGGGTAAAGGTCAGGGAACCTATTTTGAAACCCACTCAGGTTCACTGCCAAGGAAAAAACAATGGCTTGGTTTTTTATCCACACCGATTGGCTCACTTGAGGTGGATGCCGGAGCTGAAGAAGCCCTTATACACGGTGGACGAAGCCTTCTTCCTGTAGGTGTACGCAAGGCATTAGGCCATTTTCATGCTGGTGATGTAGTTGAAGTTCATAATACCGAAGGCGAAATATTAGGCCGTGGTGTTGTGAATTATGATGTAGAGCAAATGCAGGAAATTTTAGGTCTGCTCAGTGCCGATGTGGTTAAAAAGATAAATAGCGTCCATCGTTTAGAAGTGATTCATCGGGATGAATGGATTTCATTAAAAGCATAAATTTATAATATTGGAGGTAATAAACATGAGTGAAGTAATACAAAAGACTAAGCTTGCCAAGCAAGCGGCTTCGACCTTGAACAGCTTAACGACAGCTCAGAAAGATGAGGCCCTATTAATTACTGCCGAAGCACTAATTGCTAATAGTGATGTTATCATCGCTGCAAATGAAGAAGACTTGGTGCGTGGACGGGAGAACGGAACTTCATCCTCGCTATTAGATCGACTAGCCCTCAATCATGATCGAATCAGAAGCATTGCCGAGGGACTACAGCAAATCGTAGAGCTTCCTGATCCTGTCGGTGACATTCTTGAACAGATGGATCGTCCTAATGGGCTCCATATTGTGAAACGTCGGGTTCCACTAGGTGTGATTGGTATCATTTACGAGGCCCGCCCAAATGTGACCGTCGATGCGGTAGGCTTGTGTTTGAAAACAGGAAATTCCGTTGTGCTTCGCGGAGGTTCATCCGCACTCTCATCTAATCGTAAAATCGTAGAGATCATTCACGATGCACTAGCTACTACCTCCATCCCTAGCCATGCAGTTCAATTAATTGAAGATCCGAATCGCTCTTCGGTGGATGAAATGCTTAAACTTAACGGTCTACTTGATGTTGTCATTCCACGCGGGGGTAGCTCCTTAATTCAAAATGTCGTTCAGAACGCAACGGTTCCGGTTATTGAGACAGGTGCAGGGATTTGTCACACTTTCATAGATGAATCTGCTGATTTAGAAATGAGTACAGCTATCGCAATTAACGCCAAAGTGCAACGACCATCGGTGTGTAATTCAATGGAAACACTGCTCGTTCATGAAACATTCGCTGCGTCACATCTTAATGAAATCGCACAAAGCTTTCGCGAAGCCGGAGTAGAGCTAAGAGGTTGCGCAAAAACAAAGGAAATTGTCGAGTGGGCGCTACTTGCTTCAGATGAAGATTACGCTACCGAGTATAACGATTATATTCTCAATATAAAAGTAGTTCATGATATGGATGAAGCCATGGCCCACATCGCGCGTTTCGGTACGAAACATTCCGAATGTATTGTAACGGAGAATCGTAGCCATGCCGAGCGATTCCAACAAGAAGTTGATGCCGCTGCCGTATACCATAATGCTTCCACTCGTTTCACGGACGGATTTGAATTTGGATTTGGTGCAGAAATCGGCATCAGTACACAGAAACTGCATGCAAGAGGACCGATGGGCCTACCAGCTTTGACATCCAGCAAATATATTATCGATGGCCATGGTCAAATTCGCCAATAAGCTTAACAAACCTTATTTATTGACAGGAGGTCAATCATATCATGACAACTTCATCCACAACTCATTCGCCACTTTCTATCTGTTTTAATGGTGCTGGTTCTATGGCGGAAGCCATTGTAAAAGGACTCATCGCACGTGAAGTCGCGAGACCTGAACAGATCTCTATGCTTAATCGTAGCAATCAAGAACGCCTGAATGAGCTAACGGAGAAATACGGAGTTATAACTGCTAACCTGGAAGATGTAAAGCGTGAATTACTAACTTCTGCCTCCATCATTGTTCTGGCGATGAAGCCGAAAGACGCTGGAGCAGCTCTTAAAGAACTAGGGCCGCTCCTTCAAGAGAAACAACTAATTGTTTCAGTAATTGCTGGACTATCCATCGATACTATACAGGCTCTACTTGGGTTTAAAGCTCCAGTTGCTCGGACGATGCCTAATACCTCCAGTTCAATTGGACTTGGAGCTACGGGGATCGCATTCTCAAAGGAAACAACTGCGGAACAAACCAATCAGGTGTTATCCATGTTTGAAGCCGTTGGAACAGTCAGTGTCATTCCTGAAGCGCGAATGGAAATTTTGACGGGTGTGTCCGGAAGCGGTCCCGCATATATTTACTACATGATGGAAGCTATGATGGCTGCAGGTATCGAAGGTGGACTGACACCGGAGCAAGCACGTGAGTTGACGGTACAGACTGTACGAGGCGCGGCCTCCATGATGATTGAAACGGGAGAAGATCCAGCTAAGCTTAGAGCTGACATTACTTCGCCAAACGGATCAACACAAGCGGCCCTTGAAGTGTTGGCAGCGGGCAACTTCACTGCCACAGTGAAGGCTGCCGTACACCGATGTGCCGAGCGTTCACAGGAAATGGGCGAAGCAGTAAAAAAGGCTTTATTATGAGTGATTCTGCACTGCCACATAATAAAATGAAACACCCTGTCATTTTTTGTGACTTCGACGGAACGATCACGAACAGTGACAATATCGTTGCCATCATGAAGTATTTCAAACCCGAAGGCGTCGAAATGATCATACAACAATTAATATCGCAAGAGATTTCTATTCGTCAGGGTGTTAGCGCCATGTTCGGCCTAATACCCTCCTCTGAAAGAGATGAATTAATCCAGTGTGTGCTTGGACAAGCAGGAATTCGAGAAGGATTCGCGGAATTCCTGGACTTTCTACGAGAATGTAACATCCCGTTCTATGTTACAAGTGGAGGCATAGATTTCTTTATGAAGCCACTCTTAGCCGCTTTCAATATTCCTTCAGAGCACATCTATTGTAACGAGGCAGATTTCACTGAAGACCACATTACGATTAACTGGCCACATCCATGTGACGATCAATGTAGCAGCGACTGCGGCATGTGTAAAACAACGGTCATACGCCGTTTTTCCGAAGATCATTATGAACGTATTCTAATTGGTGACAGTATCTCTGATTTTGAAGGAGCTAAGCTTGCTGACCGGGTCTACTCACGTGCCTCTTTGACTAAGAAATGTCAAGAGCTTGGCGTAACACATACACCATTTGAGACTTTTTTCGATATCAAGGAGGATTTATTGAGTCGGGAAGGAGCTTGATGAGCCGTGGATTATGCAGATATAACGCTAGAGGAGAAGCAGACCGTACTCGAGGAACTGAGAACAATCAAAGAGCAGTTTGCAGCTAGAGATTGGTTCCCGGGTTCAAGCGGTAATCTCTCCGTTCGTGTCGGGGATTTTTCACCTGACTCCTTCCATTTTGCAGTAACTGCAAGTGGTAAGAACGAATCTGTACATACACCTGATAACTTTCTATTTGTTGACTCTTCCTGTGAACCGTGTGAGACGACCAAGCTCAAGCCAAGTATAGAAGCGCTCATACACGCGAAAATTTACCGTATGACCGGCTGTAGCGCTATTTTCCATGTGCATACCGTATTTAATAATCTATTAAGTGAGCGATTTGGCGAAAGTGGATTTCTTCAAGTTCAAGGTATTGAGCTCATTAAAGAGCTTGGTATCTGGGAAGAAAATACTTCGATTCGGATTCCCATCCTTCCCAACCACGCAGATATTCTTTCGATTGCTAAATTAATTCCGTCCGCTCTCAACCCAGACATTCCTGGCATCCTGCTACGTAATCATGGAATATTCGCTTGGGGTAAGAATGCATTGGAAGCTAAGCATCACTTGGAGGTATTCGAGTTTATCTTTGAGTTAGAATATCGACGGTTAACTTTGGGCTAATTATAAAGGGTTCCTTTTTTTAGAGGTAGTTAGCCTCCAAAAGGAACCCTTTTATGAATCATTACAAACAGAAGAAGACTTATCTCAATTTGTCGTCCTTTTTATCGTCCCAAAATGCTTCATGTCTCTTCGGTTTCGCCAGTAGCTTCAATCCACCGCCAATTAGGATCACAGAAATAATGAATGGACGAAGATAGGTATCGATTCGATAGTAAATCCGCAGCTCTGGAAAGTGGTTATTAAGCACCGGAACCACTAAATTCATCCCAACATAGTAGATACCGAGCATTAATAGTACAATACCAATCCAATGCTGATGATTACCCTTGCTATGGATCAGTGGAACATCCTCTAACAGCTCTCTATCATAACGGCTTGATAACTGAAGACCATCAAAGAAACTATAGAACCAAATGACCGGGATGATAAATAGAAACAGTGATAAACGCAATACATCGATGATATAGAAGCTTCCAAGAAAAAGTGTCATGAGTTGCAGTCCGCGTTTCTGCATACCGAGATACATTTGTCCGGCACCAGGAAAAGCGGACAGGAGCGTCGCAAGAACTTTACTGCGTCTACCATCAATTTTCCCCGATTCCCATTCATCAAATATCGTCCGATCTACGAGTAGCTCCCCTGCTTGCTTACGATGAATTAGCTGAACTGCATCGAACATACAATAGAGCCAGATGATTGGCAGAAGCCCTAGAAACAATAGAAATACAGATTGGCTCGTTACACTAGTAATGAAGAACATGATCGTGATCAGTCCAAAGAACGAGATGAGAAACGATAAACCTCTTTGCATCAATCCCAACTGAAAATGACCAAGTCCAGGGACAAAAGATAGCAGAATTGTAAAAAAACGTTCTTGAGGCTCATCTCTTCGCAGCATTGGATCTTCAGGATAATGGTGTGCAGACTCCCTTGGTGTAGGTTCTCTTAACAACATTACGAGCAGATCAATCATTGATATAACCCATAGAATTAACGCGCAAATTGCAGTTGCAAGGAAGAACTCTCCTTCGTTAGATACTGCAGCCAAGAAAGCACCACCAAGAAGTCCTCCAAAGAAAAAGATCGGGTAAATCAAGCCCCTTCCTCTTCTCCCCCAGTACAAGTGACCCAGACCTGGGATGAAGTTCAGAATAAAGGCTAACAATCGATTACGATAATATGGCAAAACTCATCCATCCTTTCTCAGTAAGATTACGGTTTTATTTTATCAATCCAGCTTGATGTTTTATCTAACAGTTGTTGACTAAGCGACTGGCCCTCAGTCTGATGAATGACTTTCTCAGTTCCTAGCGTTATATAGTCAAACAATCCACAAGACATTAGGAAAAGCGTTATGGATGCGGCAATTACATAATGAAACAACGGATGACGACTCCAATTACGTGACCAAGTGGATTTAGTATGGTACTTCTGCTCAGCAATAGGGATTGACCTCATAACCTTTTCTGTGAATCGATCCTGATCTGCAAGTTTCGGAAGCTCCTGCTCGAGGGAAGTCAACGCCTCAATGTACGCTGCTAAAGATTCATCATCTTGTAAAAGATCATTTTCGAGTTCCTCATCATTCACTTGAATATCATCTCTACGAATATAATCCTTCCACACGTTCTCATCGTTTGCTCTCAGCTTATTCAATTCCACTCCTCCTTCTTCCAATGTTCGCGAATCCACGACCTTGCACGATATAATCTAGATTCTACCGTCTTAATGGCGATTTGTTGTTCTTCGGCGATTTCTTCATACCCTTTTTCCTCCAAATAGAACGCTGTTACTATATCTCGATGTCCTGCTGGAAGCTGTGAAATTTTATCGTGAAGTTGTTGTCTACCTTCTTTATCTATCAATCCTTTCAGGATATCATCATCATGTGAATGGAATGTAGTTACAACATCGATTGGATCCCATTGTTCTTCTCTCCGGCGGTCCCGCCTTCGCTTCATATCAATGGCTTTGTTTACAGTAATCCTAGTAAGCCAGGATTTAAACCCTTGGGAACGGTAACCAGAGAGAGACTTATAGACTTGTAGAAAGGTTTCCTGGGCAGCATCTTCCGCTTCCTTCGCATCATGCAGAACCGAATACGTTACGCGGTACACATAGTTCCCATATTCTTGCACTAACTTGCGAAAAGCTTGAACATCTCCCTGCTGAGATTTAAGTATTAGAGACTCTTCGTCAATAGCTCTCTCCTCCTTCCCCACTTTAATAAACGATACAAAATTGACTTAACCCTGCATGAATTCAAAAAATTAATTTTTCTACTACTCTACAGTAGATTCAGCAGAAAAGTATTCACCCAAAAATTGCTTACACCTGTCCACAATGGAAGAACGTTCTTGTAATTTGTCTTTTAAAAGGTGGACATCTGCAGTATAGATCATACACTAACATAAAAACGGTAATCTACTACATATGGATGAGAATTTCAATACTTGATCTATATATGATCTTGCTGATAGGGGAACAATATGTTCCTCGTGTCCACCTTTTAAAAGACAATATTCTCATTTGTATTCATCCAAGAGACATATCTATTTTTAAGAACTTTCACATAGAAAAATAAAACTGCACCTTCAATTGTTGGGGAGTGAATCTAACAATTGGGGTACAGTTCAAATTGAAAATAGGTTACTTTGCAATAAATTTAATTAGAACCGATTAAGACGAACTCTCAGAAAGTTATAGATTTCCTCTGAAATATTTACGTTACAGCATGATTCAAGTCCTTCAAATCCTGGAGATGAATTTGCTTCGCAAATCTTGTAGTGATCCCCATCAAAAAGCAGATCTATTCCAGCAATATCCAAATTAAGCAATCGCGAGGTTTCCAAGGCTAGCCATTCAATTTCGGCATTGATCTCATAGGGTTCAACCTTACCACCACGGGAGTAGTTCGCTTTGAAGCTATCATTCCCAGAGATACGTTTCATCGCAGCCACAGCTCTACCACCGATGGTAATAACACGAAGATCAATTCCACGGCTCGACTCTACGAACTCTTGTAAAATCATAGTTGCATTTTCTTTGTAGGCACTAATCATCTCAAGTAAATCTATAAACTTAGATTTGGTCTCTGCCAAGAATACTCCGCTTCCTTGAGAACCAGAAATCGTCTTTACTACGACAGGAAAACCAAGGTGTTTCTCAACTAGATCAACGTCAACTTTGGACCGGATTAGCATGGTTTTGGGTACAGGAAGATTGTGTTCTGCCAAAATTTGTTGCGTAAAAAGCTTGTCTTTCACAGTATCAATACTCTGTGACGAATTAAATGTCCGAACACCCAATCTTTCCAGATGACGAATCAACGCAAGTCCAAAATAATTCGTCCCCGCTCCCATCCGTGGCAATACAAAGTCTGGTAATTGCTGCACTTCACCGTCTACCATTACACTTTTTCGGTCATCTCGTGTCACAATTAACTCAAACTGCTCTGGGGATAATACACGAATATCAATCTCTTGCTTCTCTGCTTCGCGAACTAGACGATTGAGCTCAAACGTTTCTGGCTTCACTTCATTTGTTGCACTCTTGTAAATGATCCAGCCTCTCAAGTTACATAGCCTCCCGCCACTCGGGCCCCAAATTCTTACTAGTCCAGAATAGCACAAATAGGTTTATTCACGCTATTTAAAAAAAGACAAGAACAAAAATCCAGAGGTTTGATCCAAATAAAATTTGATCCAAATAAAAAAAGAGGCGTCCCTCAGTCATCCAATGATGACTTTGGAACAACCCCTTATTATTGTTGTTATGATCGACCACGAAATTTCTGCGCGTATGCTTTAGCATCCTCAGCAGTTTGTACTCGGTTACGGCTCCATTCCAAAAGAATGCGATCAATATACCGAAAATGTACCTTTCCAGCAAAGACGGCTTCCTTCAGCGATAGTAGAATCAACTCTTCCGGGTAGCCATCTTGATCCAGCCAACCGGAGATCGTTTCACACTCCATCGGCGATAACGGACGAGCAAACTCTTTTTCGAAAATGACGAATAGGTTTCGCTCTTGCTCTTCCTGCTGTTGTACTGAAACTACTCGGTCTTTTGCATGTTGCCTTGCAGCAGCCCGTTCTTCAGCAATACATTGGCCGAGCCGATCATACATCCCTGACAAGTTATATCGCTCAGAATGAATACCCGTTGTCTCATCGTTATCCTCGTCAATGGTAATCCATCCATCTTTCATCAGACGCCTGATAATCGAAGATACCGTTCCAGTGGATGTCCCCATCCGCTGTTCTAGCTCATCTATAGATGGAAAATCATTATGCTCTACTTGCTGGTAAGCCAGCAGTTGTATGAGGAGCATTGCTTCTGTATCACTCAGTCGAAGCTTACGATAATGGGAAAGAAGAGCGTATGGAAGATTCACCATACCAACTTCCATCCCAAATGAGATTCCTTTAGCCCAAACTTTCCAGCCTTCTGTCATAGCCATACTTGATCACCTTTCTCCATTTCACTAAAAGTCAGGTGAATAAACGTCCATAACTTATTTATGGATAAAGACGATACAACGTACGAGGGAACGGAATGGTCTCCCGAACGTGATCCAATCCACAAATCCAAGCCACAGTACGTTCAAGCCCTAGACCAAAGCCAGAGTGCGGTACCGAACCGTATTTACGTAGATCCATGTACCATTGATATGCCTCTGGAGAAAGATCATGCTCCTTGAACCGTGACTCCATCAGTTCAAGATCATCGATCCGCTGAGATCCTCCGATGATTTCTCCATAACCTTCAGGAGCAATCATATCCGCACAAAGAACGACTTCCGGACGATTTGGATCAGGCTTCATGTAGAAAGCCTTAAATCCGGCAGGATAATGTGTAATAAATACGGGCTTATCATAGCTTTCGGCAATCGCTGTTTCGTGAGGTGCACCAAAATCTTCACCCCAGGCAATTTCGAAATCTTTACTGTTCAGAAACTCAATAGCTTCATCGTAGGTGATCCGAGGGAAAGGAGCCTTGATGTTCTCCAGCTTGGAGATATCCCGTCCAACAGCTTCCAGCTCAGCACGGCAATTGGTTACTACCGATTGCACAACGAACTCGATAAACTGCTCCTGAACCTTCAAACTTTCTTCATGATCAACAAAAGCCATCTCCGGTTCGATCATCCAGAATTCGATAAGGTGACGACGTGTCTTCGATTTCTCCGCACGGAACGTCGGGCCAAAGGAGTACACCTTACCAAGTGCCATTGCTGCAGCTTCCATATAGAGCTGACCACTTTGGGTTAGATAAGCATCCTCTTCGAAATATTTCGTGTGGAACAGATTCGTAGTTCCTTCTGCTGATGTAGGTGTCAAGATCGGCGGATCCACCAATGTAAATCCATTTTGATCGAAGAACTTCTGCACAGCGCGGATGATTTCCGCACGAATAACTAGAACAGCCCGTTGCTTCGCTGAACGAAGCCACAAATGACGGTGATCCATCAAGAAATCTACGCCGTGTTCCTTCGGGGTAATCGGATAGTTCTCAGTCAAATGAATAATTTCCAAATCGGTTACCGTCATCTCGAAGCCAGAAGCACTTCGCGGTTCTTCACGAATAATACCGGTAACATACATTGAAGATTCCTGTGTCAAACTCTTAGCGCGTTCCCAAGTCTCTTCCGACACTTCGCTCTTCACTACGACGGCTTGAATATACCCAGTTCCATCCCGAAGTTGTAGGAACTGAATCTTTCCACTGGAACGTTTATTATTCAACCAACTTCCGATAACGACAGTCTCCCCGACATGCTCGTTAACCTGACGGATCACAGTTTTGATCGCCATGAACTAATCTCTCCTCTTACGTGACAATATTTAATTTATTTGTTTTCGAGTACGATGCGATGTGTATCGCGAGCGATAACCAATTCTTCGTTCGTAGGAATAACAAGCACTTCTACCTTGGAATTCGGTGTTGAAATTCGGCGAGGATCCCCGGAACGAACTTTATTAAGTTCTTTGTCGATCTCTACACCAAGATATGTCAAGTTCTGACATACTTTTTCACGAACGATTGCTGAGTTTTCACCGATACCTGCTGTAAAGACAATGACATCTACACCGTCCATTGCCGCAGCATAAGAACCGATGTATTTACGCAGACGATATTCGTACATTTCAAAAGCAAGCGTCTCATTAGGTTCGCCAGCTTCCATTCCGTCCGTAATATCACGCATATCACTACTTGAGCCTGAAATAGCTAGCAATCCACTATGTTTGTTCAACATCGAATTAACTTCGCTAATGGAAAGCTCCTCTTTGTTCATGACAAAGGTAACAACAGCTGGATCTAAGTCACCACTACGCGTTCCCATCATAAGTCCTTCAAGTGGAGTTAGTCCCATGGATGTATCATAAGATTTACCGCCTTTGACAGCCGTCAAACTACCACCATTACCAATATGACATGTAATGATCTTCAAGTCCTCGATTGGACGATCTAGATATTCTGCAGCCGTCTTACTTACATACTCATGGGATGTACCATGTGCACCGTAGCGACGAACATGATGTTTCTTATACAATACCTTCGGAATTGGATACAAATATACTTTTTCCTCCATCGTTTGATGGAACGCCGTATCAAATGCAACCACTTGAGGTACGCCTGGCATATTCTTCTCTGCAGCGGTAATCCCCATTACTGCTGGTGGATTGTGCAAAGGTGCCAAGTCGAAGAGACGACGAATTTCGGATTTCACATCACCAGTTACAAGCACGGAGCCATTAAATGCTTCACCGCCATGTACTACACGGTGGCCTACAGCTTGAATTTCCCCTATAGACTCAATGACGCCGTGTTCTGGATCTGTAAGCATATCAAGCACCTTACGTATCGCTGTGTTATGCTCCAAAATTTCACTAACTTCTGTTACTTCTTCTTTGCCTGTAGGCTTATGATTCAGAATGGAGGAGTCCATTCCGATACGTTCTACAAGTCCTTTAGCCAAAACGGATTCGTCCGTCATGTCATACAGTTGATATTTAAGGGATGAGCTCCCTGAGTTGATTACTAATACTTTCATATCCGGTCACCATCCTTGTCGTATTTGAAAAATCCTTCGCCAGTTTTAACACCTAGATGACCAGCGCGAACCATTTTCTTCAACACAAAAGAAGGACGGTATTTCAATTCACCGAACTCACGGAACATACGCTCAAGAGCAGCGAGTACAGAGTCCAGACCAAAACGGTCAGCCATCTCTAACGGTCCATATTGGAACTGATACCCAATGCGCATAGCATCATCGATATCTTGCGCCGTCGCAACACCTTCACCAAGCACATGAAGCGCTTCGTTGATCATTGTACAAATGATCCGCGAAGTAACAAAACCAGGGGATTCATATACCATGATTCCGCGTTTATCGACAACTTCTTCTACGAAATGTTTAGTTTCTTCGAATGTAGCTTCAGATGTCTTCAATCCACGAATAATTTCTACAAGGTTGATGCGAGATACTGGATAAATAAAATGCATACCAATAACACGTTCTGGGTACATGGTGGATCCGGCAATTTCTGTCAAGCTAAGTGTTGATGTATTGCTGGCAAGCAGAATGTTGCTTGGGCATACTTGATCAAGCTGCTTGAATACCTCTTTTTTTGCATCCAAATCTTCCGAAATGGTCTCGATGACCATATCGCAGGTACCAAGTTCGGCAAAATGAGTAACTTTATGGATTTTGGATAATATAAGTTTCTTCTCCGCCTTAGTAATTGCCCATTTCTCGAGTTGCTTATCTAAACTCATTTCGATCATGCTGTAAGCATAGTTTAACTTTTCAGGAGTTTCTTCTACAAGTAGAACATCCAGGCCTTTTGCCGCCAACATTTCGCTGATGCCTTGGCCCATCGTTCCGCCACCAATGACACCTATTCTTTTGAAGTTCATAATTCAGTCGATCCTTCCTTTCGTCTTCTCTACATATATTGTACCCTTCATGTCGAATAATACAATGTTTTATACCCAACATATAATAATATCTTAGCACGAAGAAAAAGTAAAAAAAAATAACCGGCATAATGTTTTATGCCGGTAAAGTTGTACTGTCACGAAATTGACATCGAAATTGTTCCCCAGAGAGTCGTTCTTCTCGAAGAAGGATGTCAAGTGATTTATCAAAGGCCGCAGAATGATCTAATAAGAGTTGTTTCGTTCTGGCAGACAAGTCGTCTAAGATCTTCGCATTCTCATTCATTAATACTTCCGTAGTAACCATGTCCATGTTGACGATGCCTAGAGAGGTCAATCCTGAAGTCATCATCGTGCGAACCATGTTCAACGCCTGCTCGAAATCATTACTCGAGCCCGTACTGCGGCCTCCATAATAAATTTCTTCAGCTGCTGCACCTGCCAATGCAATCATGATTTGCCCTTCCAAATAAGCTTTCGTATAAAGGTACTTCTCTTCCTGGGGATTATGCCGTACATATCCTAGCGCTCTTCCGCGTGGACTCAGGACAACTTGATTCACACTGCCCGGCGCTACAACCTCAGCAGCAACAGCATGTCCCAATTCATGAATCGCCACACGTTTTTTCTCTTCAATCGTCGATTCACGATCTGTCTTCTCACCCAGCATAACTTTGTCGATTGCCATCGACATATGGCGCTGTGCAATCTTATTCTGCTCATCACGCATGGCATAGATGGCTGCTTCATTCATTACGCTCTCCAGCTGAGCACCTGAGAAGCCGTAGGATTCCTCAGCAACCTTATCTAGATTAATATTGTCTTCCAGCGGTTTATTCTTCGCATGAAGCTCCAGAATGTGACGCCGTCCTTTTTTATCAGGAAGATCAACTTGAATATGTCGATCAAATCGTCCCGGACGTAATAGAGCACTATCCAGCATTTCTTTACGGTTCGTTGCAGCAATAAGCAAAATTCGAGGTGCTTCCGATGAATACATACCATCCATCTCGGTCAACAATTGGTTGAGCGTTTGATCATACTCCCGCTGCTGGCCACCTTCTCTTTTCCCACCGATCACATCGATTTCATCAATAAATATAACTGCGCTTTCCTTATTCTCTTTGGTAGCACGCGTCCTAGCATCCTTAAATAGGTCACGAATGCGACCCGCACCGACGCCGACGTACATTTCAACAAATTCACTACCAGAAGCCGCAACAAACACTGAATTCGTATATTGCGCAGCGGCTTTTGCTAATAACGTTTTCCCTGTCCCTGGAGGACCGGTCAGTAGAATGCCTTTTAAAGGTCGGATGCCAAAATTCTTGATCTCGTCATGACGTACTAAGAAATCAAGTGCTTCCTTAAGCTCTTGCTTGGCGCTCTCCTGTCCACCGATTTCTTCGAATGTTAGCTTGTCAATCACCTTTTTCTTGCGATTACGGCCTTGTAAAGCCCCAACCGCAATCCCGCCACGGAGCTTAGTCAATACAAATAATGCTGCAAGCAAAGCAAGAACAAAAACAATCGGTAGAATGTTTACTCCAATATAAGCCATAAAAATCAGTAGCACGGGCACAAATCCAATAGCAACTTCAAGCATCCATTTACGCATTGGGCCATACCCCCAATTTCTGCGGAACCCGTGGCAAGATAATGAACTTACTATTAGTTCCATCTGTCATCGTAATATACACATTGTTCTCATCAATCTCTGCATTAGCTGTTACCGAGCTATCTTGTTGCTCTAGCTCTTCCAAAGCAGCTGTAATCTCGGTATATTGTTTATTCTCCATTGCCTGTGCCACCGGAAACAGTACTTGTTCCCACAACTTGTCCAAAGCAGGTGATGAGTCATCTACAACATCTAATTTTATCGTTCGATTGCCGATAAGTTTTTTTCCATCTCGCTCTATATATTTGACCAAACCACTAATGTCGGTTCCTGGTTTCAATCCCAGTTTCAAATCAACCTCATTACGGGTAATATCGAATTGAACAGTATTAACGCCCTCATACCCCGTCACCAGTTTCTTTAGGGGATCTTCAACCGCCCACTGGCGATAAGCAAACCATCCACCAAACAATAGCAGCGCTGATGCAGCAACTGTTAGAACGATCGGCCATGTACGAAGTTTCACTATATTGTCCCCCTTATATAATATTGAATCTATAATAATGAATATTTACAATTGATATATCACACCGTCATTACTATTTATACTAATTTGTATATCTATTTAACAAGTAAAAGTATATCACAAAGTATATACCACTTCGATTGAAATTGTGGCTATAATTTAAATTTTAATTGAAAAAGTTTTAACTAGTTGTGAAATCTATGTCATTACACGCAAAATAAGCCACGCGTTATCGATGTTCTCTAAGAGATTCGAACGCGTGGCTTGTTGATTAATTAAGTTAACCGCATAATTTATCGATTCGGCAGTGTAAACACTTCCGATAGCGGTTCTCCGCTATTAAAATCGTAGAAACGATAATAGTGATGCGCCTTCTCTTTATAGAAAAGTTGCCACACTAATTTAGTGTCGTAAATACCCGGAACTAATCTAACAATATCGATGGTAGGGAAGCGTTCATGAATTATCTTAGTGATCTGAGCCTCTGTAGTTCCCTCAGAGACTGGTGACACGCGTGCTTCTTTCCCTTCTTGCAGCCAGACCATTACATCCTGTCCAGATTCGTCTTTACCCTTGACGACCCAGCACACTTCATCCCAAACCGATTTCCATATTTTATCTACATCTTTTATACCGGTTTCCTGCTCTGCTCGCACAACTGCAGCCTTCTCACCATTCCATAAATCCTGCTGGATAAAAATGTAGAAGCGATGAAGCCCAAAGAGCACGAGCAGCAGGGTCAGGACAGAGAGCAGTATCCATTTGGTTCTCTTCTTCACCCTTCTCTTCCTCTCCCCGTTTCAGACTTATGAAGCCTCAGTATCCACTTAACGAGACAAAAGCCCTTCAAAAGCTGCCTGTGCTTCATAACGTACTTTCTCTTCGTCAATGGTCAGTGCTGCCCCATGTTTAATGACTTGCTGTCCATTTACCCACACGTGCTCAACATCTTTTGCCCCTGCTGAATACACTGCATGCGAAATGAAATCGGTTCTTGGTAGAAAATGAGCCTGCTCCGTATTAAGAGCTATAAAATCAGCTTTCATTCCCTGTACCAATTTTCCCGTATCGTTAAGAAAAACTGATTTAGCGCCATATTCTGTACCTAGCTTTAATGCTTCCAAAGCAGGAATCGCGGTCGGATCACCAGATACCCCTTTATGAATCAACGCGGCTAAACGGATCTCCTCAAACATGTCGAGGTTATTATTGCTGGCTGCACCATCTGTACCTAGTGAGACAGTAACTCCTGCTTTGAGCAATTCAGGTACCCTAGCGATCCCGCTAGCAAGCTTCAGGTTACTACCAGGATTATGAGATACCCCTACCTGGTGAGCACTTAAAATTTCAATTTCTTCATCCGTCAAATGAACGCCATGCGCAACAAGTGATGGGCGTGAGAACATCCCCATATTAAGCAAATGCTGAACTGGACGTACACCAAAATCTATTACGTTCTGCTCAACTTCAGCCTTAGTCTCCGACATATGAGTATGTATCGGCAAATTTAAGTCATGAGAAGCCTGTACAAACTTTTCGAAGAAATTAGGAGGACAAGTATACGGCGAATGCGGTGAGATCATAGTTGTGATTCGTCCGTCAGCTTTGCCGTGCCAGTCTTTCGCAAAACTCACAGCTTCTGCTAGCTTTTGACGTTGCACATCCTCTGGGCACAGCCCAATTGCTCCGCGCATCAGAACGGCACGAATACCTGACTCTTCCACTACTTTAGCTACTTGGTCCATTTGGT
The DNA here is from genome assembly GCF_014639155.1 of Paenibacillus segetis. Taxonomy (NCBI): domain Bacteria; kingdom Bacillati; phylum Bacillota; class Bacilli; order Caryophanales; family Paenibacillaceae; genus Paenibacillus; species Paenibacillus segetis. Next base: position 2,544,006 of record NZ_BMFT01000001.1, read on the forward strand.
CGTACATATCTAGAAAGGTCGTTGTTCCACCTTTGAGCATTTCTAGCACGGACAAAGAGGTTCCCCAATAGACATCACTACCGGTAAATTTGGCTTCCATTGGCCACATTTTATCTTGAAGCCACACTTGAAGGGCTAAATCATCCCCATACCCACGAAGTAACGACATCGCCGCATGACCGTGCGTGTTAACCAAACCTGGAAGAAATAAAAGCCCCTTCCCATCAAAGATCTCTGCGCCTTCAGTTCCCTCAGGCAATTTTTCACCGATATAGGTAATCAAATCGTCTTCTATCAACATATAACCATGAAGCACAGGGCAAGCATCATTCATGACCGCAAATGTCCCGTCCTTGATCAATAATTTATGACTCATCAGATAAATGTTCCTTTCCTTCTAGATAGTAAGCCAAGCTGAGTAGATCGGTTGTAAAATCTGCACCATGAATTCGAATTTCTGGTGGAACCTTAAGGATAGTCGGAGCGAAATTCAAAATCGCCTCAATTCCAGCTTCAACCAGCACATCCGCTACACGCTGAGCTTCCGTGTCTGGAACCGTTATAATTCCGATGCGAATGTTATTTGCCTTTACCGTCTCCTTTAATTCCTCAATCGGCTGTACGGTAATATTATTAATTTGGGTACCTATTTTCGATGGGAATGCATCAAAAATACTAACAATTTTCATGTTATCTTTCAAATATGCATTGTAATTGGATAACGCTTGCCCTAAGTTACCTGCTCCGACCAAAGCTACGTTTATTGGCTGGTCTAAATTCAAAATTTGACGTATTTTCTCGATTAGATAAGATACATCATAACCAATCCCTTTTCGACCAAAATCTCCAAAATAGGCAAGATCCTTACGAATTTGAGCAGGGTTTAAAGCCAGTTTCTGACCAAGCTCCTGTGAAGAAACCGTCGGTACTTCCCGCTGACTTAATTGATTGAGAAAACGTAAATATACGGGTAGTCTTCGTACTACCGCATCTGAGATTTTTTCTGATTTCATGCCTTTTTCCTCCTAATCCGCTAATGAAGAACCCTCTTGTTCTTCAGCAATCAGCCATTCCGAAATACGAGGAACCATCTGTCCAAGTGGCATATGCTCCATCTTCGGTCCGGGTAATGAATATAAAAAGTATTTTCCGTAGTAGGATTCCAAGATGCGCGTATCATAAACAACCACAATTCCTCGGTCTTGCGAAGAACGGACCAATCGTCCAAAGCCTTGCTTAAAGCGGATTACCGCCTGAGGCACAGACAATTTCATGAACGGGTTCTTCTTCTCCCTCTGAAGCCGTTCACTCTTCGCTTCAATCAATGGATGGTTGGGAGGTTGGAAAGGCAAACGGACGATTGCCAAGCTTGTTAAAGCTTCGCCTGGAATATCCACCCCTTCCCAGAAACTGCTCGTTCCGAGCAGTACGGAGGCACTCTGCCCCTGAAATCTACGGGTCAGTTTACTACGATTGCCACTATCCATACCTTGACCTATAACTGTGATGCCCTCAGAAGATAAAAGCTCTTTAAGGGGATCATAGACCTGCCGTAGCATTCGGTAAGATGTGAATAATACCAGCATACGCCCCCGAGTAACGATTGCTGTGTCGGCAAGAGACTGTACAAGCGTACTGACAAAATGATCGTCACCTACGCTTCCCTTAACACTTGGAAAATCCCTTGGGATGACTAGTAATGCTTGGTCCCGATAATTAAAAGGGGACGGAAGCATCGATGTAAACAGTCGATCCTCGGAGGCAGCCTCCTCAAGTCCAAGTTGTTCAATCATATATTGGAAAGATTTATCGACCGACAAAGTGGCCGAGGTCATCACAACACTCTTCTTTTTATCAAAGAAATATGACTTTAATTGTGCACTCACATCGATCGGAACGGCAAAGATTTGTAAGGACCGACTACGGTAACTACCGTTGCCCTCAATCCAATACACTGTCTCGTCGTCATCCAGTTTGATGAAGAAACGTAGTCCTTCACGTTCATTCGCGGCATCTTTCAATAAACCGCTAATGTCCGTCATTAAACCTTCGGCGCCAAAATCATCAGATTCATCTTTGATTTCACTCAGTATACGTTCCCCTTTGCGAATAACATCGCCCAAAGCAACATAAATCTGGTTCTCCAAATCAGCAGCAACATCCCATTCCTTAGGCTTCTTGTTTGGAAGCAATCGAAGAACGAATTGACCAGGATCTCCTGGAGCCGCATCACTACGGTCAGGCATGAGAGTGAAGAGCATCTCACTCAATTTATCCCAATTCTCCTTCACCTCGATTAGAGAGTGATACATGCTATCGATCAAAGAACACCATCCTGAAGCTTTTTCGTTCTTCGCACTCTGGAGTAGACCTCTAAGATTGGGTAACTGCCCTGTCTTGCTATCTTTATACAGGCGAGTCAAGGTATGCACAACAGTAAAATACTTTAATTGAAGCCCTAAATGTTTACCTGCAACATCTTCCAAGTGATGAGCCTCATCGATAACAAGTCGCTCGTAACTCGGCAGTAATTGATGCCCGGCTTGAATATCGGTGAACAATTTCGAATGGTTCGTAATGACGACATCAGCGATTCCAGCTTCATGTTTAGCCCTGTGGTAATAACATTTACGAAACCATGGGCAAGCACGTCCAAGGCAAGAATCTGATTCACTGGCTACGGTCTCCCAGAAGTCTCCGCCTCGATTGCCCATATTGAGCTCTTCATCGTCCCCGGTTTCGGTTTGCGTCAGCCATACGATCATTTGTGCGGCAATCATGACATCTTCTTTGGGTGTTGCAAAGTCTCTTCTGTTAATTTTATGTTCAAATTTTCTCAAACACAAATAATGCTGTCTACCTTTAAAAACTGCAGCCCGAAACGGAAAAGGAACCACTTCTGTCAATAACGGAATATCACGCTCTCGCAGTTGCTCCTGGAGATTAATCGTATGCGTACTAACCATTACCTTTTCATCTTGCTTCACGCTATGATAAATGGCAGGCAAAAGATATCCAAGTGACTTGCCTGTTCCTGTTCCAGCTTCAACCAAGAGATGCTTGTCTTCCTGAAACGCTTGCATCACTTCATTTTGCATGATGTTCTGCGCTTCACGTTCTTCATATTGCGGTAATTTGGCACGCAGTCGCTCCCGAATCTCATCCATAAATTGCTCAAATGTCATCATAGACAACGGATTACTGTCGATACCATATCTTGGAGGAATCATCTCCATCCAATCATCTACTTGCAGCGCATATTGGCGATAATAAGTGAAGACATTCGGATTAGCATCAAATTGCCGTTCCTTCTCCTGTAACATGGCATCAAAAAACCAGCCTAAATCGCTATCTTCACCTGCAAATAGATCTGACAATCGTTGCAGAGTGAGCAGCGGCAGACCGAAAATTTCCTCCAGACACTTTATAAAAATAAGAGCTGTAGCCAAAGCGTCGCTATCCGCCTGATGTGGACGATCATGCTGTACTTCAAATTCCGAGGAGACTTGACCAAGTTGGTAAGAAGTTAGCGAAGGAAAAATAATTTTCAAAAAGTCCATCGTATCTAGAATTCGACCGGTAAAAGGTAAATATCCTGTCTTATCCAATGCGCTCTGCAAATAATTAAAATCAAAGGCCACGTTATGACCAACGAGCACTACATCATTAAGCAAAGGAACCATTTCCATCATGACCATATCAAGATCTGGCGCATCCTTAACATCATCTTCTGTTATGCCTGTTAATCCCGTGATAAACGGTGGAATGGCTACGTTCGGCTTAACATAGGAAGAATATATCTTGGATACTGAGAGATCTTCATCTATAATGGCAAGCCCCACTTGAATTATCTCATCGGAGGGCTGGTTACCCGTCGTTTCAAAATCGAGTACGGCATATTTCATTAGTTCATAAGTCCCTTTCATTGCAGTCTCTTTTACAGCATAACAGAAGAATGCAATTTTGAAAATTAGTGCACACGTAACCTACATTTCAACAAGTTACAACGGTTACACAATGATTAATTCAATTATATAACAAAGCGATGCGCTCCGCTTGTCGGATGATCGCATCGCTAATGGAATGACTTTTCCTTTATGTTACAACAGCGATGTCAATTGATTCCCAAATTGTAGCTTACCGGAGTGGTGCATACAAACCTCCAAATTAGCCAATGGTTCGGGCAGAGATGGATCGCTGTGATGTGCCATCGTGAAGTACTCTTTCGCTTTAACACGTACTCCTCGATTCGCTTCAATACATCCTAATGCATTATAAATGATTGCTCGCAAACGGTTATTAGCTGCTCCCTTTAGTACACTGTGAAAATGATTAACTGCATCCTCTAGATGTCCCATGTGAAGATGGCACATTCCCATATAAGTATGCGTGAGAAAACTGTCAGGGAATTGTTCAAGCGCTTGATTAAACTGCCCTTGTGCTTGTGGATACATTAACAGCTTGTAATATCCTTGACCTTTGATAAATGCGTCATTCTTCATGACTAAATCTTGGGACTCAAGTTTTTGATTTTCTTCAGGACTGCCCCAATTTTGGCGCATAATGCCCATCTTTTCCTCGAAACAAAGCCATTCTTCAATAATGCCGTCACTCATATGCTTGAGCAGATTCCATTTATGACCCAAATCTTGTTTTTGCACACCTTGGGCCATCGGGTAATGCCGACTAATTTCATCAAGCATCTCGTTCATTTCCGCAAATACATGCTGAAACATCATTTGCACCCCACCCTTAACGAAGATGAACTCAGTAAGAACCTTAAGTTCATTTTCTGTTACCGGAGCACTTTTCATTCCCGAAGGTATTAATTGCATATCCAATTCAAATGATCGTTTAATACCACGAAATATTAGCGAACAGTCGAGTGAAGCTCCTGATCCGTTTTCTCAACAGGATGATTATTCTCTCCTACAAACACCACGGTAGGTTTATGGCTTCTTAATTCCTCTGGAGACATCTGTGCGTAAGAAATAATGATGACATTATCGCCTGGTTGTACCAATCTTGCCGCTGCTCCGTTCAAACAAATGACTCCACTTCCGCGTGGTCCTGGAATTACGTAAGTTTCTAGTCGTGCACCATTATTATTGTTAACGATCTGCACCTTCTCATTCTCCAGCAGATCAGCAGCCTCCATCAAGTTCTCATCGATCGTAATGCTACCAATATAATTTAAGTTGGCTTCAGTTACAGTGGCACGATGGATTTTTGATTTCATCATTGTTCTATACATGGCTTATAACCCTTTCTTTGTTAGAATCACATTATCAATAAGTCGTGTCTTCCCAAATCGAACGGCAAGCGCGATCAAAATATCCTCATGAGCATCTTCCGTAGAAAGTCTATCTTCCAATGGTGTCATACCTGGAAATTGGACAATCTCCACATAATCGATCTGAGATAGGGGTTCTGATTGGATCGCCTGTATCAGATCCTTTCTTAGCTCACCAACGGTAGTTCGCTCATTTTGTTCCACTTTTTTCTTAACCAGCTGAAGACTTCTTGATAATACCAGAGCAGCCTTGCGCTCCTCAGAACTCAAATATACATTTCGTGAACTAAGGGCAAGCCCATCCTGTTCCCTTACGATAGGGCAAGGCACAATATTAACATCCATATTGAGATCCCTTGTCATTTGGGTGATCACTGCTACTTGCTGTGCATCCTTTTGTCCAAAATAAGCATTATCCGGTGAAACAATGTGGAGCAATTTACCCACAACCGTCGTTACTCCGTTGAAATGACCGGGTCTAGATGCGCCACATAATCCTGCAGTCAATTCATTTACGGAAATCGTTGTCTTTGTTGGGTTTGGATACATCTCTTCTACGCTAGGAAGAAAAACCGCATCTACACCTTCACGATCTGCCAATGCCAGATCTTTATCTGAATCACGTGGATAGGTCTCAAAATCTTCACCCGGTCCAAATTGAATGGGATTCACAAAGATACTCAGCACCACGAGGTCGTTGTGCTTACGTGCTTCTGACAATAGACTGGCGTGCCCTTCATGTAAGAATCCCATGGTAGGGACTAAGCCAACCTTCAGATTCTGGCCCCCTTTGGCAGCTCTAAATCGCTCATCCTTCAAATACGTTCTTAAACTCGCGATTTCCGTAAATACCTTCATGATTCTGACTCCGCCTTCCCTTTACCGTAAAGTTGATCGATAACTCCTTCTTCAGCTGCAAATACATGAACTTCTGCTGGGAATGCCCGAGTCTTCACTTCATTCACATATTCTGAAATCCCATTACGGATTTGTTCACCAATATTAGCATACGTCTTAACAAAGCGTTTCTCCCGATAATCAGACGTATACTTAAGCACATCATGAAATACCAATACCTGTCCATCGCACCCTCGTCCTGCCCCGATCCCAATGGTTGGAATGGAAATTTCCGCCGAGATTGCTGCAGACACTTCCTCCGTAACAAGTTCAAGTACGATAGCAAATACTCCCGCTCGTTCAAGTGCTTTTGCGTCTTCAATTAAGCGGCGAGCATCCTTCTCATCTTTCCCTTGAATACGGTACCCGCCGATTTGATTGACCGATTGAGGCGTCAGACCGATATGACCTAATACAGGCACACCCGCTTGTACAATGGAATGTACCGTTGGAGCAATTTCTGCCCCACCTTCCATTTTGACTGCATGAGCGTGACCTTCCTGCATAAGACGCCGTACATTCCGGAACGTTTCATCCAAACTTCCATGATACGTCATAAAGGGTAAGTCCGTTACGATGAAAGTATGCTCAGCTCCCCGCGCTACCGCACGAGAATGATATACCATATCATCCAATGTTACGGGAACCGTGGAATCATAGCCTAATACAACATTTCCGAGAGAATCACCAACCAATATCATATCGATACCAGCCTCTTCTGCAAGCTTGGCTGAAGGATAATCGTATGCTGTAATCACCGTTATCGGATTTGCATCTTGCTTCATTTTTTTAATTTTCACAATATTTAGCGCTTGTTTGCCTGCCATTATTACCCATCTCCTTTTCGATTTCTACATCAAATGACTTTAGCGCCCACGACAAAAAAACCTTTTAGTTTAGGCACTAAAAAGGTCCGAAATCCAAAGAAGAGTCACTTTCATTCGTCCCTTCTGTCTCGGTCCTCTTCGGCTCAGAGCAGAATCCAACGTTACCAATAAACCAATTTACCTAATATTCAAACCAATTGCAATACTGTCATGAGTGCAGTTTAGAGTTCTAATACCGCCTCGTGCCAACAGTATAACAAATAATATTAAATATTTCATCAACCAAGTTGTACTTCCCCAGAAAAAATATTGATGTTCTGCCCGTCATTACTTTTCAATATCAAAGCTCCTGAAGGATCTAACCCATCAGCAGTTCCTTGTATTTCACCACGAGCTGTCTTAACCGTTATTTTCTTGCCAATTGTAACGGATAATGCTTCCCATAGATGTCCAATCGGAGTAAATCCTTGTTCAAGATATAATTCATATAATTTTTCGAACTCGTTCATAACTGCACCTATCAACAAGGCGCGATCACAATCTCGACCACTCTCAATCTTGAGTGATGAAGCTATTCCCTTTAAGTCCGCCGGATAATCCTCAATACCCAAATTGACATCGATCCCCATACCCGCAACACAATAACGGATTAACTCATCTTCACCAACAGATTCAATCAGAATACCGCATACCTTACGTCCATCGACCAACAAATCGTTGGGCCATTTGATTCCAGTATTCACGCCAGTTACTGCACGTATGGCGCGACAAACCGCTACCGCACATAACAAGGTGAGCTGGGGAGCACAAGATAGCGGGAGTTCCGGCCTTAGCAACAAGCTCATCCATATACCTTTACCCGCCGGAGAGAGCCATTTACGCCCGTGTCGACCGCGTCCACTCGTTTGCTCCTCGGCAATAATAAGACTGCCTGAAGGGGCACCTTGTTCGGCAAGCAGGCGCATTTCCTCCTGTGTCGAGGTCGTCACATCAATTAACTTCAATCGTTGTCCGAACGAATTGGTTTTCAATGCTTTAATTACATCGGTATATTCTAACTTGTCTGGCTTACTGACCAGACGATACCCCCTGCGTGAAATGGCTTCAAACTCATAGCCCTCCAAACGCAGCTTATTGATTTGTTTCCAAACTGCAGTCCGGCTGATTCCAAGACGCCGGCTAATCTCTTCACCGGAAATATACTCTCCCGGAGTTTGCATCAACATATCCAGTAATTTGTTATCTTCCACCTAGGTTCACCACGGCTTTCGCTTGTTCCAACAATAACTCTTTCTCGTTGGGTATTTCACCCATTGCAACACTAAGTAACCACTGTTTCATTAGTTCCCCTAGCCAAGGTCCGGCCTTTTTGCCAGTGATGAAGAGAACCTCACTTCCACTTACAGCCAAATCCTGCACGCTATGTACAGTAACACCTTCGTGCCACTTACATGTTAACTCCAAGGCACGAAGCTCAGTCCCACTCCTTGTTGTATCAAGCATACAGCATTCCCTAAGCAGTATAGTTTGGCGCTTAAGCCACCTTGCAGCCACGGGTTTACCAAATCTGACTTGCAACTGAACCCAGTTTATACGAAGCTGCTCTTCATTCTGCAGACTGATCTTTGATCTTATCTCGCTCCAGGCCTCATCGAACAAGACGATTTCTGAAGTGCTTTGTGCGACAGAATTGGAGAATGTCCAAGCTTTCATAAGACGGGATACTTCAGCACCAGAAATATCCAGGCCTTGCACTAACAACGACCAACGTATCTCCGAATCTTCTTCCTGAACATATACAATAGCCTCAAGTAGGTCTCTTCGTAGCTCACTAGGTAAAATAACGGGGACTTTAACGTAATGGAGTAACCCACTACGCTCAATCAAGGCCAGTCCACGGAGAGGATGTACACCAAGCACTATTTTCTCCAGTTCAACACGTATACGCTCCATAGCAATAAAAGACAGCTTATCTCTGCCCTCAAGTAATGCACGCCACATACTCTTTACTGGACGAAATGCGAAGTTAGCGGTGAAACGAATCCCCCTCATCATTCGTAAGGCATCCTCATCAAAACGTTCGGCAGCAATTCCTACACAGCGAATGACACCTAACTCGATATCTTCCCGACCATGAAACGGATCAATTAGCGTACCATCTATATCACGAGCGATCGCATTCATCGTAAAATCACGGCGCTGCAAGTCCTCCGTGATATCATCCACATATTCAACACTTAAAGGGCGACGATGATCTCCATAGGATGATTCCTTACGGAATGTCGTCACCTCAAAATGATAATCTGCCATTAGAACAGTAACTGTACCGTGCTGTATCCCCGTTGGTACTGTACGTTCGAACAGCTCAATCACCTGTTCCGGATTTGCCGAAGTTGCAATATCCATATCATGTACTGGACGCCCCATCAACTCATCACGTACACAGCCTCCCACAAAGTACCCCTGAAAGCCACTCTCAAGCAGCTTTCGAAGTACCTCCTCCCCCTGACGTTGCATCAGGGGGTCTACCTGTTTCCATGAAATCATCTTCAACAAGCCTCCTTAGCCACAAGCCGGGTTCAAAAGAGGTGCTTTCTGACCAAGTACCCGATAATAAATCGATTCATACTGGGACATGATCGCTTCACTACTAAATTCATGATTTGCACGGAATAAACAAGACTCTCTTATTTCCTTTGCAAGCTTCTCGTTCTTCAACAATAAAACACAATAATCTGCCATTTGACGCGTAACACCGATTGGAGCAAGAAAACCTGTCTCGCCGTGTGTGACCAGTTCTGGAATCCCTCCAGCTACACTGCCAACCGTTGGTACACCACAAGCCATCGCTTCCAATGCTACAAGCCCAAAGCTCTCCTTCTCCGAAGGAAGGAGTAAAATATCAGCCATGGAAATAACATGTGCGATATCATCTTGCTTCCCGAGAAAATGAACCCGATCTTCTAAGCCCATTTCTTTAATCTTAGATTGAATCTTAGGAAGTTCAGGCCCTTCTCCTACAAATAAAAGGCGTGATGGAACCTGCTCATTTACCATTTTAAAAATATCTACAACGTCGCTTACCCGTTTGACCGGACGAAAGTTAGAAATATGCATGAGCACTTTTTCTTCCGGCTGAGCGAAGTCGCTACGGCATTTGCTGGCGTCACGCGGATGATACACCCTTTCATCCACAAAATTGTAGGTCAAATCGATATCTCTTGTGATATCGAGTACTTCTCTAGTTTCCCTCATTAAATCACGAGATACACTGGTTACTGCATCACTCTCATTGATAGCTAGACGGATCAAGTCCTTAAGCGATTCGTCTTGGGCAAGCACAGTAATATCCGTTCCATGAAGGGTAGTCACTACCTTTAGCTTATCTCCGACCATTTGTTTCGCCAGGAATGCGCAGACCGCATGGGGAACAGCATAATGGACATGTAAGATATCCAGCTGCTGCGTCTTGGCTACTTGGGCCATTTTTGTCGCCAGCGATAAATCATAAGGCGGATAACGGAATACATAATAATCACTAACATCTACTTCGTGATAAATGATGTTTTTATGAAAGCTACCCAGCCGAAAAGGGACACTATGAGATATAAAATGAACTTCATGCCCTTTCTCGGCGAGAAGCTTGCCGAGCTCAGTCGCCACAACCCCCGATCCGCCAAGCGACGGATAGCAGGTAATGCCAATTTTTAAGAATCGGTCCATAAACCGGGGGCCTCCTTTTGTATCTTGCTTAATCTTATTTTATGTGCGAATAGGCCCAAATAGATTCACCACGTAAGGTGACTTCACGGCAAAACCTTCGGCGTATGGAATTAGCTTCCTTTGCCCAAGCAGGGCATCCCTTGCCTTAACGCGCTCTACATATCCTTGATTCAAAGGGGTCAGCGCTACATCTTGATCTGGTGAAACCTGTCCAAATTGGGATTGATAACAGCCTAGTGCCGCTTCTTTCTTCCCATAATAATCGGTTACATCTACGAGCAAATCTGGAGTTTTCCAGTCATTAATGAAATAGAAATACAAATCAGGCGCAGGAACTGCGGGTTGCTCCGGCATATAACGACGTAGCTTTGCGTTAAACACAGCTTCCTCTACAAGCTTACTGCATGCAACATGGTCCGGATGACGGTCTTCCCAATAAGGAGCAAAGATGACACTTGGAGCATGAAGTCGAATGACCTCCGTGACAGCTGCAACATGATCAGGTGTGACATACAACCCGCGATCAGGTAGTCCCAAATTGCAGCGCATCGTAACTCCTAGCACTTCGGAAGCTGCAGCAGCCTCCTTTTTGCGCAATTCAACATTACCATTAGAAGATAATTCAGCTGCTGTCAGGTCGCAAATACCAACCTTTGAACCTGCAGCGACCTGTTTAGCTATCAATCCGGACATCCCAATCTCTGCGTCATCAGCATGTGCACCAAAAATTAGAATATCTAAATTCTCACTCATTAGGATAGCTCCGGCTTATGTAATTCAACTAGCTCGCGCCAACCAAAATCACCACGGTCAAGTGCACGCACCAGAATTTCTGCCGTTGCCATATTCGTAGCAACTGGAATACCGTGAACATCACAAAGACGAAGTAATGCTGTAATATCTGGTTCATGTGGTTGAGCTAACAATGGATCACGCAGGAAAATAACAAGGTCCATCTCGTTCTGTGCAATTAACGATCCGATCTGCTGATCCCCTCCAAGCGGTCCAGACAAGAAACGGTGAATGGTTAAGTTTGTGTTCTCCATAATTCTCAATCCAGTAGTTCCTGTAGAGTAAAGCTTCTTATCCTTAAAGACATGTTCATATGCAATAACAAAGTTGACAATATCTTCTTTCTTCCGGTCATGTGCAATAAATGCTATATTCATCATCAATCATATCTCCTTATCAGTCCACAAAATGTTCGAATCCATATATCATTCCTTTATATTCTAGCACTTTCTTAATTGCTAAGTTAACCCCTGGCATATACCCAGACCGTTCGTATGAATCGTGGCGAATTTTCAGTGTTTGGCCAAAACCACCAAAGATAACCTCCTGCTGTGCAAACACACCCGGAAGACGAACGCTATGGATGCGGAACCCGTTATAGTAACCACCTCTTGAACCATCTATCAGTTCTTCTTCCTGTGGATTACCTTGACGAAGTTCCTTCCGATTCTCAGCGATTAACTCAGCTGTCTTAACCGCTGTCCCCGAAGGAGCGTCTAATTTCTGGTCACCATGATACTCGATGATTTCCAAATGAGGAAAATATTTAGCCGCTTGCGCAGCAAATTTCATCATCAGAATAGCACCTATAGAGAAATTAGGAGCTATCAATCCCCCAATCCCACACTCACGGCACTGCTTGTCCAGATCCTCGATTTGCTCTGTGGTAAATCCTGTCGTACCAACAACTGGTGACACACCATGTTTTATTGCCAGCGTGGTGTTACTATATGCCGACTGAGGTGTAGTAAAATCTACAAGCACTTGTGGTCTACTCTCAACCAACGCCAACTCCAAATCTTGACTTAAAGTAATACCACAAGGTGGCAATCCAACCAGTGTCCCTGCATCCATTCCCTCTTCTGTTATGTTAATCGCCGCTACTAGTTGAAGTGTCGGATCTTCCAATACCATCTTCACAACTTCTTTACCCATCCTGCCAGCAGCACCGGCAACAGCTACTCTGATATTTTCTGACATAATATTAATTCCTCACTTCCTCTAGATTGGTGATTGACCACTGCGATCCTTAAACCGTTGCTCTATAGCGGTACTGGTCAATTCCTTTGATTGTAATCGAATATAGGCTTATATTACTACAGCATATGAAGGCCCTGCCTATTCGGTGTCCTTTTTACTCCAGCGATTAGCGTCACGAGTTGAAAATTTGTGCATCACTTTATCATGCGCTTCAGCCAGGTCGATTCCCAGTGAATTTGCGAAACAAATAGTAATGAACAAAATATCACCCAGTTCAAGTTCAATGGAATTATCCGGTTCACTATCTTTCTTGGGCTTCTCACCATAAGTATGATTCACTTCACGTGCAAGCTCACCAACTTCTTCACTCATACGAGCTAACATGCTTAGCGGGCTAAAATAACCCTCTTTGAATTGGGAGATGTAATCATCGACTTCGCGTTGCAGTTCTGCAAGAGATTTTTCTTTCAATAATAGGGCCTCCCGTCAAGTTGTCAGGTTTTAAACCTATGTTATCGTAAAGACGTTTTGAAAACAAATCATTTTTTAATGTATTTAAAAAAAGGTATACTAAGGAAGAATGCACACAATATAAGAGATACTTCAACATTTTAAGCAGGTGAGGGATTAAATGAATACTAACAGGTTAACCAACTATATCAAACCAGTGCTGGCAATATTACTTGGTACCGCGATCTATGCTTTCGGGCTACTCTATTTCATTATACCCAATAAATTGATGGAAGGCGGGGTTACAGGGGTTACTATTTTACTAAATTATGCCTTTAATATCTCCCCCTCACTCTCGAACTTTGTTCTAAACGTCCCACTATTTCTTGTAGGGTGGAAAATTCTTGGTGGACGCCAGATCGTATATACTGGAGTTGGAATTTCATCACTTACATTTTTTCTGTGGTTGTTCGAAAGATTGATTGAAACCGGATGGATCGTTCCGTTTACAACTGAACGTGATTATATCCTCGTTTCTTTATATGCTGGGGTAACTTTAGGAGCTGGGCTTGGCATTGTGTTCCGTTTCGGTGGTACAACCGGTGGTTCTGATATCGTAGCACGAATATTAGGACGTAAGTATGGATGGAGTATGGGACAAATAATCCTCAGCATCGATATCATTATTATTGGACTATCACTTATATACATTAAGAAGGAAAACATCCTTTATACACTTGTTGCAGTATACATAGCCTCAAAAGTTATCGATTTTATTCAAGAAGGAGCCTATTCCGCCAAAGCCTTCACCATTATAAGCGACTACGCTCCTGAAATTGCGGATATTATTACGAAGGATATGGAACGTGGGGTTACTCTAATTCCAGCTATCGGCGCATACTCCAAACAAGCCAAACATATGGCATATTGTGTAGTATCCAGACAGGAGATAAGACGTCTAACCACAATCGCCAAATCAGTCGATCCTAGGGCATTCATCATTATCAGCGAGGTACATGATGTTCACGGTGAGGGATTTAAAGAAGAATAAATTTGGGTTTTTAGTACAATTTCCGCATCCAGGTAGGTGATCAACTATACTTGTACTTGAACTGAAGGTTCCACCGTTTCCTCTGCTAGCAACGGTCGGTCATACGTTATGGCCACCCGGAGTGGTACATGCCAAACGTCAATTTAACGTATTTGACATCATCATATGTATCAATGGCACACTCTATATGGAGGAGAACGGGATTCAATATGACATCGAAGAAGGCATGATGCTGGTACTTGAGCCTGGAAAGGAACATCGCGGCTACCGTCCGACCGATGCTGATACCGAGGTTTATTGGATTCATTTTCAATATCCCCCGACCTCGAAACCGATGCTCGTCGAGAAGAATAATTGGCAGCAACCTTTGCTGAACCGAACGGATCAGGATACCGAGGCACATCCGGGCATGGTGGACGTTCCCAAGTTCACTGCCATAGATTTGCGTATCATTAGACCGCTTCTAAAGGAAATGATAAAAGTACATAGCGTGCTTTCTGCGTACCGCTCCTACGAACTGCAAACTTTATTCGGCCGCTTTCTCATGGAACTGCAAAACGGCATGAGAAAGAGCAGCCCGCAAGCCCGCTCCCTTTTTCTCGGCGAGAAAGTAGCTTCCTATTTGGCAGACCACCTGGAGTTGCCCTTTGACTCCATACAAATGGAAAGCGACCTGCACTACCATTTCGATTATTTAGCGCGCTGTTTGAAGCAGTATTCAGGAATGAGTCCCCTGCAATATAGGCATCATCTTCAGATTGAACGTGCCAAACAACTATTGGTGCATTCGGAACTACCCCTGATCGAAATCGGTGAACAATGCGGATTTCGTGATAATAACTATTTTACGCGCCTGTTCAAACGCCAAACTTCATTTACGCCAGGAGAGTACCGAAAGCGATATCAGTTCATTGTTATGGATTAACAATAATACGATTCATGCAAAAAAAACGGCAGCCATGTATGGGCTGCCGATTTTGCATTTTATTCCTTCCTCAAGTCCGTGGACTAAATCACTTTCTAAACAACCAGTTTTCAGGAATAGCTTGAAGCTCTTTCGGCTGCCGAAATGTTTCTCCGATTTCCTTAAAGCGGTCCATAACATTTGTATCCAACAACCCATGTTGATTTGGGGCACCATTTAATAAGAATGTCACGTTGTGTTTGTTCGCATCAAGAACTTTGTCCAGTACCCAGTCAGTTGTTTTAAGCTCCATCGTCGTATCCGTCGCTCTCCAGAACCACGTTTCCGTCAGTATATTACAGCTCGCCCCTGGGCCTGCAAACGAGTCCTCTATTTCTTGCCCGGCAGCATTTTCATAAAAAACAATATCCGTATGATCCAGAGTGGATTCACAGCTAATATTCATCAATAAGCATTTCGGCTGCAATCTTTTAACTAAATCATTAATTTCGTCGAAAGGAAGGTCCTCATAATTAGGTCCACCCCAATGAGCGTTCCAGCCGTCAATAATCAGAAATGGAATGTCGCCATAACTTGTTAGCAATTCCTCGATTTGATTTTTTATAAACTGTTTATCATCTGGAGTGCATTTTTTCCGGCCGATTTGATGGTGCAGGTCCAGCATTGAGAAATAGAGACCCGCATCAATCCCTTCCTGCCTAAACGCATCAAGATATTCCTTGACAACATCCCTAGGACTGGTTGCATTTCGGATGCAGTGCTCTGTATACCGAGTAGGCCATAAGCTGAATCCCTCATGATGCTTTGCGGTCAGTGCAGCAAATTTCATTCCCGCGGATTTGGCAGCCTTCGCCCATTGCTTGCAATCCAGTTGGTCCGGATTCCAAGCCTTTGGATCGAATGGGAATCTGCGAGGTTCATCTTGATTCTCATGCCCATATTCCCAATCTTTCATCTCCGTTTCGGCAAACTGAAATGTAGCGCTATTAAAGTGAATAAACATTCCAAGTCTTTGATTCACGAACCATCGTTGTCTTTGTACCAAGTCTTGATTATCCATAAAATAACCTCCTCAAGTTATCTGGTAATAGTTCACCATCATATGATATCTACCACTCTAATGGATTATCATCCTTGATACATCTAACAAAATCGATATTATATCGTACAATTTCTACATTTATTCATATCATCTTCAAATGGCTGCCATGATAAAATAAAAAAAATGACATTCCAAACTAATAACTGTTTGATGTCATTTTTATTCTTATGTTGAGAAGTCGAATATCAACAGCGAAAGTAAATAGTTACAATCGATAATGATTATAGCGGTCTTCTTCTCTTTTAACTGAAGAAACGTTCTGGTTGGCACGATATTTACGGAATCCCGCGTATGATAAAGTCAGAACGATCCAGCCCCCGATTAGAGTGCTCCAGTACCAAGGATTATCATACCCTGTAATGGGTAAGAACACCGGCTCGTCCGCCCTGCGACCAAACAGCTCTTTCAACATACCCTCACCAAGATCAAGCGCGTGTTCTAGTGCTCCCATGTCTAATGTCTTATCATTACTCAGTCTTTCAACATAAGACAGCCATGATTCAAATTTTGTGATTTCTGCTGGATCACGAGCAATGATTGCTGCAGAACGAATTACCTCATAACGGTCCTTGAATTCCTGAAATGCCCCCCGTAGTATCGTAGGTTCTCCACCCGTACGTGCTTTCTCCATGCTCTGAAGATTATCTGCCATAACTTTGTAATACTGAAGCCATAAAGCCCCTTCACGATGATTCAGGCTATTCACAGCCAGTCTCAGCCTTGCTGACGTCCCAGTCCATTCATCTTGTGAAACTTCCACTCTAGCTAATGTCTCCCTAGTATCCATAATGCTCTCCGCTAGCGCATGAATCCCTTCCACAGACGTTAACCCTTTGAAAGACAGTCCCTCAAGAGCGTCGATGAGGATTTCCATCGCTTCTAGTGCACCCGGTGCGTTACCTTGTTGCATATTGTTATAAAGGCGTTCTGCCGCCGTCTCAAGTCTCTGTAGTTTCTCAGTCCGCTCTGACTCTGCGCTTCCCTTTGCAGCAGTTCCTACAGAGAATGCTTCAGCGTAAGATGGCACGGCTAAATAACTCCATAACAGGAATACCAGCACCGACAACAATCCGATCCTTTTCCTATAGCTCACGAACATCCCTCCTTACCATTCATGGTATGGCAGGCTGTCCACAGTTAGAACTCTAGTTCAGGTTCTTTTTGCATGTTTCAATGTAATCCATGCAACTATCACACTCGCAACGGTTAGCAGTACCGTGAAGACCATAACATTACCTACATGATCGTAAAGAGTTTGCGGCAACCAAGGATACACATCAAAAGTGTAATCCACTGTATCATTTAATAACGTCCAACATCCAGCACCTAGGAGCATCAACGTACCGAATTTAAACATACGCACAAATAATAGCGCCTCTATCGCCATAGCCAAATGAGAAACGACCAGCATCCAGTCCTGCCACACCAAATCATCACCTAAATAAGCACCCGTGAATATCATTGATACTGCCCAAACGCCATATTTAACACTCGTAACAACAGCCAACGCTTCTATTAATGTACGTAATCTACCAAATTGAGCTAACGCCCCCGGAAATAATAGAAACAATAATGAAAGTGTGAAGAACAAACTTGCCGTTGGGCTATCTGGAACGAAAACGATCTGCCAATGGGGGTGGTTTAACCACGTGTCCCGAAGCTGATCACCATACCATATGTATCCATATACCGTTCCTAATAAATTAACTATGAAAAACAACCAAAGCATAGACCGACTCGATAAAAACGCTCGGCTCCAAAAGAGAGACAACCGCAATTTCATTCCCCTTCCCTACCACTTTCAGGTAAATTAAAAACCTGATCGTTATTACGATCAGGTTAAGATAAGTATAATTTTACTGTTCCGCTTTTTGTTTAGCAAGCCAGTCCGCCAAATGATCAATATCTTGATCACTCAGACCAGCAGCTATAGCGTTATCATACATCTTAGGCATCTTGTTATTGTAGCCTTCTTTAATGATAGTGAGGATTGCTTCCTTATCATGCTTATCACCGACACCACGTAGCGACGGGCCACTTGCCCCTTTCAAATCAGCCGCATGGCATGATATACAAGTTGCTGTCTTATAGGTTTCCATTGCAGGATCATCTTTGTCCACGATCGCAATTTCTTTTTGCTGTATTGCATTGGAAGTCGGAAGCCCCTTTTGCCTATTCTCTATAGCTTTCTCTTCGCGCTTGATATGCTCTGGCTTATCACCCGCTAATTTCAGCTCATGTTGGTAATGAGTCCAAGCGAAATTGGTCAGGTATACTACCGCCGCCAATGACAGCAACATCAAGGACGATGCAATAGGTCTACGATAGAAACGGCGTTCCTTACCGCGGTCCAGAAATGGCGCGAGCAGTAAACCACCAAATGCAGCCGTTGGAATACCCGCCGTCCCTAGAACTACCCAATTCCCGGAAGCATATGGATACTTTAGATACTGGTACAAGAAGAGAAAATACCAGTCCGGCATAGGAATGACCGAAGCACTTGGATTAGCCGGAAAACCGAGAGGTGCTGGTTCCGAAATGGTTAGTACAAGAAATCCAACAAGCACAACCACCCCTACCATCCACTCTTTCAGTAGAAAGTTAGGAATAAACGCTTCTGATTTACCAGGGTAAGCTGTGTAATCGGGAGGTGTAATAAAGCCTTTACCTTCTCGAACACGCGAATCACCGACAAATACGACCTTTTCTTGCGACTTTTCTCCGTGAGCCATGTAAATGCCTCCCTTCATCTTATTATGGTGAGTCGACTTCCTCTTAAAGTGGTCCAGAAATTCCTTGTCTGCGGATCATAATAAAATGTCCCACCAATAGGATAAGCAGCACAGCTGGAAGGAAGAACACGTGAATTGCAAAGAATCTAGTCAATGTCTCAGCTCCAACGATAGTACCGCCTTGGAGCAGCTCTTTCAAAATCGGTCCCAAGACTGGAATCGAATTGGCAATCTCCAATGTAACCTTCGTTGCAAAATAAGCTTTATTGTCCCAAGGCAACAAGTATCCCGTCAAACCAAGTCCGATCATAACGAAGAAAATGAGCATACCTACAACCCAGTTCATTTCTCGAGGTGCTTTGTATGAACCCGTGAAGAATACACGAAGGGTGTGGAGGAACATCATAACGATTACCAGACTCGCTCCCCAGTGATGCATGCCACGAACAATTTGTCCGAAAGCCACCTGGGTTTGTAAGTACTCGACACTCCCATAAGCATTGATAATATCAGGAACGTAGTACATCGTAAGGAACATCCCAGATAAAATCTGAATAACGGTAATGAAGAACGTCAATCCACCAAAGCAATATACAAATGCAGAAAAGTGATGCGCCGGGTTTACATGCTCTGGTACTTCATGGTCCGCGACATCCCTCCAAATCGGCGTGATATCAAGACGTTCATCGATCCAGTTATACAAGTTTTTAAACATCCTATCTACGCCCCCTTATTTCACGATCGTGTTCGGAATAATATCCCCGAGCAAAATCCAATCATTTTCCAGCTTCACACGGTATTCATCAAGTGGCTTAGGTGCAACCGCAAGTTGCTTGCCCTCTTTTGTATAGTGCGCACCGTGGCATGGGCAGAAGTACTGCTCTGGAAGATCCTTATTCTTGTTCCAACCAACCGTACATCCCAAGTGCTTACAGATCGGTGAAAGCGCATAAATTTTGCCGCTCTCGTCTTTACGTATCCAAGCCGTAAGTGTTGCTGTACTGAGATACCATCCGTCTTGCTGTTTGAGTTCAAAAGTAAACTCCTGAGGTTCATTCGTTATTTTGCTAGCTTCTACTACTTTTACGTAAGTACCTTCGCCCTTTTGCTGTAGAATCGGGTCCACAGCAAAACGAACCATCGGAAGTGCTACACCGCCCATCATAAAAGCAGTTGCGCCTCCCAAAGTATATGTAAGAAATTGCCGGCGGGACATTTCCTTACGACTAGGCGGTTCATGCGATGATGAATGTTGGTCGTTTTGATTGCTCATTACTTTCTCCAACCCCCTTTGCCAGCCAATTCATTTTCTTGTTTACAATGATAAATGTCACTTTAGTTAGGATTTCATATTAATAATATATTAGCGTTCAAATAGCGTCAAGAATTTCCAGTTGACTTTCCCTACCAAATAAGCAGATCCATCTAAAAATTGTCGATATTTAGACACATTTACACTACGCCTCCACTTTGCCAAATAAGCTGAATTTTGTCCTGAATTCCCGTTTTCGAAAGTGATGATTCAGATCCCGTAAATCCTTGCGGTGTAACGACTAGATCGATATTTGACAGTGATAAATCTAGCAGATTAACATCAGCTGATATAAGGAAAACAAACTTGAAGCCGGACGACTTGACATTGTGACAAATTTCATTTATAAATTCGACTATATTTTCTCTTCCATACTGAATAGAAGGGTATGTAATCGTTCTCCCCTTAAAGGGAATTTCCACTAAATCCAATATATCCCTCAGCCTTTCCAAGGCCTCGGTTACTTCATGTGGCTGCTCTTTCCCCGTAAGCCCAGTAACTGGAATCAGGCAGGTATCCAAATATGGTCTTAATTCATCCCACGAAGATGATTCTACTTCACTAAACTTCATGCTCATACCCCTCCCTTTATTCTCCTCATTATATACAATGAAATGTCCTTGACAAAGTCATTCTTGAGAGAATATCTTTGATCATTAATCGTGGGGTATTGAAATGATCTCCATTTTTTAGCTCGGAAATATTAGTACTTTAACTATCATAATCATCCCAGGCGTTTGTAAGTTCGATTAAACCTGTGTAATACAAAAAGAAGAAATGCCTTAAACGGCATTTCCTTTTTATTTCTCCAGTAATTTTAGTTCATCCGTCAGGAGCCGAAAGGCCACCTCATCGCCATTGACCAATGCAGAATCGATCTCACGATATAGCTGCTGATAACGATGACTGCGTAGAGCTTCGTCCCATACCATTTCCGCCGCCAAACTAAGCATTACTTCGTAAGTAACCTTCATTTTATCCATTGGATGCACCTCCAAACACCTTTCACTACAAACCTAATCATACTAAAGCATATTCACCATTCGCAGTACCGTATGTGGCGTTAGCCCCTAGTCACATTAAAGTGCTTATGCCTATGAGCCATCCCCAAGCAATTGCACAAAAACCTTCCACTTATCGAATTTTTTGGAGTCCTTGAACCGCAGATCTTCCGAAATTCGTCGTCTGTATGTAACGTACTCGCTCATCATCTTCGCCCATTCTTACCATTCCAAGGTGCAGCATCATTCGTAGAATTCGTTCTTCAAATATAGATTCAGATGAATCATAATAGAATGGTTTGATCAGAGTTTCCATGTTCTCGTATAGTGAAGATATCATCACCCATTCTTTAGAACAACGTTCAATCCAGTAAACAATGGAGAGCAAGTTAGGAATGGGACCCTTATACAATCTTAACCAAAAGCTTACAAACTGCATCATTGGATCACGCTTTTCATCGTCCAACATAGAAACACCATGTGGAGTCAGCCGAAGTCCACCTACGTCCTCACGAATGAGTCTGGCGTGAAAAGCATAGTCATACAATAATGCAAAACGACTCGGGTAGTCCTTGAATCGTCGGCCATAACCAAATCTCCAGCCTTTTCCAACAAGTGATTCCGAGATATGTAGGGTTTCCATGATTTGCATTTGATTCCTTCGGTACATAATCCCCTCATTATTCAAGGGAATCTCATGATTCTGCACATACCTGAGAAATAAATTTAAATCCTCTGGGAGAAGATCAATCTCCTCACGATACATCGATGGTTCCCCTAGGGCTGGAATCATTTCTGATTTGAAGCGTCGTTCCAACACCTCTCTGAAACGTTGACTTAAGTCCTCAGGCACCTCGAACAAGTACCTTGTATTTTGCGTAGACCCATTAAACAGCCACCCACGTTGTCTAAACCTGGTAATAACGTCCCTGGGGCTTTCCTTTTCTCTAGCGTCTTCTGTGAAACGTGACTGCTGTGCAAAGGCGATTAATTCTTCCAGGCTGAATTGGCGCCTGCCATCAAACAACAAGGTATTTAGAAATCGCAAATCTTCCAAACTTAATCCGCTTACATGCTGCTCAATAAATTCTCTGCTCCCAATCGTCTGCAAGATCGATTGAATCAGCTCATGTTTGGAATTTTCGTTGCAGTCACATCGATAGTGATTCGCTATTCTACTAAGCTGTCCGATATCGGCAAAAGTGAGCATATCCGCCAAGTTCATGTTTTACCGCCTCACCGTTTTACTATCATTATGGGAAAATATGCAATTTTTATTCCACTAGCGCAAAAAAAAATAACCCTACCAAGGGAGAACACTGAAAGTAACAATTCATCAGCAGTGTTCTCCGAGGCCGGATTATTTGTAATGATCTTCAGCAAATTCTTGCAAGTGGCGGGTGCAATTGTATAATACTAAATCCCAATCCTTGTCCTGTTTCTCCACAATCGTAAGCGACAAGTTTCCTATTCGCTCATTATATTTGTTCTGATACAAAGCAATATATAACTGAGCAAGCAATCCCCCATGTGAAACAACAAGCACATTACGATCACCGTAACGCTTATCCAAATCCTCCATGAAAGCTAACGCCCGGATCCGAATTGCCTCATCTTTCTCTTGCCCAAGATCAAGCTGATCCCAATCCTTGCCCCACAGGGTTTCACGCTCTATAGAGGTTAAGCCCTCTACCTGGCCAAATGCTCGTTCCATAAGTCTAGAGTCGGGATCGTACAGTGGAATGTTCAGCTTATCTGCAATAATCTTTCCCGTCTCTTGGGCTCGTGATAAACCACTCGTAATCACAAAGTCCCAATGATAAGTTGCATCATCCCTCAATCTCTGAGCAAGCTGACTCGCCTGTTTTCGTCCTTCATCATTCAATGGAATGTCACTTTGTCCCTGTATTTTACCAGCTGCATTCCAATCTGTAAGTCCATGGCGAATTAATCCTACAAGCATCTTTATCCTCCTAGTCTTGGTGTGATAACTCTCAAGCACCTGAATTATGATAATAAAAAAATAAACGTCGTCTCCCAGAGTAATCAATGGAAGAAACGTTTATTCTATTCATCTCCTTGCACGCCTAATCCCTTTCCATGAAAATAAGGCAAGACCCATTCCCGCCATGGAGAGTATCATCCAGTATTGCGGATAAGACGGCCCCATCTGAGCCGCAAACGGCTCAATAATCCCTCTAGATGAGCTTGGCAACGTTAGGGTAAATTCTTCTGACGCCTCGATATCGGAAACGGCAACAACCGCAGGCAATATTCCAGTCATTGGTTTAGCAGCCTCATTGTGTTGTTTGGAGTTCCCCATCATTAGCAATAAGAAACTGCATAGGAACACTGCCAAGAAACAAGCAGCCCATATTGAAACACGTTGGCGCATCCCCCGTGTGACTTTAGCTTCTTCTGCCTGAGGTGCTAGCCATGGAGATTCAGCATAAATACGATCCATAACCCTTCGGTTAATACCCTCTGCCTGTTCATCTGAGATCTCAACGGAAAAAGCATGCATCGCATTCAAACTTTCTTTCCAAATTTGATATTCAGCGGCGCAAGATTCGCAACCCAAAGTATGCCATTCCAGCATTCTACGTTGTGGATGATTGTCAGGTAACTCCGGCATCATTCCAAACAACTCTTGGGCCTCTTTACAGTTCATCTGCTTTTCATCCCTTCATAATGCTCGTAGACGGGTTCATAAAAGTAGGGTTCAAGCTGAATCTTCACGCTACTACGTGCCCTGAATAACAGAGATTTCACTGCACTCACACTCTGACCTAGAATGCCGGCAATCTCTTGATAATCCAGTTGATCGTATTCACGTAAAATTAAAGCAGATCTTTGTTTTTCCGGTAGATTGTTGATGGCCTCGCGTACCATACTAACCTTCTCACTGCGCAAAATCGCTTGTTCCGGAACAACATCACTTGAAGCAACCGGTACATAGCCACTTTCTTCTAACGGAATGTTAGCACTACGCTGTTTCCGAAGTTCACTAAGCACAGTATTTCTGGCAATCGTATACAACCAGGTGGAAAAAGAAGCATCCACTTCCCGGAAGGAGTTCAGACTTCGAAATGCTTTATAGAACGTTTCCGAGCACAAATCTTCTGCGAGTAACTCTAAATGAGCACTCTTTAACATGTGATAAACAAAAGCTAGAATTTTGCGCTGATAGCGGCGCATCAGCTCCGAGTATAACTCTGTATTACCTTCTTTAATCTCACGAATCATTTGGGAATCCGTCATTATGAGTGCGATCCTCCTCGCCCATCCATGTACTTCTTCCCCGTTCGACTTCACTTATTTTACCGAACAGGATATAAAAAGTTGCGGTTTATATGTAGTATTTTCAAAAAAAGATCCAATAAATTGCTACATTTACATAACAAGCTCTAACCGATGAATATTATACCATAGAACTTGGGATTAAAAAAATATCTAATGTGGCTGAGATTTACAACAGTAATAAAAATTCACAAGTCTACCATAGAAATAATTTATCATTTATCTTACAGAAAGTTTACTGAAAATAATGTATAATGTTGTTCGATTCTACTGAGAGGAAGGTAATCCGTGAGATTGTCTATAGGCATGAGAAATATTAAAACTGCCATTGCGATTTTTATTGTAGTCATTATTTCAGAACTGTTAAATCTGGAGTATCCTTTTTATGCGGCCATCGCCACCATCATCTCAATGGAGAACTCCGTAACAAATTCATTTACCGCAGGCAAGAACCGTATGATGGGTACCTTTGTTGGAGCAGGTGTCGGCCTGATTTTTGCTATCATCGATCCGAAAAATGCCTTCTATTGTGCCGTAGGTATTGTATTTGTTATCTATATATGCAATCTATTGAAGTGGAATAAATCCATTTCGATAGCGAGTATCGTATTTCTAGCCATCATGCTGAATTTACACGTCGGGGAAAGCCCACTCCTATATGGTCTTAATCGGATTTTTGATACTTTGATTGGTGTCACTGTTGCAGTTGTCGTTAACTATTTGATATTTCCTCCTAAGCATGAGTACAACCTGCACATCGCCCGCAAAACATTGATGAGGCGATTAACTGATGCGGCTGAAGAAGTTATTAGCCTCGGAGTAAATGGCGACTTAAAAGATCTCAAAAAAGATATTGCTGATCTGGAAAAATTTCATGAGCTTTGTAAGTTAGAGTTTCATCTCACGAAAGACCACGGTCAGACGATGAACCATATTGAAGAAGAGATAGAAATCTGCAAGCACATTTACTCACACATGCGAATGATCCAAAGATTATATATTGAACAAGATTTACTTCATGACATTCCAAATACTAAACAGTTAGATTCAGAATCCCTAAAGATCGTTATCGACTATCATATCGAATGTATCTTCAAAGAAATCGAAAGCTTAGGACTTATTATTCCGGTTACTTCAACATCAATGAATTGATTTCTATTCTTTCTGGGAGGTTGACAACATGGATTTCAGACGGGTTACAGGACATGAACTAGGACAGGCTGCCGCATTAGCAAATAAAGTCTTTTGTAAAGATGGAGAACAATATATGGGCTCCGCGTTCCCTACAATATTTGAAGCTGGGGTGAGCCATTCTTATGGTGCATTCAATGAGAAAGGTGATCTTGTAGCGTTCATGGGAATGGTTCCTCAGCTGATCCGTTCCAATCAAGCTGAATTGCGTGTGTTTTTCATTGGAGCAGTCTGTACAGATCCTGATTACCGAGGTCGGGGGCTCGCCTCCAACTTATTAACACTATGCTCTGAACACGCCAAAGATGCCGGCGCATCTCTAATGTTCATCTCCGGTGATCTTCCACTATATACAAACGCAGGAAGTGTTTACTACGGTAAATCAACTCAGTTTATTATTGATGCTCCTGTTATGGACAAGCTTGCAGCAGAACATAATGCTTGGAATTTCCGAGATATGCAACCAGAAGACATCTTTGTAGTTCATGAACTGTTAACTTCTCAAACAGGAACGATCAAGTGGGGAATTCCTGACTTACAGCAAGCTATAAGCGTAGCTCCCATGGCGAAGGTTTCTAAGCTGACCCAAGCGATTCGGGTAGCTGAAATACCCGGTAAAGGTATACGCGCTGTAGTCGTACTAGGTTTGCCAAAATCAGCTACCGTGTCGGAAATGGAGCCTACCAGATTTGATGGAACTGTCATTGAATGGGCAGGGTCGCCTGAAGCGGTCGCAACACTGTTGTCCCACTCCTTCTTACACTTCAATTTATCCTCACTGCAAATGAACCTGCCGTGGCAATATACCCAGCTTGCTGCTTCCCTGAAATCGGCCGGTGCACAAAGTACCGAAAGCACCAACGCCGGGACCGTCTTAGTAGTTGATAAAGCTGCGCTTATTACTCAAGCAAGCTTAGATGCTAATGTCGCTCAGGATCTAACCTATGCTGAGCTATGCTCACTTTTATTTGATCCAAGCTCTGAAGTCTTCGTACCAGGATATGCAAAGGTTGAACCGTTGCCACTGCCTTATATGTATGGATTGCATTTTGTTTAACAAATTATGAATTTTCAAATAGTTCTATGATTATTTTTCCGTTACATTCCCGTGGGCATCAATTTTTGCATTATAGGAGAGCTTATTCAATAACTTAATTGTCTTTTTATTATAAGCTTCTGGCATAAAGTTCGGTTGCCCATGGATAATTTTTACAGGGGTTATTTTACTCGTAATTTTTGAACCTTTGATTTCAAAATCCACGATCATCGAATCTAACGTTTTATCTCCTCCACGAGTTGAACGGTTAAATACGAAATTTCCTAAAGAATAATATATCGGCTTGTGCTGATAATATTCGATGCCCATCAGACAATGACTATGCGCGCCAATGATCATATCTGCACCACTATCAATCATTTGCTTAGCCAGCTTGCGAGCATATGGTTCTGGATAATCTTTAAATTCCTCGTTCCAATGGAGATAGACAATGGTGAAGTCATTCTCTTGCGTGGATTTCTTAATTTCAGTTAGCAAAGGCTCAAGTGTATAAGCAGATGCGGCCCCCGCATTTTTCTCACCCGCATACCATGAAGGACCTGAAAGAACGCGACTAACACCAAGTACGGCGATTTTTTTATCCTTTATCGTCTTTACATAGGGTGAAAAAGCTTCTTTAATATTCTTTCCAGCCCCTGTGTAACCAATTTTGTATTTATTAAGCTGAACTATGGTGTCCAACATAGCATCTTTGCCATAATCGAGAATATGATTGTTAGCTACAGTTACCCCATCCACACCCGCATATACTAAACCCGCTAATGCAGTAGGTTTTGATCGAAAGACAAATGTTTTGTTATCTACTGGCTTACCTTTAGTCGAAACCGGTGTTTCCAAATTCGCAAATGCCATATCGGCTTGTTTCAATTTGGGGGCTACTTTCTCAAAAGGATAGTTGACTCCAAATTTAGCTATTTGATCTCCAACATAACCATCAAGCAGAATATCACCCACGAACGTAAGCCGAATTTGGTCCGTTTTATCTACCTCAGGCTCCCCTAAAGCGATAGTAGCTGGGAGCGTGAGTATTAATATAATAAAAACACATATAAATCTCCTAATCATTCGTGCCCCCATCCCTATACCTCCTCTATGTTTTACACCCAACTCAAGCCTATGTGACAAATCCGGTACTTATTAATAAAATCATGTAAAAGAAGGATAATCAATACTAAATTTTCCAATTGATAAATAAGACCTACCTCGTAAGTTGAGATAGGTCCTCTGTCCACCTTAATTTATTGATCTTCCCTCGTGAAATCAGCAACGACCAGCACATCCACATGTCTAGCTGAACGCAAAATTTGCTTGGTGACATCACCACGGAACCATTTGCGTAGCCACGAGCGTTGAGACTGCCCAATAATAATTTGGGTGCTCTGTAATGCCTGTGATCTTTCCAGTAGCAAAGAAGCTACACGGCTCGGGATTACGTTAGGTATGGTTTTAAAAATTCCTCCCAGCCTTTCCGTCAGTTCCTTCAATTCAGCGATACGCTTATCCGTTAGCTCCCCATGCTGCTTCATCTCTTGTACATACGTGACATACCAGTTGGCTTTGAGTCGGTATGCAATTCGGAACCCTCGACGGATGAGTCTTTCCGAACCTTGGCCGAGCGTGATACACACGTAAATGACTTCCTTTCTTCTCCAAGGCCCTCGCAATGACCCATCACGCTCCCAAGCCTCCAAACGCTCATCCACATCATCAGCAATCTCTCGCAGTGCCAGTTCCCTTAGTGCGATTAAATTCCCGATTTTGAAAAAATGATCTAGTGCCTGATCAACTTTCGCCAGCGCATAAATTTTGCCCTCTTTCATCCGCTCCTGAAGCGCTTTGGGCGTCACATCGATTAACTCTACTTCGTCTGCCCGCTGCAGCATACTGTCGGGAACAGTCTCTCTTACCCTAACTCCGGTAATTTGCTCTACCGCATCATTCAAACTCTCCAGATGCTGAACATTCACCGTAGAAATGACGGATATTCCCGCATCAAGCAGCTCCATAACATCCATATACCGTTTCTTGTGCTTGCTACCCGGCATATTGGTGTGCGCTAGTTCATCCACTAACACGACTTCAGGATTCCGCCGAATGATGGCCTCCGTGTCCATTTCCTCCAGAATGGTTCCGCGGTAATCGATACGCAGTCTTTGCACAGATTCAAGCTTAGCCACTTGCTCCAACGTTTCTTTACGCCCGTGGGTTTCTAACAACCCGATGACGACATCGATCCCTCTTTTCAAGAGATCATTTCCTTCACGTAGCATCTTGTATGTTTTGCCCACGCCAGGAGCTGCCCCAATATATACCTTAAAAGTACCTCGACGGAAATCTTCAATTTTGTCCATGACTTCCTGATTGCTAAGCCTATGGTAAGCATCCGATTCACGTTTATTACGGATTTTCAGCGCTGGCAGAACACGTTCTCCCTCCTGTTCCGCACGATCTGCCACGAAGAACACATCCACGTTACGGATATGCTTCAGAAGAGAATTGGCGATCGATCCTTTTCGTATTTCCTGCCATGCGCTTTGCTTCGAATGCCCCATGACGATCCGCGTAATATTATGTCGCATTGCATATTGCACAAGTAAATGTGGAATCTCACGTTTTGAGCGAAAAGGAATTTCCTCCATTGATGCACCGATTTTCTCCGCCAACTTCCATAATGACCGTTTAAATGTAGCAGCATCTTTTGAGGGAGCGAGACCTTGTTTCCAAAAGGATACTACCGCTAACTCACCGTTTAGCCGCTTCGCTATTTGCTGTCCACGGCGGATATGTATCGAGCCGTTCCAGTAATACTGCGCAGAAACAAGCACCTTTTCCGCGATACCAGCTGCTCCATGCAGCCCCTGCTCCTCTCGGTGCTTCTCTAGGGTGTAATTTACATCCTCTGCCACCATTCGGAGCGCCAGCTCCCGTAGCTTACTTAGATTTCCCTTATTTAACAGTGGGATATGGTCCCTTTTGCCCAAATGTCCCTCAGATACGCGCTGAAGTATTTTCTCGGGAGTTACGTCAATCAGAACCAACTCATCTGCCAAGGCTAACACGTCTGTCGGAATAGAATACTCCACTTCCATCCCCGTCCACTGTCTTGCTAAATCCGCAGCACCTTCCAACTCATATACGTTCACCGTCGTAATCACGCTAATTCCGGCGCTAATTAAATAATTGATATCTTCGAGCCGTCCAAGGCGCTCCGCCCCGTTCCGGTTACGGTGTGCCAATCCATCGGTTAATACAACCTCCGGGTTACGCTTCACGATGGCTTCTACATCCAAATCCTTCTTTTCAATTCCGTCCTTAACCCAGTGTATACTTGGAATCCGTTCCAAATCACCAAGCTGATCCCTGGTCTCAGGACTTTGATTGGTGGATACAGCACAAATAACCACATCAATTCCCTGACCTTTAAGACTCTGGCCTTCACGTAGCATCTGGTATGTTTTGCCCGCCCCACTAACAGGACCGATAAAGATTTTCAGGCGTCCACGGTGTAGCTCGTAGATAGAAAGCAACAACTCTTCAGGTGTCTTTCTCCGGTACGTTTCCATAAATAAGTACCACTCCCAAACACGCTTTAATCCCCGCCTGACTCCAAGAAATCAGGCAGGGACATATGATACATTTTACGATTTCACTAATTTCTGTAGATCCATATTTAACTTCAGTACATTCACCCGTTTTTCCCCGAACAGTCCTAAATCACGGCCCTCTGTGTGCTGGTTCACCAACTCCTCCAGTTGCGAAGCTGGAATACCGGTCAAATTGCTGATTCGTGGAATCTGCACAATCGCCGAGTCAGGAGAGATATGTGGATCAAGCCCGGAGCCCGAATTGGTTACCAAATCGATTGGCAATTCGTTCAACGGCACATCCGGATTATCAACTTGCCACTGAGTAATGAAATCCTTCGTACGCTGCAACATATCGAGATTAGATGGTCCATAGTTATTGGATCCCGAAGCCTCCGCTTTATACTCAATACTGGATACCCGACCATGGAACAACGCCGGATCACTAAAGTTTTGCCCGATCAATTCTGACCCCACAACGACACCAGCATCATTCTTCAGCAAGCTACCATTCGCTTGAGATGGCATAATAACTTGAGCAATCGCCGTAGATGTTAATGGGTAGATCATTCCACAGATTACGATGAATACGATACAAAGCCGCACGATTGTAAAAAAATATAAACCTTTAGATAGGGACTGCTGTTCTTCAGCCGTCTTAATGGAGTTCGCCATGATACTCTCACTCTTTCTATAGTTAGTCAATACACCGTTATATCCATACACTGACAATCATATCAATGAGCTTGATGCCCACGAAAGGAACAATGACTCCACCGAGTCCGTAGATCAAAATATTTCGGCTGAGCAGCTTAGTAGAACTCATTGCTTTATACGAAACACCTTTCATTGCAAGAGGGATTAGCAATGGGATAATAATGGCATTAAAAATCAACGCCGAAAGAATCGCCGAGCTCGGAGATCCAAGTCCCATCACATTTAAGGCTTCCATCTCAGGTATAGCCAGCGTGAACATCGCTGGAATAATAGCAAAATACTTGGCAATATCATTCGCAATACTAAAGGTAGTCAAAGCTCCCCGTGTCATAAGTAACTGCTTACCGATAGCAACAACCTCAATAATTTTCGAAGGATCCGAATCTAGATCGACCATATTCGCCGCTTCTTTGGCAGCCGTTGTCCCGCTGTTCATCGCTAGACCAACATCGGCCTGCGCCAAAGCAGGAGCATCATTTGTACCGTCCCCAGTCATAGCGACCAGTTTCCCTTCGTTTTGTTCACGACGAATGACTGCAATTTTGTCCTCCGGAGTACTTTCAGCAATGTAATCATCTACACCAGCTTCACGAGCTATGGTCGCTGCGGTTAGCGGATTGTCACCCGTACACATAATCGTCTTGATCCCCATCGAGCGCATCTCTTCAAAACGTTCCTTCATGCCAGGCTTCACGGTATCTTTTAAATAAATGAGTCCATAAATCCGGTTGTCTACCGCAACAGCAAGTGGGGTTCCCCCTAACCTAGCAATGGCATCTGAGTTACTATCTAGGTTATCTGGTATCTGTCCGCCATTAGACAATACCCATTTCTTCACGGAGTCTACCGCCCCCTTACGAACGCAGCGACCGTCACGCAGATCTATACCACTCATCCGCGTCTCCGCCTTAAACTCTACGAATTCCCCGCCATCTCCAAGACTAGCGTCATAGCTACATTCCAGCTTTTTAGCTAATTCAATGACCGATCGTCCTTCAGGAGTCTCATCCTTCAAGGAGCTAATCGCCGCCCATGCGGTAAGTTCAGCTGTCGTTTCATTCCCTACTGGAACAAATTCACTCGCCATCCGGTTACCAAATGTAATCGTACCTGTCTTGTCTAAGATCATCGTATTGATATCACCAGCCACCTCAACGGCCTTCCCCGACATGGCCAACACGTTAAACTGCGTAACTCGGTCCATACCTGCAATACCAATCGCTGAGAGTAGTCCGCCGATCGTTGTTGGAATCAAGCAGACTAATAAGGCTATCAGAACAGGAATATCCAGTTCAATACCTAGATAGTCCGCAATCGGGCGCAAGGTAACTACTACAATCAAAAAGATAATTGTCAGACTGATTAGGAGCGTATTCAGTGCGATTTCATTCGGTGTTTTTTGGCGTTTGGCCCCTTCTACTAAGGAGATCATCCGATCTAGAAACGATTCACCAGGATCGCTTGTAATTCGCACTTTAATCTCATCACTAACAACCCGTGTACCCCCTGTGACGGAGTTAAAGTCACCACCAGCTTCTTTAATTACGGGCGCCGATTCACCAGTAATAGCTGATTCATCCACGGAAGCTAAGCCTTCTATAACCTCGCCATCACCAGGAATTAATTCACCTTGGCTGACGATAACGAAATCTCCTTTGCGGAGCTCGGAGGAAGATACAGTCTTCAGTACCGTTCCCACCAATTTATTAGCTGTAATATCTTGTTTCGTCTTCTTGAGCGAGTCGGCCTGAGCCTTCCCGCGTCCTTCAGCTAACGCTTCAGCAAAGTTAGCGAACAGTACAGTGAACAACAGGATGAACAACACGGTAATATTAAAGCCCATCGATTTTTCGGCGTTAAAGTATCCCGGTGCCAACACCATGAGCAAAACAATAATTGTCCCGATCTCAACGACGAACATCACTGGATTCTTCATCAGAGTTACCGGATTAAGCTTAATAAAACTATCCTTAACAGCGCTTAGGAGTATGGGTCCGGTCAGCAGCTTTTTTCTTTTTAAAGTACTCATTTTGTTCTCCCTCTTCCTACCGTAAGGTCAAATATTCTGCAATTGGACCGAGCACAATGACCGGCAAAAAGGTCAGCGCACCGATAATCAGCACCGTAACGATCAGAATGCCGGTAAAAAGGCGATTATCTGTACGGAAGGTACCCATTGTCTCTGGAACCGGCTTCTTGCGAAGCAGTGAACCAGCTACCGCCATCATAGCGATCATCGATATATAGCGGCCTACTAGCATGACGATCCCTGTCGTAATATTCCAGAAGGATGTATTGTCAGCAAGTCCTTCAAATCCCGAGCCGTTATTAGCCGCGGAAGACACATATTCGTACAATACCTGCGATAACCCATGAAAGCCGGGATTCGTAATCGCACCTTTGCCGAGATCGGTCAGGAAGGCTCCAGCCGTTGGTACGAGAATAATTAGAGGGTGTACCAAGATCGCGATCGCAATCAGCTTCATCTCCCTCGCCTCAATCTTTCGACCAAGAAATTCGGGTGTCCGACCAACCATTAGACCACAGAGGAATACGCCCAAGATGGCATACATCAGCATATTGATTAACCCAACACCCTTACCTCCAAATACATTGTTTAGCATCATCAACGCTAGCGGGGTAATTCCGCCTAATGGAGTCTGGGTATCATGCATGTTATTTACACTCCCCGTGGTAGCTGCCGTTGTTACCGTGGTGAACAGTGAGGATTGTGGTATGCCAAAACGGACCTCCTTACCTTCCATACTCCCCTGTGAAGCATTGATCCCCATGGCATTGATCGCCGGATTCCCATGGCTTTCAGCATAGTAGTTCAATGAGAGAAACAGGACAAACAACGTCATCATGGCGGAGAAAATTACCCAACCTTGACGTTTGTTCTTAGCGAACAGACCAAACATATATGGGAGGGATGCTGGTAGCACCCACATCGATAACATTTCCAACACGTTAGTGAGCGGGTTCGGATTCTCAAATGGATGCGACGAATTAGCACCAAAGAAACCTCCACCGTTCGTACCCAAATGCTTAATGGATTCCAGTGAAGCAACAGGGCCGATGGCAATTTGCTGGGTTTGCCCCTCGAGCGTAGTGACCTCGAGCGTCGACTTCAGTGTCTGTGGTACATGTAATGCAACCAGTGTTAGAGTAACTAGCAACGCTAATGGAATGAACACACGGATATGTGCTTTAACGAAATCCTCGAAGAAGTTACCCACCGACTTTTGACCGGTAATCCCTCTAACAAAAGCGACTGCAACCGCAAATCCGCTAGCCGCCGAGGTGAACATCATCATCGTAATAACTGCCATTTGCGAGAAATAGGAAAGCCCTGTTTCCCCGCTATAATGCTGCAGATTCGTATTAGTCATAAAGCTGATTACCGTATTAAAGCTAAGTGTCTGCTCCATATCCCCAATTCCGTTAGGGTTAAGCGGGAGCCCCCGCTGTAATCTAAGGAATATATAACTGAAAGCCACTAGAACGATATTCGTCAAAATAAAGCTTATCGCATATTTCTTCCAGGACATTCGGTCCCGTTTTTTTAAGCCAATCAAGGCATAAATGCCTTTTTCAATTCGAGCAAACCCTTTGTCCGTACGATTCGGTTCATTGGAGAACACATGATATAAATAAGTACCCATTGGTTTAACCAGCAGCATTAGGATTACGATAACAGCTACAATTTGCAAAATGCCCATGAATGACTGACCCTCCTTAAATTAGGCCTAAATTGCCTAAATTTTTATGCTTTTACTAGAATAATGCGATATGAAATTAAAATTTCTCCGGATAGATCAGGGCATATACTAGATACATGAACAATAGAACGGTAACAGCTATGATCAGAATCACAAATCATTCCTCCCTATCCTGAACTACACCTTCGCACCAGTGCATAAATCCATAGAACAAACCATAAATCACGACTAATGCAGCCACCATATACAGATCCATCATGGTCTTTTCAGTCCTTTCAATTGTCTAGCTGTGCGGATTTGTCTGCCAAAAAAGACACATCCCCGCTGTGTGAATATATGACATATTTCGCCCCGAGCCCTTTATAGACTAATCTTGGATTTAAAGATGTTGTAATAACAAAAATCGGTTTTCTCGTCCAAGTACGACACATTTGAATATATCGGCAACATAATGTTAGGCTACTTTCGAACAAATACACTTTGCCCACCGGAAAAGATGGTTGAATCCAAGTGTTCTGATGATTTGTATCCACCAATACAAAACGCTCAATGCCCAATTCTTCTAGCCGATTTTTTCCTGCCTGATTGTTAGTTAACCCCGCAACCTTAATCCCTTTGAATTTCAATAATTTAATGAAAAGTTCTCCTGCTTTTGTTGGTGCCCACACAAGTACATATTCATTTTGATCCGCCATATCTATCTTTTCCCCTTCTCAAGTACATAAGGAGGCAACGAAAATCTCCGAACGATCTTGTGACCATCGTCATTTTCGGACACAGTCTGAATATAGCTGCATCGCGTCATTAGACGTTACCTTTACATCCATTTTTCATAAAAAGGTACAGTAAAGAGCCACAGAGGAAATCCTCTGTGACTCTACATGGGGTCACATTGCACTCATCCTCTCTCCATACGCTTACGAGGTTAGCTGTCGGATTCGGGCAGTGAGAGTTGCCCTACCTGTATAAATGCAAATTGCCTCACATTCTACAGGATTCACCCCATAACTGACTTCCGACTCTCACATCGGTAGTCAATTGTTGGTTCCCCCGCTTTCCTTAACGGAAATTAAGCGGATCAAATATTCAGTTATGTTATGGAAACAGGTGTAATCATACTCTCTAAGCAGATTTCTTGTAAAATGCGTTCCTTGGCAAAAAAAAGCAAAATCGAAACCAAATACATATTGGATAACGCTTACTTACTATCTAATCTCTTTATATCTCTTGTTTTCACAGTTCTAAGGCATTTATCGAATAAACCTCAATTATTGTGATTACTACTTTTCAGGAGTGAAAAATTAGCTATCTGCATATCAGAAGTAAAGAAATCAAGAAACCGAGCTTGAGGAAGATAGAAGCCTTGTATAAGGCCACAAATGTGCTTTTAGTCACTTTTTCTTCTGTTGCTGACCGAATTTGGCTTAACTACGGCCAATAAGATATCTTTTGTTTTTTACAAGGGAATCAAGAAATAGTATCATTCTGATGAAACACACGCTGAATTCCTGCAACCGCGGGAAACGGGGGAACCATCAGGCCGAGCTGGCCTACTTGGGGTGAATCCGACGGAGAATGATTAGTTCTCATGAGGTAGGGCGACTCTCACGGCCCGAATCCGACAGCTAACCTCGTAAGCCATAGAGAGAGACCCTTGATTTGCCACGCATTTGCGCCAGGCTTATTTGTACCTGAATCCGCAAACTGCAGCAGAGGTCCTCCTCTGTCTGCGGTTTTTTTGTTACTCCAAATGAACGAGCATACTTCTCGTTGCTATAAGTTAACAATCAACCTGTTATTTTGGAAAGGAATATAAGATGATGACTACTCATTTGATTAACAAACACCCATTCAACAATAGGAAATATGTCCATTACGTAAAAATGTACGCAGATTCTCTATACGCCCTTAGTTATTTGTTGTTGGAGGACAACACAGCTGCAGAACAAGTAACTACAAATACCTTCCTGGAGCTCTGTGAACCTTTTGCTCAAGATAATTGGGATCCTAAAACATTTTCATTACATGCTTATCAAAGCTGTATTCGTCAATGCACTGAACGGGTGGTAGATGTAGATAGACAGCTTCTTTCTCCTGATACTCCAACGTTGGACGAAAAAGCACTGGAATTTCTATGGTATGGATTGAAGCTTCCACTTATCGAAATATCAGTCATTCTTAGTAACAGTATTCCTACATTAAAGGAACAGCTCATCATGATACGTGAACGGGCAAGAGTTAAAGCAAGTACGATGCAGGTCCTGCCACGTAAAAATCTTGATCAAATAAGACTTGTCAACCTTGCGCAAAAGTAAAAGGGTATCCCCTAAGCCATTTACATGACTTAAGGAATACCCTTGATCAAACTTTTATACTAACACGCCATCCTTCAAGTGTAACACACGATCACACCACTCCAACATTCGTTCGTCATGTGTGACCATGACAGCAGATTTACCTTCTGCCTTCACTTCATCAGCTATCATTTGCACCACTTGTCTACCCCGCTTAAAATCCAAACTTGCTGTTGGCTCATCGGCGAGTAGAATCGCTGGATTGTTCATCCATGCCCGTGCGATCGCCACACGTTGTTTCTCCCCACCAGATAACTTCTCAGGATAATAATTGCGACGGTCCCATATATCCAGCCG
Source organism: Paenibacillus segetis (assembly GCF_014639155.1). NCBI lineage: Bacteria > Bacillati > Bacillota > Bacilli > Caryophanales > Paenibacillaceae > Paenibacillus > Paenibacillus segetis. The sequence goes on from NZ_BMFT01000001.1 coordinate 2,581,533, forward strand.
TTTCAGCAACTGAGCCGCCCGATCTTTCGCTTCCTTGGCGTGCATCCCCGTTAGACTAGCAACGTATAACAGTTGTTCCTGCACTTTTAAATACGGAAGTAAATTGGCACTTTGAAACATAAATCCAATTTTGTGCAAGCGGATCGATGTAAGTTCCTGTTTACTCTTTCCCGTCAGTGATTCTCCGTCTAGAACAATCTCTCCGCTTGTTGGACTCAGCAACGCCCCTGCGGTTGATAGGAATGTACTTTTACCCGATCCGGATGGACCAAGAACCGCGATAAATTCTCCTTCATTAACCTCAAGATTTAGTTGATTAAGGATAGAGACGTTTAAATCCCCATCACCAAAAGTCTTTGTGACTTGATTCATGATTAGTTTTGCACTCATGCTCCAACCCTCCCAATAGCTTCTAATGCATCTACTTTAGCAACCTGAGTTACTGATATCAGTGATCCTAATAAAGACATACCCACAAATAGACCACTTGTAGATAAAGCTGTAGATAGATTCATCTGGAATGGCATGGACTCAGGAAGGACTGAATTAACACCCCAAGTCAACAATAGACTTAAACTTAAACTTATAATGGATAAAATAAGTACTTGTCCAACAACACTTCTTGCCAAGTATGCCGTCTTGGTTCCCATCGCTTTTAGAATACCAAACTGACTTGTCTTTTGAATCGTTATAACATAGAAGAAGACCGCAAGTACCAAAGCACCGATCACATAGAGGAAGGCAATCATCATCAAGAGTGATTTTTGCTCTTCTGCGTATCCCGGAATATTTGAAATAGCTTGCTTCTGGGTAACCACTTCCATTGAGCTAAGTTCATCAGATAGCTGCGTTACTTGATCAGATGTAACATTTAAAGCGATCGCATTGAATAATGAAGATTTAAGTACCTCAGGGTCCATAGACATCTTCGCCTTCATCGCCTGCCAGTCATGAATATTCATATATACAACCGGAGTATGACTATAAGACTGATTGTCAACAAAGCCTGTAACGGTCAATGTCATACCTGTCATTTGATCCTTAATGGTACTGCCAATTTTCAAGCCCGACTCGACCAACGTAGAATCTACAACGACATTGCCATTTTCTTCATTAGTGACTTTTTCCCCTTCCACAACTTTCGGTGAAAGTGCCCCCGCCATATCTACTGCAAAGAAAGTAACATCACTTTTCGAATCAAGGTCATCAACTGTGATGGTACTCATTTGCATGGCAATAGGTGTCGCCTTCTCTTCTCCCACCAACGAACGGACCTTATTCAAATCATCTTCGCCCAGTTGAGAACGTCTGAACTTTTGCTCCGCATCCCCCTGTAATACGAAATGATTATTTGGCATGCTTTGGATAGCTGAAATATTAGCGTCTGCTAACCCCTTCGCAAGTCCGGTTACGAACAGAACAAGAAAAGAGACTAATAACATAATAACTACAATAAAAATGTATCTAACCTTCGAGTGGCGCATTTCTCTTAATGCTAAGAACATTCAATTTCCCTCCTTATCTCTATGTCATTAGTTTAGGAGGGAATGATGAACGGAATATGAATAACAAATTACAATTTACAAATTACAAATTACGATGACTTTTGAATTACCTTTTATAAGGTAAAATGACCTTAAAGATGGTCCCTTCCCCTACCTTGCTTGTGACTTGAATACTCCCTTTATGAACTTTAACAATTTTTTGCACAATGGATAACCCAAGCCCTGTACCGTTAGTTTCACGGGTGCGCACCCGATCCGCTTTATAGAATCGATCAAAAATGTTCGGCAAGTCCTCTTCTGCAATGCCCTCACCTGTATCAGATACGGAAATGATGCATTGCTCCCCTTGAACCTCTGCTGAAATCGTTACCTTACCGCCTGCTGGTGTATGTTTGATTGCATTCGTTATAAGATTCATCCATACCTGATGTACTAAATCTTCATCCGCATAAAGATATATATCTGGCACACTTAATTTCAGAAATAATTCTTTATCCGTAAGCTTCCACTCCATAATTTGAGCGACTTGACGAATCTGCGTACGTAAATTAAATCTCTTCACATGCAATGCATTAGAATCATAATCCAATGTCGATAAAGTGAGTAATTGTTTGCTGAGTAACGATAAACGTCTGCTCTCCTCCTCTATGATCGAAAGGTAATGGACCCTTTGGTCCTGTGCTATAGAATGATCCTTTAGGGTTGTAGCAAAACCCTGAATTGAGGTGAGTGGAGATTCAATTTCATGCGACACGTTAGCAACAAACTCCTGTCTCGCCCTTTCAGTCCGCTCTAGTTCTTGACTCATAATTGTAAAGTGTTCCGCTAATTGCCCTATCTCATCACGTCTGCGTGTTTGCACTTTCAGGTTATACTTCCCCTTGGCAATATCTTGGGTAGCTTTAGTAAGACGTGTAATCGGTCTAACGATATGAAGTGTGCTAATCATCAAGAAGAGCAAACTGAATAATACTGCCGCTCCTAACAAAAGCGCGAAGAACACCCTGAGTTCACCAAACTGTACATTCGCATCAGGACGCATAAACATGGCATAAGTTCTATTATCGATCTGAACAGGTACACCTATCGCATTTTCTATTTCACTATCAAAAAAACCTGTAATAAACAAATTCGCTTTATACTCAGCAACGCCATGAAATATATTTCCGTCCAATACATGCTGTAATTGCTCTTGTTTCAAATTATAGCTTTTAAAGGGATTACCGAAAAAGCGCTCGTCCCCCTTATTATCGGTTAAATATATTCGATATCCTAACGAAGCAGCATTACTGAGATATTCATCGATAGAATTAGGATGCTCTTCACTGAATTTCTGAAGATTTAAGGCCATTTGCGTTAATTTATCATCATTTTGAGGTTTGATCTTTACATGATAATAGCCATTCGATAACAAAAATCCGAGCAGAAAGCTCACCACGATCATGGAGCAAAAAAGAATACACATCCGTGCATATAACGACTTCATGTATTCACCAGCTCCATTTTGTATCCAACACCTCTAACGGTACGAATAATGAAGCTGTCCTCGTAATCTGCGAATCTTCCCCGCAATCTTTTGATGTGTACATCCACCGTACGTTCATCACCTTCATAATCAAATCCCCACACCAGCTCAATCAATTCACTTCTTGAAAATAACCGACCAGGAAACTGAGCTAATTGAGCCAGTAATTCGAACTCTTTGGCAGGGAGTAATAGAATATCTTTACCGTCTGTAACTTCATAATTTTTACGATCGATCACAAGCTCTTTCAACCTGATTTTGTCTTCAAAAGCGACGGAATATCGGCGAAATAAAGCTCGAATCCTGAATAACAACTCATCAGGTTCAAAAGGTTTGGTTAAGTAGTCATCTGTTCCACGCAAATACCCTTGTTCCTTATCACTTAGTTGCTGCCGTGCCGTCAGTAAAATAATCGGAATATCGTAATTTTCGCGAATATATTGGCAGAGCTCCAAGCCATCGATATGTGGCATCATCACATCAAGAATGGCCAGATCAACCGTGGTCTCTTTCATTTTATCTATAGCTTCTTTACCATCCTTCGCTTCCAGGACAAAATAACCTTCATTCGTTAATACATGTCTTAATAAGGTACGAATATGTGGATCATCGTCTGCAATTAATAAATTTTTCACCTGGTCCAACTCCTAACAAACTATATATTCCTGACACGTAATATCACTGTTCTTTAGTTTAACTTATATCTCTACATTTTCAAAAGCTAATTCGCACCTGTTAAATTTTCAATCAAAGTGTAAGCGATGATTATATGACTTTATATAAAGCTGGATTATTCTCCGCAGAAGAGCTTTATCGGATTCGATTACAAGGATTAGCTTCTATTCGAAAATAGGACAAAAAAAAGACCACTTCTTCGCGAAGTGGTCACCGCTTATTTAGAGCGGTAATTATTGGATAGGAGTGGAGAGAAACCATACTGTAGTTCTATTATATTGTATACGTTTTCATTCTGTCAACACATTTTTATTAGCGCTTACATTCCTTGATACAAGGCCATTTCTGGCCTTGTATCTATTTACATATGAACCGTATATCCAAGAGTCTGAAGATGCTCTTTGGCCCTCTCCATCTCGCCTTCATTTCTGAAGGATAGACGCATAACACCAGGTACATCTTCCCGGCTCTCAATGATCTGAATGTTACTTAGGTTAATCTTACGAACACCCAGTTCGGTTGCAATTTGGCCGATAATACCAGGATGGTCAGGAACATCAATATAAATATCAAAGAGCGATGTTATAGCACCCTTACGTCGTTCAGGAAGTTCACTGCGGAACAGATTTGCTTTTTCAAACGCCTTTTCGATTCCAGGACCATCCATTCCTTCTAGCATAGAGATAAATCCGCCAACTTCCTGATTCCAATCTCGCAGTAATGATAACAACACATCACGGTTACTAAGAAGAATATCCCGCCAAATGATGGGATCACTTGAGGCGATACGAGTAATATCCCGGAACCCCCCCGCAGCTAACATACGGTAAAGTTCATTGTTCTCGTTGTAATCGCGAACCTGATTAACTAAGGCTACCGCGATAATATGTGGTAAATGGCTAATAGCGCCAACGATTTCGTCGTGAAGCATCGGCTCGACTCTGACGATTTGTGCTCTTGTATACGTCAGTAGTTGCTCCAACCGAACATAAGCCTCTTCAGGTACTTCTGGAGACGGTGTTAATACGTAGAAGGCATTCTCAAATAACAATGAAGTAGCAGCATCTACGCCAGAACGCTCTGAACCAGCCATTGGATGGCCGCCGATGAAATGGACACCGGGATGGGAGAAACCTTGAGCACAGGAAGCCACTGCTGCCTTTGTACTACCTACATCTGTAATAATACATCCTTGCTTCAACGGAAGCTGAGTTAACTGCTTTAGGTAAGACTCTAGATTACCCACAGGTACACATAAAAAAATAAAATCGGCATCACATGCCGCTTCTTCCATAGAAAGAGTCGCGGCATCTACGACGCCGCGCTCCATAATTCTTGTCATGGATTCAGGTCTATGGCTATGTCCGATTACCGTAATGCCAGGCTTTCCCTTCAGACATAGTGCCAATGAACCACCGATCAATCCTACTCCAAATATTGCGACTTTTGTTGTCATATTCCCTCACTCATTCTTTACTTAGTTATACATGTGCTTCTTTCTTATTTAGCACTTGTTTCAATGCTGCAATGAACTTTGCGTTCTGATCAGCGGTACCAACAGAGACTCTAATGTAATTAGGGTACTTCGAAAAGCCTGCACGGACAATGATACCAAGCTGTAATAGCTCCTGAAACAAATTCGTTGCCGATGTCTGTACATCCACCAAGATAAAGTTACCGTGTGCTGGGAAATACGAAAGGCCCAATTGATCAAATTGCTCATATAAATATTCAATACCATTACGATTTTTTGCCCGACAATCCGCGATAAACTCTCCATCAGCGATGGCAGCCTTCCCTGCAGCTTGTGCAATTCTCGTTGTATTAAATGGTTCACGTACCCGGTTGATCAACTGGATAATTTCCGGTTGTCCTACACCGTATCCAATTCGGAGGGAAGCAAGACCATATATTTTGGAGAACGTCCGTAGAACGATCACATTGGGGTATTTACTCAAGAGACTAATTCCATCAGTATAAGTATCGTCTGTTACAAACTCAGCATAGGCTTCATCCAGAACTACCAGGACACCTTCTGGTACGGAATCTAGGAAAGTGGTCAAAGCGTTATCAGAAACAATGGTACCTGTAGGATTATTAGGATTACATATCCATATAATCTTCGTTTTATCGGTAATTTCACTTCGCATTGCATCTAAATCATGAGTTCCATCACGTAACGGAACTTCGATACTAATAGCGCCCTCAATATCAGCATTAGACTTATACACAGAGAACGTCTGATATGCCATGATCGTCTCATCCCCGGGAACGAAGAAAGCCCGAGTAATCAGAGCAATAATCTCATCCGATCCACATCCAAAAATAATTTGGTCTCGGTTCACTCCAAGATGACCTGCTAATACCTCAGTCAGTTCAGCGGCACTACCGTCTGGATAAAGACTGATTTGTGCAAATTCCGCTTCAATAGCTGCGCGTACTTGGGGTGAACAACCATAAGGGTTCTCATTAGAAGCAAGCTTAATAACCTCATCCAAACCAAGCTCTCTCTTCACTTCTTCAATCGGTTTACCGGGTTGGTATACCGGAAGATTTACGATTTGGGGTTTAGCCAACATCATGATTCCTCCTCTATCTCTTCATTAATTTATGATTTTAATAATCTCACAAAATCGTGAATTTGCAACAAGCCTTCTTCTTTGGTGTGCTCATTTTGCAGCAAAGGAATACTTTCTTCTATTTTACGTACAATCGCGCTCCCGACAACAACGCCATCACAAATTTTTGAGAACTCCCTAACCTGTTCAGCACTTGATATACCAAAGCCAATCGCAACGGGCAAATCACTAAGTTCTTTGACGGACTTGATAAATGACTCAAGCCCTTCATGGAAAGTAGCTCTCTCTCCCGTGACTCCCAGCGAGGATACACAATATATAAATCCACGAGCTTTGGATAATATGACAGCAATACGATCTTCAGATGTTGGGGCAACCAACGGAACAAGTCTGACACCTGTTGCATCAGCTAGCGCAAGTACTTCTCCTGATTCCTCCACTGGCAGATCAGGAATAATTAGACCACTAATACCTGCTTGCTGCATGGAGGAGAAAAACTGTTCTAATCCCATCTGTAGGACAGGATTATAATAAGTGAATAATACAAATGGCATATTTACACCACGGGCTCGGGCCTCACCTGCAACCTTGAAGCAGGTCTCTATTGTAATCTTACGAACCAGAGCACGTTCTGAAGCCCGCTGAATCACTGGACCATCGGCAAGTGGATCTGAGTATGGTACACCCAATTCAACAATATCAGCGCCTGCTTGTTCCAAAGCTACGATAATATCTACCGTCGTGTCGGGATCGGGATCACCTACTGTAATAAATGGAATGAATGCCGTTCTCCCTGCTTCTTGAAGACGTACAAACGTTTCATCCAACAAGTTCGAGGTTATCACGCTCATAGTATATCCCCACCCTCTGTATAAGCCATAATCGAATCCACATCTTTATCTCCACGCCCTGATAGGCAAATGACTATAAGTTCATCACGATTCATATGTGGAGCTAATTTAACTACTTGAGCTACAGCATGTGCAGATTCCAGTGCAGGGATAATCCCTTCCGTCCGACTGAGCAGTTGAAGTGCATCCAACGCCTCTTTATCCGTAATTGGATAATATTTAGCGCGTTCTATATCTTTTAAGTAAGAATGTTCCGGTCCGATTCCTGGATAATCCAGTCCCGCTGAAATAGAATGTGCTGGCATGACTTGACCATGGGCGTCTTGTAGGAGATAACTAAGTGAACCTTGGAACACCCCTTTAGTCCCTTTCGTCATTGTTGCCGCATGAAACTCTGTATCTACCCCTCTGCCTGCCGCTTCTACACCAACCATTTGAACATCGGTGTCCTCCACGAAAGGATAAAACATCCCGATAGCATTGCTTCCTCCACCAACAGCTGCTACCAGCATATTGGGAAGTCTTCCTTCAGCTTCTAATATTTGACGACGTGTCTCATCGCCAATTACACGTTGAAAGTTACGGACCATCATCGGATATGGATGAGGACCAGTAGCCGAGCCAAGAATATAAAAAGTATCCTGTACGTTGCTGACCCAATAACGAAGTGCCTCATTGCAGGCGTCCTTCAAGGTCCGAGTACCGGACATGACAGGAACTACTTCCGCACCGAGCAATTTCATCCGGAACACATTCAATTGCTGGCGTTTCGTATCTTCTTCACCCATAAATACTTTGCACTCAAGTCCAAGTAAAGCAGCTACTGTTGCCGTAGCAACACCGTGTTGACCGGCCCCTGTCTCCGCGATTACTTTGTTCTTGCCCATTCGCTTAGCCAGAATTCCTTGACCAATCGCGTTATTGATTTTGTGCGCTCCCGTATGATTCAAGTCTTCACGTTTTAAATATATTTTTGCACCGCCCAAGTGCTCCGTTAAACGTTCAGCATAATACAACGGCGTTTCCCGCCCGCTATATTGCTTCAACAAATAACTAATCTCTGCTTGGAATTCTGCATCATCTTGAAAATGTCGGTAAGATTTCTCCAGTTCAATGAGTGCATTCATCAATGTTTCTGGTACATACCGTCCGCCAAAAGGGCCGAAACGACCGTGTTCATCAGGTACTTGCGTCATAACCCTTTCACCCTCTCTACAAATGCTGTTATTTTCGTTATATCCTTGACTCCATCGCTCTCTACTCCGCTAGAAACATCAACACCGTCAGGTGCTATAGTATCAATTAATTCACTTACATTACCGGCATGAAGACCTCCGGCCACTAAACATGGAATGCCTTGATTCTTGGCCCACGTTTGGTAAGGTGTCGCTAAATACCAGGGGAATGTTATACCCGAACCACCACCATAATGGGGATCATAAGTATCAAGCAACAAGCCATCCAACACTCCATTATATCGCTCAAGTAGCTCTTCTACTCGAATTGATTCGTCATCTCGAACAGAGAATGCCTTATATATTTTGAGGCCAAAAAGTTCCCTTGCTTCACGGCAAAATTCTGGACTCTCCGATCCATGTAATTGAAGTACATTGAGTGGAACCTCAGCAAGCAGACTTTGGAGTTCCTCTAAGGTTGGATTTACGAACACACCAACGCTCTGTGGATTGCTGTCTAATGTCCATTCATTCAGAACAGATAACAGCTCAGCAGCCTGGGAGCTAGTTACTTGACGCTTGCTCCTAGCAAACACAAATCCAACATAATCGAGAGGTAAGTTTATCATAGATTTTAGCACTTCAACGGACTGAAGTCCACAAATTTTTACGGCAACATCACTCATTTGTGTAGCTCCCTCCACTAGAAGCATTCTTTGATACGGCCACTTTAGGATGTCCCATTAACTCATAAACTGCCTGATCTACCTGCTCCTTACGCATAAATATCTCGCCGATGAGCAGCCCCTTTGCTCCATTTGCTGCAAGATACTCCACATCCTCGCGCGTTACGATCCCACTTTCACTGATCAGTGTGATACTCGATGGCACAAGCTCTGCCAGAGCAGCCGTTGTCTCAAGTGAAGTCTCGAAGGTCCGTAAATTACGATTGTTGATCCCGATCATTTGCGCCGTTCCTATGCTAAGTACTCTCTCTAGCTCCTCGCGATCATGAACTTCTAGCAGTGAGTCAAGTCCAAGTGAATCAGCAATCTTTATATAATTACTAAGCTGCGAGTCACTCAGTATCGCTGCGATGAGCAGTACGGCATCTCCTCCAAGCAACCGTGCCTCATAAATCTGACGCTCATCAATTATAAAATCCTTTCGTAGTAGTGGCACGCTAACAGCTTCACGAATGGCCGTCAAATAAGAACCACTGCCCTGAAAATAGATCTCATCCGTTAGCACGGAAATGCAATCCGTACCTGCCTCCTCATATCCTATAGCAAGCTTCACTGGATCAAAGTCTGCTCTGATTAAGCCTTTTGATGGCGAAGCCTTCTTCACTTCGGCAATGAGGCCAAGCTCACGCTTGCGACCTACAGTGAGCGCTTTATGAAATCCACGAGTCGGCGGAAGCTCCGCAACTCTTTGCTCAGCTTGCGCTATCGAAAAAGTTGCTGCTAACAACTCAACTTCTTGTTTCTTTGTCTCAACAATGCGATCAAGATACATAACTGATGTCCCCCGTTGTTTGAATGAGCTGTTCTAACTTGCTAAGTGCATTGCCAGAATCGATTGATTCTGCAGCAATTGCTACCCCTTCACGAATGTCTTTGGCGATCCCTGCTACATAGATGCAAGCTCCAGCATTTGCGAGTACTACATCTCGATATGCACCCTTTTGGCCTTGCAGTACACGTCTTATAATGTCTGCGTTTGTTACCGGATCTCCACCAATCATATCAGCTAATTGATATGTGCCAAGTCCAAGATCACTAGGGTGTAGATCGTAAGTAACTACCTCTCCATTTTTCAACTCAGATACACGTGTTGGCGAAGAGATACTTATCTCATCTAGCCCTTCTTGACTTGTTACAACAAGTGCTCGTTTGGATCCTAACTCACGTAACACCTCGGCGATCGTCTCTGTTTTGTTACGATCATAGATACCGAGCACCTGACGGTCAGCACCTGCCGGATTAGTCAGTGGTCCAAGCATATTAAATACTGTACGTATTCCAAGTTCCTTACGTGGGGCTGCCGCATACTTCATCGAAGGATGATACAGCTGTGCAAATAAGAAGCAGATACCGATATCATTCAGGCAGCGTTCCGCTTGTTCGGCATTCAGATGAATATTTACACCAAGCGCTTCAAGTACATCTGCACTTCCAGCTCGGCCTGAAGCAGAACGATTCCCGTGCTTAGCTACCCGTACAGACACCGAAGCTGCGACGATAGCAGATGTAGTGGAGATATTAAACTTATGAATACCAGATCCACCTGTTCCACATGTGTCGAGTAATTGTCTGGTATCTGTATGCAAACGACTTGAATGGGAGCGCATCGCTTCAGCAAATCCGGTAATCTCATCCACCGTCTCACCTTTAATACGTAGTGCAGCAAGTAATCCCCCAATTTGTGCCGAAGTTGACTCTCCATTCATAATGGATCCCATAATGTTACGTGCCTCTTCACGCCCTAAGTTCTCACCCAATATTAATCGACTAAGACCATTTTGTACCGGATGTACTAAATTCATCATCGTTTACTCCCTTCTTATCTCACAGCATTTCGCTGAAATTTGTGCCCTGAAATATTTTTCGATCTCATCGGCTTTCTGAACTATATTCATACAAGTAATCCTGATTAAGGACGGAATCACTATGGGTTTTTGTTGGGAACATAAATTCCGCCGTTCGGATTGCTTTTAATAGTGCTTTTGCTTTGTTACATGATTCCTCGTACTCATTCTCTGGGATAGAATCCCAAACAATACCGCCTCCGGCTTGCACATATGCCTTACCTTGCTTAAAGACGATAGTTCGAATCGTAATGCAAGAGTCCATATTACCGGAGAAACCAAGATAACCAATAGCACCCGCATAGGTACCACGCGCTTCACGTTCTAGTTCTGCAATAATCTCCATAGCTCGTAGTTTCGGTGCACCAGATACGGTACCAGCCGGGAGACAAGATAGAAAAGCATCAAAGAAATCCTTATCATCCCGAAGCTTGCCGGAGACCTTAGAAACCATATGCATGACATGCGAGTAACGCTCAATTTCCATGTATGACTCGCATTTCACACTGCCAAACTCTGATACTCGGCCTATATCATTTCGACCTAGATCAACGAGCATCAAATGTTCCGCGCGCTCCTTCTCGTCCTTCAGCAAGTCTACTTCCAATTGCTGATCTTCTTGCTCTGTTGCCCCGCGTGGACGGGTTCCGGCAATCGGGCGTGTCTCCACTCGTTCGCCTTCAACCTTCACTAACGCTTCTGGTGATGTTCCAACGATGATCTCATCATCCAGTTTGAGATAATACATATAGGGTGATGGGTTCATCGTGCGAAGAACACGATACACATGCAGAGGATCTACTTCGGTCTCAATATGGAATCGTTGGGACAATACCACCTGAAATATGTCACCAGCAGCGATATATTCCTTACCCTTCTCCACGTTGGCGATGAACTGTTCTTTGGTCAAATTGGAGCGGACATCCCCAAGTTCTACATCAGCTGGAAGTGGGCGGCGGTTAAAACTCTCACTCGGTCCTTCCTGTTGCAAAAGATCAGCAATTTCATCCAACTTTTGCTCCGCCAGTTCATATGATCTAGCGATATCCTCGTCACGGTCCCCTTCTTTGACATGAACATTCGCCACGAGCAACAAGTGTTGCTTCACATGGTCAAATACAATCACTTGATCACAAAACATGAACTGAATATCCTTTAAATTCATATCATCCACTTGATGAGCTGGTAGTTTCTCATAATATTGCAGAAGATCGTATCCGAAGAAACCAATCGCGCCTCCAGTAAATGGTGGTAGTTCAGCCAGTTTAGGGCTACGATAACTCCGCAGGATCGCTTTGAGCGCTTCAACAGGCTTACCTGGTAAACTCTGTTGTTTACCTTCACGCTCCATGACAACCTCGCCCTTCTTAGCCGACACCATCATAAATGGATCGGTACCGATGAACGAATACCGTGCCCACTGAATGCCACCTTCTACACTTTCAAGCAAAAATGCTCTGTCTCTTTGAGCGATTCGACGGAAAATCCGAATCGGGGTTTCCATATCGGCGAGCAATGTACGGACGATGGGAATCAAATTATACTCTTTAGCTAAGGCAATGGTTTGTTCCAGTCGCGGGGTTGCCATGTCTTTCACTTCCTTTTCATCAATTAGTTTGTTTTTGTGGTGAGATGAACGTAACTACGAGAAATATTTGGGCTTTCGATCGCTGTTATCCTCAGATTTCTTGAATTTATGCCGCGATTAGCGGATGAAATCCGAGGATAAAGGCGAACGCTTCCGCTTCTCCAGCTCCAAATTTTCTCTTCGTTACTTCCTCACCACGGTTGGTATATAGCACACAAAAAAACCTCTACCGAAGTAGAGGTTGATGGTTGGATTTGCAGTTCATCTGACAGCCCTATTGTTAAATAGCGTAATACAAATAAATTCGATGGGATACATGTAGTCCTAAAGATACACTACACCTATAAAAGGAAGTCGAATCTTCCTCTAACCCAAAATTCGAATTTCATGTAACGCTAAATAAACCAGGTCTATCCTCAGCTCAACTCTGCTCATCTCAACTAAATACTCAGCTCTACTCGTCTCAAAACATCTCAAAAACTAAATTACTTAAAAAATTATAATTTCAATATAACCTATGCTACCGTAGTTTGGCAACTCCCAGTTTATTCGTGATACTTATTGACCGGAGGCGCTCAAATCTGGACGTAAACTCTTCGCTTCATTCTGATATACGTGTTTCATTTCCCGTTGACTCTTCGTGGTATTCGTCTGAATGAGCAGCCGTATACACATCGGCAGACCACCTTTAACAGGAATTTCTGTAGAACACATTAATGGAACCATATCCCACCCATTCAACACGCGAATGGCTCTTGCGGGAAAAGTCGCATCTAGATCTGGAGTCACAGTAATCCATACACTACAGATATCCTCAGGATCTATCTCATTTCGCTCCACAATCTCCTTCAATAGGATGGCCGTTGCCTGAAGAATATCCTGTTCTTCATTGCGGGTTACCGTCGTCGCCCCGCGAATTCCTCGGTTATACATGCTGCCCCTCCTCTTTCAGCTCCTGGATCACATGGCGTACATCATCTGCTGTAACATCATTTACGATTTCAACTTCCCCTATGCTAATGGGAAGTACATAGATGATTTGATTTTCCTTAAACTTCTTGTCATGCATCATAGCCGCAATGATATCATCCTCGTTCATTTGAGATGGTATCGTTGTAGGCAAACCGAATCGTTCAAATAGATCCTTCGTTACTAAATATATAGACTGGTCTCTTCCACGGTTCACAGCGATTTTTGCTGCTGCCACCATTCCAATAGAAATGGCTTCACCATGAAGGAATTGACCATATCCACCGGTCGCTTCCAGCGCATGTCCAAGCGTATGGCCCAAATTAAGGATAGCACGTAGTCCATGTTCGCGTTCATCTGTAGAGACGACCTGGGCTTTGATCGAACATCCCAACGTCAAGCCATAGACTAGACTCTCCGGGTCCAAATCGAGTAGCTTGTCACTTTGATCACGACACCAATCCGTGAAACTCTTATCCCAAATAAGTCCATGCTTTATCATTTCCGATAGACCAGATCGTACATCACGTTCCGGTAAAGTCTGTAAGGTATCTACATCGTAGAGTACCATTTCAGGTTGATGGAATGCACCAATCATATTTTTAGCCAATCGATGATTAACCGCCACTTTACCACCAACGCTGCTATCATGCGCTAGAATCGTTGTTGGTATCTGTACGAACTTCACTCCGCGCATGTAGGATGCAGCCACAAATCCTGCCAAATCACCAACCACTCCGCCGCCAAGAGCAATGACCACAGAATGACGATCAAGACCACCTTCGATTGCGGTTGTCATGATTTCTTCAAATACTTCTAGTGACTTCGACTTCTCACCGGCTTTAACAACCTTACTTATCGTACGGTAGCCTGAGTTTTGTAATGACGTCTCTAGTTTACTGAGATACAAGGGACCAACATGTTCATCTGTGACAATGAGCAAGGGGCTTTTCTTGGCTAAATTATGGCGTTCAAAATATTCCCCAGTCTCGGCAAGCAGACCACCACCGATATATATCGGATAAGATCGTTCACCCAAATCCACCTGTAAGGTTCTCATTAGTAGTTCTCCAATTGCGACAGGTAGCCCTTCACATTACGGTCTATTTCCTGGATGGAATCTCCGCCGAATTTCTCCATAAATGCTTTAGCTATTTCCCATGCAACAACGTGCTCCATAACCACACTTGCTGCTGGAACCGCACAAGCATCTGAGCGTTCAACTTGCGCCGTGAATGGTTCCTTTGTATCGATATCGATACTTTGTAACGGTTTGTAAAGTGTCGGGATTGGCTTCATAACACCACGGACGACAACAGGCATACCATTGGTCATACCGCCTTCAAAACCGCCTAGACGATTACTTCCCCGATGATAACCTTGTTCCTCGTTATACAGAATCTCATCATGCACTTTCGAACCTGGAAGCGTACCAGCTTCAAATCCGATACCGATCTCTACTCCCTTAAACGCGTTGATCGACATGACCGCTGCAGCAATCCGTCCATCAAGCTTCCGATCGTATTGTACATGGCTGCCAAGGCCGATCGGCACTCCTTCAACAATACACTCTACAATTCCGCCGATGGAGTCCCCATCAGCTTTAATCTGATCGATGTAGGCTTCCATCTTCTTCTCCGTCTCTGCATCTACTACACGAACGGAAGACTGCTCAGTCATAGTTATCAATTCATCAATGGATAGATTATGAGGTGGTGCTTCAATCTCACCAATCCGAATGACCTGCCCAGCAATTTTGATACCAAAATGTTCTAAGAACTGTTTGGCAATAGCGCCAACGGCTACACGAATGGCTGTTTCCCTAGCACTGGAACGTTCCAGTACATTTCGAAGGTCTTTCAAATTATATTTGAGACCGCCATTCAAATCTGCATGTCCCGGACGTGGTCTATGTACCCGGCGCTTCTCTTCATCTGAACCCTCAATCGGCTCAATATTCATAATGTTCTGCCAGTGCTTCCAGTCGTTATTCTCAACCACTAACGCAACCGGTGCTCCCGTTGTATAACCATGACGGACACCGCCGACGATACTAACCGTATCCTTCTCGATCTGCATCCGACGACCTCTGCCATATCCTTTTTGACGACGGGCTACCTCAAAATTAAGCGCCTCAAAGTCAAGCTTCATATTGCTTGGAAGTCCTTCAATAATTGCTGTCAACTGGGGACCGTGCGTCTCCCCTGCCGATAAGTAACGTAAACTCATGATACGTTCCCCCTTTAAACTGTTAAACTGTAAAGAGCTAAAATCCGTTATTTTCTTTGCTCATTATAGTATAGGTCCCTTCCTTTTGACAAGAAGTCACCCAAAGACAGATAACAGATCCCTCTTGTCTCCCATGAGAAATAACAAAAACACGCCACTCCTTCTACCGTAGCAGAGAAGCGACGCGTTCTCATTTATCATCAATATTATAGCCTATCCAGAGGCTGGATGATTATCCAATGTAATACTTCGTTTTATTTCCATTGGCAAATCTTCCAATAGTCCTTGTAATTGCGATTTCTCCAATCCAAGAACTTGAGCACATTCCTGTGGTGTCAGGAATCCACGCTGGTAAGCATCGATCACTTTTCTCTTATCCATGACCAACCCTCCACGGTAGCTTATATTCTCAAGTATTGGAAAAGAAAAGATTGAATATACCGTGGACTTAAGATTTTTTTCGATAGAAAAAAGTTTCTGTTGCCTCGAGACCAAAAACTGCTGGAGAGAAGATTTGCTCTGTGCTACCCACGAACAACACGCCTCCAGGACGCAGCGCTTTTGCGAATTTGTGGTAGAGCCCCTGCTTAGCTTCTTCCGTAAAATAGATCATGACATTACGGCACACAATCAGATCAAAACTTTCCTCGAAAGTGTCGAGTAATAGGTTTTGCTTCTTAAATGTAACCGCCTTTTTCAGGGCACTGTCAATCCGGTACATTGCACCCTCTGAACTAAAATATCGCTTAGCAACTGCGGGAGGCACATCCTTGAGTGAACGTTCCAGATAAAGTCCTTCTGCAGCTTTGCTCAGCGCCCCGTCATCAATATCCGAGGCAAGCAAGTATGTATTACTTAAGAGTCCCAGGTCAGCTAATATCATCGCTAACGTATATGGTTCCTCACCCGTAGAGCAAGCAGCACTCCAAATTCGTAGACGCGATTTAGCAGATGCTACCTCAGGCAGAACTACATCTCTCAGCATTTCCCAGCGGTTCGGATTACGCCAGAACTCAGATACATTGATCGTCATCTTATCCAAAAATTCATAAAACAAAGTCTTATTGTTCATCATCGCACGAAAAAAAGCCTCAAATGTTGTGAAACCATTTTTATTACGCAAAGTGGTTAAGCGACGTTTCATTTGTGCTTCTTTATATTGAGCTAGATCGATGCCCGTACTTTTCTTAATATTTTGGATAAAACCTAAGTAATCCGGATCTGGCATCTCTTCGCTACCCCCACGAAGGGATTGTGTTAATTTCTGACTTATATCCATGGATCAAGATTTTTGGCATATCCGAGGAGTTCATGCGCTTCAAAGAAATTAGCTATTTCCCGTTCCGCGCTTTCTGGTCCATCGGAACCATGTATCAGATTTAATGGGGTATGTGCAGCAAAATCGCCCCGAATTGTTCCTGGTAACGCTTCAGCAACCTTTGTCTTACCAATTACAAGCCTAGACAATGAGATCACATCATCACCTTCCCACACCATGGCAAAAACAGGACCGGAGGTAATAAAATCAACCAATTCACCAAAAAACGGCTTCCCCTCATGCTCCGCATAGTGGAATTGTGCCTGATTCTCTGTTATTTGTACCAGCTTTCCAGCAACCAACTTGAAACCTTTGTCTTCGAAACGACTAATAATTCTGCCAATTAGGCCCCGTTGAACACCATCTGGTTTAACCATCAAAAATGTCCGTTCCATGGTTTGTACCCCTCCCCTAAATTCTAAGCATTATCAATAATAGTACGTGTTCAAAAAGTCAGATTTTCAGCACCGGAAGGCCCGGCTGAATCCAAGATTCGATGTCGAATATGCCTCTTGTCCAACTTCGTGATCAAAAGATGACTTTTTGAACTACCTCTAAATACCTCTTATCCTGGCTAAGAGGATTACTTAGTCTTATCCCGTAGTTTACCAGAAAAAAGAAAGAAGGGTAAGATTCAATAGGAGCGTTTATTTACAAAAAGAGCGATTTCTTTTAGATGTGACCGTGCTTTATTCTCAGGGAGCTCGTCCAGTGCATCCAAAGCCTTTTGAATAAATCGATCAGCGAGTTCCTCTGAGCGTCTAATTCCAGAGCTGGACACAATCATATCAATTGCTTTCGAGACCTCACCTGTACCATCCTCTGCATGAATACCGCTGATTTCACGTAGCAGGTCAGCTCTGAGATCTGCTTCCTGCAAAGCATAAATAACAGGAAGTGTAATATTGCCTTGACGCATATCACTTCCCGGAGGTTTACCGATGCTTTTCTCGGTTCCACAGAGATCAAGCAAATCATCACGAATCTGAAAGGCCATACCTACGTTGTATCCATATCGGTAGAGCAACCAGCTCACCTTTTCTGGAGCTCCCGCTGCCATTGCACCTAGCTGACAACTGATCGCAATGAGCAATGCTGTTTTCCGGCGAATGCGTAGCAAATAATTCCGGACGGTCTGTTCCGTATTAAAAAAGTCGCGAATTTGCTCCATCTCACCTATAGACATTTGTACCAGTGCTTTGGACAGAATGCGGTGGATTTCTGGATTGCTGAGTTCAGTCGCCAAGATTAGGGCTTTGGCATAGATATAATCCCCTGTATACATAGCGATCTTATTATCCCATTTTGCCTTCACCGTTGGCTTACCACGCCGTGTCCCCGCATCGTCAATCACATCGTCATGAACGAGCGATGCAGAGTGAATAAGCTCAAGAGGAACAGCAACATGCTGAAGACGCTGTAAATCATAATTACCAAATTTACCACCAAGTAATACAAAAACGGGACGAAGTCGTTTTCCTCCCGCTTTGAGTAGATGTAATGACGTTTCACTTAGCAGTTCATCATCACCATCGATGCTCCGGTACAACTGACGTTCGATAAAATCCATATCCCTTTTCAGCGCGCCAAAAATATCCATTAATTTCATTGTTTCACCCGTGTCAACGTATTGTCACTCCAAATATTCATCCGGACTTCATGCTGTAAAAGTCCCAGTTCATAAGCATAAGCGAAGTACAATGCCAGCCCCGCCTGTTGCTTATCGTTAAAATCATAGCATAAATTGTTAAAATAATGATGCCAATAATCCGTTGTACCTCCGATTTCACTACAAGCCTCAGCAACTAACGAAGACAGATTGTTCAAACTTTGCTCCTTGCTCACTTTGAAAGCAGAACACACTTCAGCGAGAAACTCCGGATTAGCCTCAGCAAAGCTGCGCTGTACAGTCCAAACTGCAAAGCTCATTCCAAATCCTGTCCAACTTTTCCAGACTTCCCCTAAATCAGTGACGATATAACCATGATCTCGCCAAGAAGCTCGAATTGCATGGTCACCAATCAATAAAGCTGCATCACACTGATCCATCATTTGATCCAAATCAGGTTCACTAACTGAATAGATTGGCTTCACACCATAAGCTTTCTCCATGATAATCTTAAGTAGATTAACAGAAGTCGCAGAAGTATTCGTTAATGCTATGGTACAGTTCATTAATTCCTCTGGAGGCTTGCGTGAGAATAGAAGGATCGAGTTAACGGGCCCATCCGAGCTAACGGACAGTTCTGGGAGTACCAATAACCTTTCCGCCCCCATCCCAAAAGCGAAAGAGGATACTGGTGCGATATCAAGTGATCCCTCAAGTATACCCCGATTTAATATCGCAGGAACCTCTGTGACCAATTCGCTTTTCCGAGATAATGTATTTACATTAAAATAATGATACATAGGCCAGGCGTTGGTGTATTTTATTTTGCCAATGAGGATATTGTCATTCTCTCTGTTGTTCATTATGATCCCCCCATCTGGTAAACAGAGCATGTTCGATTCTTAAACTATCTAGAACCTTGCCCACTAAAAAGGAGACTAGGTCATCTATACTTTTTGGGCCAAAATAAAAAGCTGGCATAGCTGGAATCATCACGATACCCAGCCTGGCGAGCTTCAACATATTTTCCAAATGGATAGCGTGCAGAGGAGTTTCGCGTGGTACTAGCACAAGCGGACGTCTTTCCTTCATCATTACATCCGCCGCACGAGTCAATAGGTTATCTGAGGTTCCGTGGGCTATGGAGGACAATGTCCCCATCGAGCATGGCATTACAACCATCCCCTCTACGAGATAAGAACCACTGGCGATGGAAGCGCCGATATCAGCATTATTATGATAACGATAACTGCCAGGTAGTCCCCCGAATTTCTCCTCAAGCGCCTTGTTTCGATCCGCAATGTTCCAGCCAAGCTCCTCGTTAATTACACGCCAGCCCGCGTTCGTGATGACGATATGCACATGATAGCCAATCCCGAGCAATGTCTCGATCAGCTTCACACCATAGATCGAACCGCTGGCGCCCGTGATTCCGACCACAATCGATTTCCTACTGTGATTGATCTCCATCAATAGTAGCGCACCACCAAATCAATCAAGGTAAAGGAGAAAACTACGATGCTCAGTACGCCATTCATTGTGAAGAAAGCAGTCTGCAGACGACTCAGGTCATCTGGTGATACGATATAGTGCTCATAGAATAAAATTAGATAAGCGATTACCATACCAGCAATATACCAACCGCCTAGATTAGTCATAAGTAAAAGTGCGATAAAGCCTAAAGCAGTAATAATATGGAATACACGAGCAATCTTCAGTGATTTAGCCACTCCAAACCGAACAGGAATGGAATATAAACCCTCTTTGCGATCGAAATCAACATCCTGACAAGAATAAATGATATCAAAACCCGCGATCCAGAACGTAATTGTTATAAAGAATACTATTGCAGTCCAATCCACAACTCCAGTAACCGCGGCCCATGCACCGAGAGGAGCTAGAGCAATCGTAAGCCCAAGTACCACATGACATAACCAAGTGAAACGTTTGGTATAGGAATAAGCTACTAACATGATTACCGCTATGGGAAGCAGTTTGAAAGCCAATGGGTCTAGCATAAAAGCCGCCAAAAACAACATGGCAAAGGAAGCAAGAATAAATAGCAGCACTTCACCAATTTGCAATAGTCCCGCTGGTATAGCTCTATTAGAGGTACGAGGGTTCTTTGCATCACTAACTCTATCAATCAATCGATTCAACCCCATTGCTGCACTACGGGCACCAAACATAGCAAGCAATACCCAACCAATCTGTGCCCACGACGGGAGTTGTTGATGAATGGCGACATTACCAATTAAGGCACCCATAAAAGCAAAAGGCAACGCAAATACCGTATGTTCAAATTTAATCATTTGCAGGAAAATAGCTACTTTTTTATACATCTGGCTTCTCCTTTGTTCCGATATGCAAGGCTGCAATTCCGCCAGTCAAAGGATAAGCCCTAACCTCTTTTAATCCTGTCTCCGTAAAAATTTGCGCTAATACTTCACGCCCTGGAAATTGAGCAAGGGAATCAGGAAGCCACTTATACTGTTCATAGCGTTTTGCAAATAACTTTCCTAGCTTGGGAAGTACCTTTTCGAAGTAAAAATAATAAAGACCTTTGAACGGTTGCCAGGTTGGCTTCGACAACTCTAAGCATACGACCATTCCACCCGGTTTCACAACACGTTTCATTTCGCGTAATACTTGATGGAGATCAGGAACATTACGAAGACCAAAACCAATTGTCGCATAATCGAAAGTATTATCTTCAAACGGTAGGTCCATGGCATTACCCTGAATTAATGTAATATTGTCATTCAAGTTTTGATCGTTGATTTTGTGACGTCCAATCTCTAACATATTCTCGCTAAAATCAAGACCCGTAATATGCCCACCTGAAGTATTAGCCATGCTAATAGTCCAATCACAAGTACCACAACATAAGTCAATAGCATTGTCACCCTGGGACATATTCATCTTAGCCATTGTAAATTTACGCCAAGCCTTATGGCGTCTGAAGCTCAAAATATCATTCATGATATCGTATTTTGGAGCAATACTCTCAAAGACGGAATGAACAAATTGTTCTTTCGGCTTGGTTGTGGACTCATTTTTCATTTGATTAATTCACCTTTCACCCTTCCTGTAATGAACGACACGTTGGTGAAACAGCCTCAATAAAAGGCTCCAATGCCTTCACAACCTCAGAGCGTATCGTCTCACTCTTACATTCATTGATCAGCTTTTGCGTGCGCTCTACCGACTGACTTAGTAAGACTGTCAACTGTTCCTTCACATTGTATTTCGCTAATAGAGAGGTCCATTCCCGATCTGCGATACTAGTTCCAGACACCGTTTCCTTATCTTCAAACGTTCCGGTCTCCATAATTTTGAAATACGCATAACCTTGATGATGCTGAGGTAGTTCCCCAGTTGACTTCATTTCTCCAAAAATCACTTCACAACGGCTGAGTTCAGAGAGTAGTAATCTCCACACATTATGTACCGACTTGTCTAACAAAGTAGTGAAGGAAAGAAATAAAGTCATATTCAGCTGAGCACGCTCCTTCAAATAATCCTCAGCAGACAGAAGCATTCCCTTTAGTTTTGTATATAGATTCACTTTCAATCGATTCACTTCACAAATGGCAGAACTCATCAAAGATACAATTTTGATCTCTCCGGCTTGCGCCAGCAGCTCATAGAAAACGCCACTAAAGTAATCACCTGCCAACACCTTCAACTGGCGAGAACGCATATTTCGTTCATCTTGGTGCCTAATTTCCAAATCGATCTTATCATGTGTATCAAGACCCAACTGTACGAGAAACGCCGCTAATGCACAGGTTTCTGCTGTGCAATTGGACCTACCACCGTCCCGATCATTTAGAAATGTATAAAGCAAACGAACACGGGAACCCGGAAACTCCGGAAGCGCCGTGTGGGTTGAAATCATGTCATATTCAACATACTTTTGTGCTAATTCATTTATGCGATAGGGTTTCATCCTTTGCCTCCGAGCCGGTATACTAAATATCAAACACATCTCAAAAAGTTGTCAATATCTTGTCTATTATAGCATATGTTATTTCGGTGCGCACGATGGACACCGCTCTTATTTTCAGACTAAATATCAAATGAATTTCTCACATGTTATTCTTGAAATCGCGTTTTCCATAGATGAGTTTCCGTCATGCGAAACCACTCCCTGAGTTCTCTTGGAACCTCTTGGTTTCCAACATTCCGCAAATCTTCTAACGCTGAAAGAGGCCATTGTCCTCTACGGACATCAGCTGCAAGCAATAAATATCTGGTACCCAGCCATTTATCCTCAGCTACAAGTCTCAATAGCAGTTGGTCCACGTTACTGGTGCGTTCCATAGAGAAAGAGATCAACTCTGCCATCCCCTGGTATAATTTTGCTGCATCAAAATCGTCTTCCGTCACCTTAAGATCCACGGACAGAACGTTTCTGTTCAGGTCCACCTTGATAATCTTTGTAGGAAGCTCTAACACACTCAAACCATCGACGAGATTATTGTTAGTTAGCATGATGGGTTGCTCTTCAGCAAACACCGTATACGTTCCACCTGTCTTGTCTCCTCGTTCACTTAACCAAGCTAAGGAAGCAAGTAGAAGCGTACATCCAAACATGAATAAGATAACTTGCAGAGCCCATTTTGATTTCATGGGGCACATCCCCCCTTAGATTTCACCTGGTAACAGATGAATACATTTTCAGGTCCATACCCCATTGTACAATCAAAAAAAGCAGGCTATGCCTGCAAATCCAAAATCATTCTTCCGTATCAACCACACCATGCTTTGTCATCACGATCGCTTTTCCTCTAACTTTAACGGCAGACGTGTGACTCGTGAATTGTGCAATAAGCACTTCACCCTTGTCTAATTTCTCCGTATGATGAAATCGAGTATCTTTCCCTCGGGTCAGCCCGATCACCGTAACGCCCTGTTCCTTGGCTTTCACCACGAAATAATCGCCACTTATAACTTCATGCTCGTCTCCACCGCTTGCTTTGTGATTGTGACTATCCATGATCTGACCCTCTTCCCATGTGCAATTTGGTCAATGCAAACTGATTTCCATATCTCCATCATTTATCAAAAGAAAAGGCCGTGAACATTTGCCCACGGTCTTTTACGGAAGAGGATATGTAGAAATCACTATTTGATTCCGTCTTTGAGTGCTTTACCCGGTTTGAAAGCGGGAACTTTACTCGCAGCAATTTCGATTTCCTCTCCGGTTTGCGGGTTACGGCCTTTACGGGCAGAACGCTCGCGTACTTCAAAGTTACCAAAGCCAACCAATTGTACTTTATCACCGTTTTGGAGAGCTGTTGAAATAGCCTCGAATACTGCATCAACCGCTTTGGTTGCATCCTTCTTGGACAATTCCGTGCTTTCCACAACTTGAGAAATCAAGTCAGATTTGTTCATCATGATTCACCTCCCTACTTAGCAATCTAATAACCTCTGATATTCTGTGTTTCCGTTTTACCGCAGAATATACGTTTCAGTACTTCCAATATGGTCAAATCCCCTGTATTTTCGCTATTTCCCCGCGCTAACCAGGAGCGTCGAACAAATTTATAGTAATACAGCCTATCCATAATTTCAAGTTTTTTAAGTGTTTAAGTCATATTTACCCCAAAAAAATAATAGAATTTGGGCTACTTCGAGCACAAAAAAACAACCGCACGCAGCTGATTAGCTTGCGCGCGGTTGTTAAGAGGAGGACTAAGGTTATAAAATAATGGCGATTAAACCACCGGAACCTTCGTTGATTATTCGGCCTAACGTTTCTTGTAACTTGTAGCGAGCATTGTCCGGCATCATCGCTATCTTCCCCTGAATTCCTTCTCTTACGATGGAGTGAAGCGAACGACCGAAGATGTCGGATTCCCAAATCTTGATCGGATCGTTCTCGAAATCCTGCATCAAATAACGCACCAATTCCTCACTTTGCTTCTCCGTGCCAATAATCGGAGCAAATTCTGACTCTACATCCACTCGAATCATGTGGATAGATGGAGCCGTCGCTTTCAATCGTACGCCAAATCTTGATCCTTGGCGAATGAGTTCTGGCTCATCGAGCGCCATTTCAGCCAGTGATGGAGCTGCAATACCATAGCCCGTAGTCTTGACCATTTCTAACGCTTCTGCAAAACGGTCATATTCCTTCTTCGCATGTGTGAACTCCTGCATAAGCTGTAGCAGGTGATCCTTGCCTCTGATCTCCACACCTACGACTTCCATCAGGATGCGGTCATAGAGATCGTCAGGTGCGTACAAATCGATTTCTGCCACACCTTGCCCCATGTTCAAACCACTAAGTCCTGCACGAGCGATAAAGTCATAGTCTAAGAAGTTACTAACGACTCTATCAACATCCCGTAACCGTCTGATGTCCTTCACTGTATCGCGGACAGAATTCTCATAATTACTGCGGAGCCAATGATCCTCATTCAGCACCATTACCCAGCTAGGTAGATTCACGTTAACTTCATGAACAGGGAACTCATATAATACTTCTCGTAGCACACCAGTGACATCTTCCTCTGTCATGGTTGCAGCACTAAGTGTAATAACAGGGATGTCGTACTTCGCAGCTAATTCACCACGTAATTGCAGTGTTTCATCGCTATTCGGACGTGTCGAGTTAATGACGAGTACAAACGGTTTGCCTACTTCCTTCAGCTCGGCTACCACCCGTTCTTCCGATTCCACATAGGAGTAACGAGGAATGTCCGCGATCGTACCGTCTGTCGTTACAACCACACCAAGTGTGGAATGTTCTTGAATGACCTTCCGAGTTCCAATTTCTGCCGCTTCCTGAAACGGAATAGGTTCTTCGAACCAAGGTGTCGATATCATTCGAGGTCCATTCTCGTCCTCATAGCCTTTAGCTCCTTCAACAGCATAACCAACGCAATCAACGAGCCTCACGTTCACATCAAGACCTTCAGCCACCTTAATTTGTACCGCATTGTTAGGTACAAATTTGGGCTCGGTCGTCATGATCGTTTTGCCAGCCGCGCTTTGCGGAAGTTCATCCACCGCGCGTACTCGATCCGCTTCATTCGCGATGTTCGGTAGGACGACCGTCTCCATGAATCTTTTGATAAAGGTCGATTTCCCGGTGCGGACTGCTCCTACGACACCTAGATAAATGTCTCCTCCGGTACGTTCGGCAATGTCCTTAAAAATATCCACTTTCTCCAATACCAATGATATCCCCTCCTCAAAATTCGCCGAAGGAAAAATGCTTTGAGAGCATCCGCTTCGTTATTCACCATCTTTTTCACAATCACTGCTACGGCAGGAGCGGCAGCTCCTCTTGCCCGTGTCCGCCGCCGAAAACCACTGTGGAGAGAACCTGAACGAAGCGGCGTTAACTCGTACATGCATTTGGACTAGTATCATCATATGTACCAGATGCGTAATTATGACGGAATAAACATGTCACGCCCACTTTTTTTTACAAATCCGCTGCTTCGCCACGAACAGGACGGATTTTTTTCCGCCATAATCAATTTGTATGTGTCTAAAAAGAATAATATGACTAGGTGCTGACTTATACATTTGCTATACAAAAAACCGCACCATGACAACGTCATGATGCGGCAGCGCGATAGATTATTGGGCTTGTGCAATCGGATCGTTATGAATCCAAAGATAAGGAAGTGATTTCACCGGAACGAAATATGACTGGTCTACCAAAACCGTCCTAAGATCCTCACCAGCCTGCGGGTTAACTTCAGCTTTATTTATAGCCTGCATAATATCGGCCGCGTAATCAACAAATACCGTACCATAATTATCCATCAAATAGGGTAGCGTCTCTCCAGAAAATACACTTCGTAAAGAATGATCTGTTCCATGAATCTGCTCTAAATCCACCGTATACAAGCCAGGGTAAGTTTCAGATCCATCGACCGCAGGTAATTGCGAATCATTAGAAGCAAGGAATTTATTTACAAGTGCTTGTACATCATTGACTTTTTGTACGGTGACTAGGTCCATAACTTTAACTTTAGGATCTTTTTCTTCGTCAATTACGAGAAAATAGGCGCTTCCACCTTTTTCAAAGGCTGTTAATGGAATTTCATCAATATAACCATCTTTATACAGCCTACCCAGATCAATCACAAATTTCTCATATCTTGGCGTCTCTTCACCAGCTGTAATGATTGGGAGTATGCCATCTTCCTTCTGAAACTGCTCAATCGCTCTTTGAATCCGATCTACACTTTCTCGGTAGGATACTCCTTGCCCTTGCCTTTGTTCCTTGGGGTACATGCATCCTGATAGAAGTGTGATTCCACCTATCATAAGGCACAACAACAGCAAACTACGGATATTTAAAATGGTAGTTTTATGCAATTTTATTCTCACAATGCTTCACCCTTTCCTCTGATTCTTTTGTTCATTACCATAACTCATCGTCCGCACTTTGTTTCTCCAATTGCTTGCGGATCGCCGCTTTCAGAGGATCTTCAGGGAGTTTCACCTCAGCTGAGCCACAAATACGTGCCTGACAAGCCAGACGAATACCTTGCTCCAGCAAAGGTCCAAGCTTATAACGCTCAGCATCACTTGGAGGAGTTAACGCTGATTCGCGCCCTTGCACAACCTCAACTTTGCACATGAGACATCCTGCATTACCACCACAGCGAGTTGCAATAAACACCCTCGCTTCGCGGGCTGCATGTAGAACACTACTTCCAGGACGAACTTTGATGGTCTTCCCCGGTGGTATAAATTTAATTTGATGTTCCACTTTATACCTCCTTATGACTTACTATTTCGGTGATCCAGCCATTGTTCCATGAGTTCAGGGCTGTCCAACATCACAGCCAGTCTGTCCACCATAACGGTGTTCCAGCCATTTCTGATGAATATCTTCATCAGCAACGGTAAATGTTGTTCGAGGGAACTGCGCATGACCTCTGCAATCGCAAAATACCGATCTGGACGCTCTCTTAGAACGTTGAACACTAACTCATGAGAAAGTGGCATCAATGGGACAATGACGCCTTCAAGCTGATATAACACGGCTTCCTCCAGAAGTACACTGGATACCTCCGTTACATAGCTAGCATCTAAAGTATTCACCTCAAATCCACCGACCAACTCCATCGTTAAATTCCCCAGTCGATAATGACTGAGGCGGGATATGTAAAGACCACTTTTATCGAGGCGAGGTTCATCCAGCATAATTTCAGTCAATTGATCATGCAACTGTTCAACGTCTTCCATGTCGGCATAAATATCAATATCCCTAGGAGGAGCCCCAAGCGAAACTCCTTGCAACCACAGCCCAGAACTACCACCTAGTAACCAGCCATGCCCTGAATTTTCGAAACGGACAACCAACTCTTTTAGTGCCACAATTACATCGGAATATGAATTACTATTTATGTCTGCTGTCATTTGTCTACCTCTTCTCTATTCCGCTTTCCACTTCATAATCTAAGTAATTGATACAAGTCCAACTAAAAAACCTGTCATCATGATAACAAATGCGATGAACGACAGAAGAAGCTTAACCCAGCCTTTTGTCTTACTCCGGGCGAACGTGATCAGAAAGACCGATATTCCCATTACGAAAACCGCCGCGATAGATAACCACATTTTGTCCATAGCATCCATAAACGTTAATCTCCCATTTTTCCAAATTATTGATATGATAAATATTATAGCATTCCAAGCCAATTCAGGCTATGAGCCACTTATATGCGAAAAAAGAATAAGCTCTACAGCTTCATCGCCGTAGAGCCAATAGTTCATTTTATTACTTCATGTAAGGGGGAATACCCGTTCTTTACTTCATCATTAATTTCATCAAGGCTTCCATATTGGTCGGGCTCATTCCACTTTTCTTTACAGCCCCGATAATTTCATTAATTGTGTCTTCTGTAACAGGCACCTTAGCCATCGTGGACACCTGTTTAATCAGTTTCCGTAGCTCAGGTTCGCTCTGAAGTGTCGATGGCTTCACAGTGCTAGCCAATTTTTTGACCGTACCATCTGAGATGTGCTTACCGCTTTTTTTGTTAATAGCGTTCAGAGCATCTTTGGAAATTTTGCTCATCATTTCGCCTCCTCCACTGTCCTCTTCCACAGTGTATGAGGAGGTGAATCAAAAGGTGAGTATGCTATAGCCCTAAAGAGAACACAGCTTCCTTCGATCTTTACGGTATTGTGATACTTTATTAATCACAGACCATTATGTATGCCACTGTTCCCATGTTTCCAATGAAATAACTTCCATCTCCGTTTTCCGATCACGACCCATAAGCGCTTCAACAGCCGTCTTCGGATCCACTCCCTCAAACAGAACACGATAGATTTGTCCAGCAATCGGCATCTGAACTTTATATTTCTCTGAAATGGTATGGGCCGCCTTCGTTGTGCGAATCCCTTCTACAACCATTCCCATAGAGTTCAGAACGGTCTCCAGTGGCTTACCTTCCCCCATCATATAACCAGCACGCCAGTTACGGCTGTGCTTACTCGTTGCCGTAACAACTAAGTCTCCAACGCCTGCAAGCCCTGCAAATGTAAGTGGGTTTGCCCCCATTTCAACACCGATCCGCGTGATTTCAGCAAGACCACGTGTCAGCAAGGCAGCCTTAGCGTTATCTCCATACCCTAGACCATCTGACATACCAGCACCAAAAGCAATAATATTCTTTAATGCACCGGCAAGTTCAACACCGATCATATCGCGGTTTGTATAGACACGGAAATAAGAATTCATAAACAAATCCTGCGCTCTCACCGCTTGTTGTTCCTCCAATGAGGCTACGACAACAGTTGTGGGACACTTTTTGACGACTTCTTCTGCATGGCTCGGTCCCGAGAGAACTACAATTCGTCCTTCTTCACATCCCAGTTCCTCAGCGATAACCGTCGATATCCGTTTCAAAGTTTCCGTCTCAAAACCTTTTGTAGCATGAATTACAGTCATATCTTCATGCCAATATGGCTTTAGATTTCGGGCCACTTCTCGGACAGCTGATGAAGGAGCTACAATGACAACAGCCTTTGCCCCTAACACTGCTTCTTCCATATCACAAGTAGCAACGATCCGCGGTGATAAGTCAACACCTGGAAGAAAACGTTCATTCCGGTGCTGAACATTTATTTCATCTCTTTGTGCTTCATTTCTCGTCCACATGGAAACTTCCATTTCCTTATCGGCAAGCACGCTAGCCAAAGCTGTTCCCCAACTACCCGCCACAAGCACAGCAGCTTTATCAGGCAACTCGATTTCCTCCTTTGGAACCCAGTTTATTCTCCCTACCTTGAACAATTTTCACGATGTTAGTACGGTGTCTCCAAAAAGCGAAAATGCAAATAAGTAGGCTGATCCAAAATGTTGGACCATGTTGTCCAGAAATCCACAGAAATAGTGGTGTTAGTAATACAAAAATTAGTGAGCCGAGCGAAACATACCGCGTGAATACAATAGAGATGATTGCAATCACTCCGGCATAAAGCGCTGGCAAAAAGGCTAGAGTAGCCATGACACCGATTGTAGTAGCTATCCCCTTACCACCACGGAAGTGAAAATAGATCGGCCAATTGTGGCCAACGATGGCCGCGATACCACAAAGAGCCGGGATCCATTCAGAACCCGCTCCAAGCCAGCGGCCGAGCCATATAGCTGCTATGCCCTTTAATACATCGAGCAGAAGCACCAAAATGGCAGGACCTTTTCCAAGTACGCGCAGTGTATTGGTCGCTCCAGCGTTCCCACTGCCATGCTGCCTGATATCGATACCCTTTAAGGACTTCGCCAGCACGACACTGAAGCTGACCGAGCCCAGTAAATAACTGATTAACACTGCAAAAATGGATGGAATCACGTTATTTTCACCTAACCTTCATCTGACTTGCGTCTAGTGAACAACCGAATTGGCGTACCTTCAAAGTCGAATGCAGCCCGAACTTTATTCTCCAAATATCGTTCATAGGAAAAATGCATCAACGAAGGGTCATTCACGAACACCACAATAGTCGGAGGTTTAACCGCAACTTGGGTCACATAGTTGATACGTAGACGACGTCCTTTGTCCGTAGGTGGTGGATTGATAGCAATCGCATCAGAGACAACATCGTTCAGAAGATGCGTCTGCACGCGTTTGGAGTGATGATCTGCCGCATGCTGAACGACCGGAAGAAGCTTATGAAGACGTTGCTTCGTTTTTGCTGACAAGAAAACAACCGGTGCGTAGGTCATAAACAAGAAGTGATCCCGGATCTTTTGTTCGAAATTTTGCATCGTCTTGTCATCTTTCTCAACAACATCCCATTTATTAACTACAAATACAGAAGCCTTTCCTGCCTCATAGGCATATCCGGCGATATGCTTGTCTTGATCAATAATCCCTTCTTCTCCATTGATCAGCACTAGCACGACATCAGCGCGTTCAATCGCCTTCATTGCTCTCATAACACTATATTTCTCAGTTGTCTCATACACTTTCCCACGCTTACGCATACCCGCAGTATCAATCAGCACGTAACGTTGTCCATCTCTTTCAAACGGTGTATCAATCGCATCCCGCGTCGTTCCGGCGACATCACTAACAATAACCCGTTCCTCACCAAGAATTGCGTTAACGAGCGATGATTTACCGACATTTGGACGACCGATGAGTGCAACACGAATAATATCTTCATCGTACTCTTCATCAGTAAGCTCCGGTAGATTATCGGTAATAGCATCAAGTAAATCCCCGATTCCAGTACCATGGCTACCAGAAACACCAATAGGTTCCCCAAAGCCCAAATTAAAAAACTCATAAATATTATCAACACGGCCAAGGTTATCTACTTTATTTACGGACAGAATGATCGGTTTACCTGAACGGAACAAAAGATTTGCAACCTCTTCGTCCGATCCTGTCACCCCTGCCTTGGCATCACACATAAACACGATGACATCCGCTTCCTCGATTGCCAGCTCTGCTTGCATACGAATCGACTTCAGAATCGGCTCTTGATCATCCAGCTCAATACCACCGGTATCAATGATGCTGAAAGACTTACCATTCCAATCACCAATCCCATAAATCCGGTCCCGAGTTATCCCCGGTTTATCTTCAACTATAGCGAGTCGATCACCAATAATACGATTAAAGATCGTGGACTTACCCACGTTTGGTCTACCGACAATTGCCACTACGGGCCTTGCCATACGCACTCCTCCTAAATGTTAAATTCTATATTAAGGCGATTATTTTAAAATAGCCAAGATACACGTTATTCATCATAGCAAAAAATGCTTTAAATGGCTAACATTTCGATTTCCTTATAATACCGCCCAAAATAAAAACGGCGAACCACCTTCAAAGGAGGTCCGCCGATTATTATGCCTGCTTAAATCCCGCTTACTTCCATTGACTCAGCTTGTCGCCGAATCTTTCTCCAAGCGTAATGCTAAGTCCTTCATTGCTGAGAGAGACGTTCGGGTTGTTACCCAAATCTTCTTTTCTCACACTGCTACCTCTAGAAGGTTTGTCACCTCTAGGAGAAGGAGCAGCTTGTGCAGGAGCTTCCTCAGTTTCCTTAATGCTTAGGCTTACACGTTTCTCAGCTGGATTTACATCCAGAACTTTAACTTGAACGGTTTGTCCTTCTTTCAACACTTCATGAGGAGTGCCGATATGTTTATGAGAAATTTGAGAAATATGAACGAGTCCTTCAACACCTGGTGCGATTTCTACGAATGCGCCAAATGCGACTAGACGTCTTACTTCACCACTAACGATATCGCCAGTTTTGAACTGCTCAGTAGCTGTTTCCCAAGGACCAGGAGCTGCTGCCTTAATGCTAAGGCTGATTTTCCCTTTTTCAGGATCAACTTTAAGCACTTTCACTGTTACTTTATCGCCTTCGGAGAGTACATCTGCTGGTTTCTCAACATGACTCCAAGCGATTTCAGATACGTGAACTAGGCCATCTACGCCACCTACGTCAACAAATGCTCCAAATTGAGTCAAACGTTGAACAGTACCTTCAAGTACTTGACCTTCTTTAAGTTCTGCCATGATTTTGAGTTTGTTGGATTCGAACTCTTCATCCAGAACATCCTTAGCGGACAAGATTACTTTGTTGTTCTCACGATCGATTTCCTTCACTTTTACGCGAAGTGTACGTCCTTTGTAGTCGCTGAAATCTTCAACGAAATGACGCTCAACCATCGATGCAGGAATGAAACCACGAATACCTACGTCAGCAACGATCCCGCCTTTAACGACGTCAGCAACGACAACTTCAAAAGTTTCTTTGCTGTCAAAACGTTGTTGCAATTCATCCCAAGCGTTCTCGCCATCGATTGCACGTTTGGAAAGAACAAGACGCTCTTTCTCATCGTCGATGCTAACAACCTTAGTTTCAACTTCTTGGCCCACTTCAACAGCATCCGAAGCGCTGTCCAAATGAACAGAGGACAATTCGCGAATAGGAATAACGCCGTCATATTTATATCCAATGCTTACATAAGCTTGGTTATCCTCGATTTTGACGATCGTTCCTTTGACGGTATCCCCTTTTTTCAAAGATACGATTTGTTCCAACTCATCTTGACTTACCGTTTCAACGGCTTCTTGATTCTTTATTTCTTCCGACATGTCATTACCCTCCTAAATTCAAAAAACACCATTTATTTAAACCCGCTCTTAGCGAAGTTCAAAACTACTCTAGTTGTAGCGTTCCATTTTTTCCCGACCTTCATGCATAGGAATAACATCGTTAATACTCTATTGCAATAATGAGCCTTGAGCTTTTAGCTCGGCAATTCGGGACATAATCTCATGGGTAGCCAGATCTACCGAATCCTGCGTAGGATTCTCTTTGAACGGAGTCAAATCGACCGGTTTACCGTAGATTACTCTAACTTTGCGAAATAATTTATAATTCCCAATGATTGCTACAGGTATTACGACGGCATCCGTACGCAGCGCAAAACTCGCAGCGCCTTTCTTACCTGCTCCTTCATCGTTCCGGCTTCCTTCAGGGAAGATCCCCATGACTTTGCCACTACGAAGGATATTAAGCGAAATCTTAATGGACTCCTTACTAACGCCTCCCCGTTTTACAGGAAAAGCTCCCAACTGCGTGATCAGCCAGCCGAATCCAAACACATCAAACAGTTCTTTTTTTGCCATAAAATGCACTTTACGATCAAGTAGTATTCCGATCGTCGGCGGATCAAAGAGACTAATATGATTGGATGTAAGAAGTACCCCACCCTCTTTAGGGATGTTCTCTAAACCACTTGGTTCGAGACGAAATAAAATTTTGTAAATAATTCGAAGTAAACTGCGGCAAACATTATAAATCATGCTTTGCTCTCCATCCCATGAATCTTACAGTAGGATACGATGGTTTCAACAACTTCTTCAATACTCATAAAAGTCGTATCCAACAAAGTCGCATCTTCAGCCTGACGAAGCGGTGAAATCTCCCGTTCCTGATCGAGGCGGTCTCGCTCGGCGATATCCGCTTCCAATTGTTTCAGCGAAATCTCACCTTGTTCCTTCATTTCCTTGTATCTACGACTCGCCCGTTCTTCTACTGTTGCCGTCATAAAAACTTTGACTTCGGCATCAGGAAGAACTGTCGTTCCGATATCGCGTCCATCCATTACGACGCCTTTGCGCAAAGCCATTTGCCGCTGCAGAGAGACAAGCCTGCCTCGCAGCCCCTCGATTTGCGCATATCG
The DNA here is from genome assembly GCF_014639155.1 of Paenibacillus segetis. Classification (NCBI taxonomy): domain Bacteria; kingdom Bacillati; phylum Bacillota; class Bacilli; order Caryophanales; family Paenibacillaceae; genus Paenibacillus; species Paenibacillus segetis. The sequence goes on from NZ_BMFT01000001.1 coordinate 2,615,849, forward strand.
GGATACCTTGGCATTAACGGCAAGAGAACGAATTTGCTCTGTAACATCTTGCCCATTAACCAGCACCTGTTGCCCAAGCTCTCCGGGTATTAATTCAATAACCAGATCTTTCACCGTTTGAAGCACTAGTTCTTCTTCCTCCGGTTCAATGCCAAGACTTTGGAAATACCAGGTTGCTGCTCTGTACATTGCACCGGTATCGACATAGATGTAAGATAATCTACCTGCAACCATCCGGGCAATTGTACTTTTGCCTGCCCCAGCAGGTCCGTCAATCGCGATGTTTATTTTGCCACTTGATGATGACGACGTTTCACTTGCCAACGGGGCATTCCTCCTCAGACACTATCTCAAGAAAAAAGCAGGCTTTGCCTGCGACGTAAAAATTATACCACACATACTATGGGGATGCAAAAACGATCCACTATAAATAACCTATTAGATGTTCTTTTTTAACGTCTTATCGATTTATGTATCGGAACACCCTCGTACTTATCAGCAGAGGAGATGATCTTTCGCAATTCCGGTATACGCAAAGCTCCCTGGAAGAGACATAAACCAATTAACAATATAATAACAGCCCGCTTAAGCCAAGGTTCAACGATCTCACAAAAACTTAGAAATAGTTCAATATAGCTTTCATCTTCCTTGTTCTCCAGCACGACTTTATCCCCTTTTTTTCCTTGAATAAATCTAGCTTATCCAATTCCAATAAAGAGAATCCGGTCTAATCAAATCTATTATCGATTTTTAAAATCAAACTGACGCTCGAAAGAAAAACGAATCAACTTTTGGCGCTCTAAATTAGATATGTTGAGAAATTTAGTCATCGTAATCCAGCGTCCAGACTCCAGTTTTTTCGTTCTTACAACCTCAGCCTCAAATGGTACATGCTCGATTGATCCATTTTTGTACGGGACGAGCAACCAACATTCCAATACATCTCCTGAAGTCAAATTATAATTGTCGTCACTAAGAAAGGAGACACCGCCCCCTCCAACATCATCCGTATAGGTCACGAATCTGGTATTATCCTTTAATTTAACTGCAATTTCTAACTCAGCGATCACCCGAAGAAAATCACGTCTTTGGATCTTTGTAATTGACTCCACAGGAGGCTTGTGAATCCGGATCAGTTGTACCACATCACTCACAAATCCCAGCACATATGTATTGAAATAGTTTTTAATTCCACCCTCAGTTAAGAAATAAAGTGATAGCTCGTCCCCCCCATGTAATCTCTTGATGCGTCCACTTACGGTTTCAATCGGAACCTCGATTAGAAAAGATTCTTCTTCCACATCAGCTATTCGCGATTTGCATTCTTTGTTTGTTTCATCTTTGTCTGCTGATGCTACTTGCAAGTACACAAAATCATTTACTTTAGGAAACAAGTTCCCCCACCCGCCTCCATCATTTATAGAACTACACTACTCACGATTATAGCACGAGCTGAAGTACAGAGAGTGTAAAAAAATATATAATAAAAAGAGAATGCTCCACATTTTCAGAGCATCCTCTTACACTTAGCAATCAAAAAAGTTAGGATTTGGAACTTTTGATTTCTTCTACCGTCTCCTCATTTCCGTTGTCTGCATTAATAAATATTCGGTACGCTGAACCATTCACTTTACCACCAAATTCATAGGTCAAGACTTTCTCAGATAACTCGTTTTGAATGATCGCCAAACGGTTGTAGTCCTCTTTATACTCTGAATTCAGAAATTTTCTCGCTTGTTCAAGAGTAAGCTTAGGTGTCGGTTTGGTCGATTTCGCTGATATCTTATCACTCTCGTGCTCATACACATAATCACTTGCTTGCATACCAGTCACTTCTCCGTTGTCTAGAGCAACGCGAAGCGTAATTTTTTCAGGGTACACGAGCACTTCTCCTGCCTTACTCACACAAGTAAAGTTCCCCAAATCATCAAACTCGTCATAGGACACTGGCGTAAGATCAGGATAACCTTTACTCTTCAAGAATTCTTCAGCCCGTGCTTTGGCATCATCATAGGAAATCGATTTTTTTCCTAGTTGACGATCATAATAGTAGGAAATTAAGTGTCCCCCATTACGTGTGTATGTCAGGTTCATCATTTCTCCATCTTTTTTGGTCTTCACCTTTGCACTGTATGAAGCCCATTCAGTTCCACGACCGTTCTCCGTCACTTCGACAGCAGCCGTGTTCTTTGCCCCAACAAACTTGGCAGCTTTAGCTTTTATATCTTCCACCGTAGTGGGTTTATCACCAAGCTTTTTAACGGATCGCTTACTGTAGATGCTGGAAACTGAGGGACCCCAATCAAGCTCAGGATATTCTCCAACTTTTTTGTCCACCGTCTTAAATCCGTCGATGATGGTATTATCCTGTGGTTCTTTTTGCATTGCCAATGCAGTTTCTACGTCCATCCACCGTAATCTGTTCGAAATGACCTTATCCTGAACGCCTTGCAAATCTTTAGAGATTTGCGCCGAGTTCTTATAAAGCTCTTTCAGGTTTTTTAGTTCGCCATCACTCAAAGGTTGCTTCGTTAAGTCGCGAACCGCCGTTTGATATGAAAACTTAGATATCCGAGACAATAACTCCTCTGTTTTGTTAAATGGTAGCAATGTCAACGGTAATTGATTAATTTCATTTTGTGCTTCACTTGTTAGCCTCCAAACATTAACCAATCCTTTTCTTTGTGAACCGGTTGATGCGGAATGCAGCGCCAATGTGTTTCCAAGTTCCCCATGCAACTTATCTACATGGAAAGACAAATCATGAAAAGCCCTCTGATATTGATTTTCGGCTTTAATCAATATGGAGTTCTTCTCTTGGTTCTCTTGATAGCCCCATACCACCGAGCCAATCAACAAAAGAGTTACTATGGGAAATAATACAGCACTTAATCGTTTATACATCTTTATAGTGCACTCCTTTCTTCAACTAATTGAGGTTAGTTTGACAAGAAGAAAGGGGCTTTATTCATGACAATAAATTTTATGTAAATTTATAAATTAGAGCGCCTCCATTTCCTCTATGAGGAAATGCACATGATCACATACGCATTGCTTGAATCCTGTTTGAATTTGTCCTCGCTCCTTTGTACCTCGAAGTACAAAACGTTCGCCGCAGGACTTGCATGTGATTTTCACCTTCACTCGCACCAAAAAGGCACCCCCCTCCAGCTATATGGCTAACTTCTTGCCATAAATAACTAGAAACAGGATGCCCATTTTTCTGGAAAATTAGTCTTGCCCACTTGCCCTCGTCAACCTAAACGGAGAGCGATTATTCGCACGATATATTTTACCAATACCGCCGTACCACAGAAATGCCATCAGTGGAATGATATACCAAATCCAATATTGCGTAATATTACCTAGTATCCAATCATAGATTCCATGCCAAAATAACGGGAGCAATAAAGATAAGATCAAATACTTACGAGTGTTCCATTTACTAGAGAACTTAGCACGGCCTAAATAATAGCCCATCATTACACCAAACATTGCATGTCCTGAGACGGGTAATAGTGCCCTGATGACCAGCGTACCAACAGAAACCTGATGCGCCAGACCAAAAATGACGTTTTCTACCGTTGCAAATCCCAGCGAAATCGCCGTAGCATAAACTATTCCATCATAAGGCTCATCAAACTCTGTATGATTATAAATCAAATGAAAAAGTACGAACCATTTCATAGCTTCTTCTACGCCTGCTGATATTGCAAAAGCTGTAACCAATGGACCATCACCCAGCCAAATCGTCAATCCACGTTGTATGATCATAACGGGAAGAACTATCAAAAATCCGAGGATGAACATCTTCACTACCATATGCAACGGTTCAGATTCATACTTGTCCTTAAGATAAAAATAAGTTAACAAGGCGATACCTGGGGCAACCGCTGCAATTCCAATCGAGAAAAAGAGCAACGGTTATCCCCCCTATCAACATCTCGCCGTTTCTTATCTCTACCAAAATAAATCAGACACTCAAAACAATTAATCCTGACGTTTGAAGTGACTACAAATAACACCAATCGCGTTCTCTGCCATAACCAAATCACCATACTCTTCAAGCATAGCTGGAGTAACCGAAGTCGCTTCCCCAAACTCAGCCAACACGGCGATCACTGCTGGATGCTTACCATCTTCCAGTTCCTCAGGCTCTAATTGAAGAACCCATTTCCGATTATATTTATACAATCTGCCGGCATCGGCAAGCATATGCTGCAGAACATGGGCCGCTTCAATCAGAATTTCAAAATCATCAAACGAATACAGAATCGTATCGCTTTGCTCCAACGTTACTTCCATCTCATAGACTTCTTCTGGCATTTCATCCTCGTAAGGAGATCCGCCCCCATGATGATGTTGATCGTATTTACCGCGCGTCACTATGACGACCATTCCTTGAGCAGGAAGCGCGAACACTTCTACAGCCAAAGGCCCCGTGGCATCAAAACCCACCTCACTATAAGCCTGATCCATCATTTCGGTGAACAGGTCGTGGACTTTGGGGATTTCTTGCCACATGTCCTCTTTCTGAATACCGCGTTCGCTAAGATCGTCAAACGTGAGGAAAATCCGTATCTTGTCATTGCCTAGTCTTTCTATCTTCATACAGGATCCTCCTCTCCAAGCCTTGTTATCACAGATTATGAAACCTGCTCTAATGTGTGCTGGAAATGGTTCTTTGTAATTATGTTATCACTTCTTTTCCGTAAATGCACGTAATAAAATAGACAAAAAAAGAATCATTTTCCGCTCACAAATCCATGAGCAGAAAATGATTCTTGATTTTGTAATTATTACAAGCCAGGGATAGCTGTATTCGTTTCTTTTAATATCCCTTCAACCTCACTGCGAACTTCTGGATTGCCTTTGATAAATTCCATGATTTGTTTCAGAGTATGTTCCTTCGAATGACTCGCATCGTTCGTGGAATGACAACTGGGATGCACCTGGGTGCCTGAGGACCCTTTAGAACCCGAATGTGACGACGAATGCTCATGCTTGTCACTGGAATGTTGCGAATTCATACTCGACCAATTCATCATGGATCCAGCATCCATAGCGGCGGATAATAATCCTTTGTTTTTGCGAGCCCAAGCAGTAGCTACAGCCCCGAAGAGAACTCCGCATAAAAATGAGGAAGATTTCATCTAAAAACCTCCTTTGTTGTATTAACAGCATAAGTAGTGTTCGCTCTTTCCGACAAACTCATGCGGCATAAATACAGGAAGGAATATCACAAATTCATTTCTGATTGCATCACATCTTCGCTGGTATCAACACCTCTAGATTACCCATATATTTCCGCAAGGCTAGAGGAATATAAATCGAACCATCCTCCCGTTGGTGGTTCTCCAAAAGAGGAATCAGAATCCTTGGCGAAGCGACAGCTGTATTGTTAAGTGTATGACAGTATACTACGCTCCCTCTCGCATCGTGGCAGCGAATATTGGAACGTCTGGCTTGAAAGTCCAACAGATTTGACGACGAATGTGTCTCACCATAAGCATCTCGGCTAGGCATCCAAGTTTCAATATCGTATTGCTTATATGTCTTCTGTGACATATCTCCAGTACACACCGCCATCACACGATAGGGAAGTTCCAATTTACTGAGCAATGCTTCAGAGTGGTTGGTTATCTCCTGATGAAGTTGTTCAGATACACCATCTTCCGGTGAACAAAGGATCACCATCTCCACCTTGGCAAACTGATGTACACGGTACAGCCCCCGCACATCTCTTCCTGCAGATCCGACTTCACTTCGGAAGCAGTTCGACACCGCCGCAAGTTTAATCGGTTCGTTAAGATCTAATAACTCATCTGCATAATACGATACTAAAGGAACCTCAGACGTACCCACCAGCCATTTATCAGCCTCACTAACAGCATAGGTCTGCTCCTGTCCAACAGGAAAGTGGCCCGTATTGATAAGTGGCTCCTCTCTCACCATTAAAGGAACATCCATCGGGGTAAATCCTTGTTCAAGCAGCATATCCAGAGCTAATTGCTGAACAGCTCGGTGCAAAAGAAGACCAGCACCCTTCAAATAATAACTGCGAGCTCCGCCTACTTTCACACCACGTGGCATGTCGATAATATCATGCATGACACCTAGTTCCATATGACTCCGTGGAGTAAAATTCCATTCTGGTATTTCGCCGCTACATCTTACCACAACGTTATCCTGGTCTGACTTCCCTATTGGTGTATCAGCCGAAGGAACATTGGGAATAAGCAGCATCAAGCGATTAACCGCCGCCTCTGTTTCCTCCAGTTTCACCGCAACAACACTCAAATTTTCGTTTAGTGTTCTAAGCGATTCACGTAACTTGGCAGCCTCAATATGCTCTCCCGCTTGCAGTAGTGTCCCCATCCGAGTAGATCCCAAATTACGTTGCTCACGAAGCGATTCAGTTTCTCGAAGCAAGGTTCGTCTTTGAACATCCAAGTCCAATAATTCCTCTACACGAACTTGAATTCCCTTTTGATCAGCAGCCTTCTGAACAAGTTCCACATTCCCTCTAATCCATTTCAAATCTAACATTCCGCATCCCTCCATTATGTTCGTAAAAACACAAAGAGCGCCCTCATCCCTTGGGACGAGGAGCGCTCTGCTCGCGGTGCCACCCAACTTATTAAAGCAATATAAATCACTTCAATCTCTTGGTTCCGCGATAACGGACGGTGCCGGTTAACTTAAGAAATAGGACTATTCCTTTGGCGAAAACGCCTCCGAGTTGGATTCTCTTCATAGGCATATTCTAAATTTTAAATTTGTTCTACACAGTATACGTTACCCTTATCTTAAAATCAATACTCAACCTACTTTACATTATCGTAATATTGGCCCCATGGCGAATCGCTTATTCCCCACCATAATAATGCAATCATTATAACCACAAAAACAACCAGTAAGGAATTAAAGAACCATCTTGTTAGCTTCAACCTTTGTGATGGATACAATTCTCTACGTGAAGGCAAGTCTTCTAATGATTCATCGGATTGAGTCGCAGCCTGTTCCCTGCGGCTCAAACTCATGACATATTCCGCTTCTTCTTGCTGGATACGATCCATAATTTCTTTTTCTTGTTCTCGTTGCCCCTCTATATCCACAGTTGCTACTGAAGCAACTTCTTTTTTATGCGTTCTGTTGCTATGACTACGTCCATGTCGTTCCATCCTACTTAACCGTTCACTCATGATTCCCTCCGAAATTTAATCACTAGCCCCGATATTAAATCAATGAGGAAGTGACATAGAATAGGAGCCCAAAGAGTTCCGGACAAAATATAAATATAACCCAATCCATAACTACTTAGAAATACCCAACCTGTGGGGATCCAATGTTTTAAATATCTAATATGGATTACTGCAAACAAGATACTTGTCCAGTATGGACCGATGCCTTGTTGAATGGCACCACGAAATAATAATTCTTCACAAATGGCCACTACAGCGGATATAAGCAAAATATGCCATATTGGACGTTCACGAAAAATCATGTTATTAATTCCACCGTCATCAATGCTATCTTCCGCGATAAACCTAGAGATTAACATATCCATTAGGAACATAATTACGGCAAAACCAAAACCCCAATACAAAAATTCGACACTTTTAGGGAACTCAAATAAGGAAATCGGGTTACGTTTCTGAAAAAAGAGAATCACTAAGCCGATAAATAAAGTAAGTCCTTGAGTAATGTACAAATTTATTAATAGCAAACGATCAGTAAGCTGACGGGGATCGACCGGTTTAATTTCAATGTTGCCAAATTTAAATTTTTTCATAGTTTCTGTCAGACCCTGTCCTTTATAATTGTTCTTTAAGTACATAATGAGAGGATATTCGACTCTCGGACTTAGAAAATCTTAATTAGGAGTGTTATATATTATGATACGTAAAAGTAACTCCCGGTTTGAAATCTTTTTTATACTAGGTTTCCTACTAACTCTAATCATTGCCTTCAGTACATTCTTCTTAGGACTTAGAATGGGGATTAACCAAACGGAATCAAAATACGCTTATTTAAAAACAAGCGCCCCTGAGTTAGAAACTGAATCATCGTATACACAACAGGATTTAGTTACATTCTACTATGTGGTATTTCAACCCTATCAGCAATTTAAAGATGATTACTTAGCTCTTGTGGATGTACTAGGCCGCAGCAACTCTAATTCTAACTCAAAACAGGCACTTAAGGAAATCCGTAATTCGGCTGAGAAACAGTACGAGCAAATATCAGCTAATTCCATTGCCGCTTCTTCGCCTTTATTGAAAGAAGCCCATAACGATATACTTAAAAGCTTAAAACTATTTGATGATAGCATAGATCGAACTCTTGCAGCATCAGGGAATAAGAATGGGGCCCAATACGCACAGAGCTTAGCTAAGGATGAATTTACGGAAAAAGCGATAGCCTTTGGGCTACAAGCTCAGAAGAAATACTACTCCTCCATATTGAAATGGACAGCCAAAGGTAACAAAAGTATCTCTGGAGAGTATAGTTTTGCGAAAGATACTACAATCCAACAGTGGTCTAATTTATCACTCGCCGTCAAGAACAAAGCGGTAACGGACATCATGGCGAATGACAAATTATTTGTGTCTTACCTTCCACAGGATATGACTGCAAAGATCGATCAAATGATCGGGAGTGGTAAGGCAACTAGCTTGAGTCTTCATTCTGTGTCATCCATTGTGAAAATTCTCACAGAAACTGAAGCCGTACAAAGTAAGGAATTCACAAAATGGAAGTCGACATATTACGCATCCGAACCTCTCCCAGCACTTCCTTTCTTCATTGAGGATTAATTACATTTCTCGCCTAAAAGCGCTGAGTATAACGGTGTCGTGCTCTATTAAAATCATAACTAAAATGATTACTAGATTCAAGGTTGATCGTTGGAATCAAAAAGATCTAATCAACATAGTATTGACACCTCTAGATTGGCGTGTTACATTATGAAAAATTGAATTTGTAAAACACTGTGAAGGAACAAAGTTTTCTGAAAGCTTTCAGAGAGCCGGTGGTGCTGCAAACCGGTAGCAGAGGAATAACTTTAGCGCTCCTGAGTTACTACGTTGAACTTACAAGTAGGCGTAGTCGGAGGAACTCCGTTATCAATCTTGTCTTAAACGACAATGAAGGCTGCTTCTGTGAAGGCGCAGCGAATTAGGGTGGTACCACGAACAACTCTCGTCCCTTACTACGGAAGTAGTATGCGGATCGAGAGTTTTTTTGATTTTATATCACGTTTTTCGCGGGTTCATTGGACAAATGGCACTCCTCTACACCCCGGTCCTTTGCTACAGTATAACGGTAATGGAGAAAAGCATTAAAACTTAAGCTAATGCTTCCGAAGAAAGTTTTACGATCCTTTCTCAAGAAGCTCTGCTATATAAAAAACTTTTAGGAGGAAATAAACCATGTTAAAAGTATTAGTATCGGATCCAATCAGTGATTTGGGGATTCAACAACTTATGGACGCTGAAGATGTTGTCGTTGAGAAGAAAACAGGACTAAGTGAAGATGAATTAGTACAAATCATTGCTGAGTATGACGCCTTGCTTGTCCGCAGTCAAACAAAAGTGACTGAGAAAATCATGGAAGCCGGCAAAAACCTAAAAGTAATCGGACGCGCAGGCGTTGGGGTTGACAACATTAACCTCGAAGCAGCAACTAAACGGGGTATTATTGTCATCAATGCACCTGATGGGAATACAATCACAACTTGTGAACATGCTTTCGCGATGATGATGGCTCTTGCTCGTCACATTCCGCAAGCATATGCGAAGACGATTCAAGGTACTTGGGATCGTAAATTCCTTGGTGTTGAACTTCGTAACAAAACACTCGGCGTACTTGGTATGGGACGGATCGGAAGCGAAGTTGCCAAACGTGCTAAGGCATTCGGTATGGATATTCTCGGCTATGACCCATTCTTAACCGAAGAACGTGCGGATAAGCTAGGAATTACGCTTGCGACTGTTGATCAAATCGTACGGAACGCTGATTTTATTACAGTGCATACACCACTGACACCGGAAACAAAACATATGATCTCAACGAAGCAATTTGAGGTGATGAAGAAAGGTATGCGTATCATCAACTGTGCTCGCGGTGGTGTAATTGATGAAGCAGCCATGCTTGTTGCCTTGGAGCAAGGTATTGTGGAAGGAGCAGCATTTGACGTATTCGAACAAGAGCCACCTGCTGCAGATCATCCATTCCTACACAATCCGAAGATTATCGTCACTCCTCACTTGGGCGCATCGACAATAGAGGCTCAAGAGAACGTTGCAATAGATGTTTCGGAACAAGTACTCCACATTCTTCGGAATGAACCGTTCAAAAATGCGGTTAACATGCCACCGGTAGCTCCAAGCGTTATGAACAAATTACAACCTTACTTTGTACTTGGCGAGCAAATTGGAACACTTGTAGCTCAACTTAATAACCAAGCTGTCCAAGAAATCCACGTTGAATATGCAGGAGATCTATCCGAGGTTGATACACAGCCATTAACTCGTTACATCATCAAGGGAGCTTTGTCCCGTCACTTCGGAAGCGACGTGAACATCGTTAACTCGATGCACCTGGCTAAGGTACGTGATGTAAACATCGTCGTTTCTAAGACGGCAGCAACCAAAGGCTTCACGAATCTGATCAGTGTCACACTCAAAGCAGGAGACGGTTCCGATCGTCGCATCGCTGGAACATTATTAAACGGTTATGGTGCACGTATTGTCCAAATCGATAAGTTCCCAGTAGATATTGCTCCTGAAGGAAACCTGCTCTTCATTTCTCATAACGACAAACCAGGTATCATCGGAAATGTCGGTACACTACTTGGTAATAACGATGTCAATATTGCCTCCATGCAAGTTGGTCGTAAAATTGTCGGTGGGGAAGCGATCATGGTGCTTACTGTAGATAAAGCAGTGCCAAAAGAAGTACTTGAGGATTTGTTGAAACAGCCTGAAATGAACAAAGCCCAACAAATCGCTTTCTCTTAAGCGTCAAGCAATCAGCTTGCTCCGCTAAGGAATCCATACTCTCATATACAAACATTTAATAAAGATAAGGAGTTAACCCTAGAGAATTATCTGCTCTACTGGGGTTAACTCCTTCTCTTGTTTCACAAGAAAGCGCTTCTAATTGTTCCACGTTGAACAAGATTTATCTTCCAGGTTCAACAAAAAACATCCTTTCTTCAAAGGATGTTTTTACGTTTATTTCACCTTTTCGACAGGGAGTACGAGATGGAATACCGTCCCCTTACCTATTTCACTATCAGCATGTATGGACCCCTGATGGGCCTCAATGATGTTCTTTACAATGGACAACCCTAATCCTGTGCCGCTCGCTTCCCCACGGACACGGGCTTTATCTGCTTTGTAGAAGCGTTCAAATATATATGGCAAATCCTCCGATGGAATCCCCACACCTTCGTCTCTAACTGAAGCATGTAACTCGAGCCCTCGTTTGCCCTTAACCATCTCAGCAGATACGGTGATACTAGCACCTTCTGGTGTGTGCCTAAGGGCATTATCCAGTAGGTTCGTTAATACCTGTTCCAGAGAATCCTCGTTAGCCTCATTCAATATGAGTTCTCCAGGTGTAAGTTCCAGCTTGAGCGCTATTGCATTATCCTTAGCTCGGACTGTAAACTTACGAAATACACGCTCAGTCAGTACACGGAAATCCACCTGTTGCATCGCTAACTCAGTTTGACCGGCCTCCATTCGGGCCAAATCCAACAAATCACGAACGAGCCGTCCCATTCGCAGCGACTCATCATGAATGACCTGAACTAACTCCTCGCTCTCTTCAGGTGAGGCAGCAATTCCGTCAAGTAAGGCTTCACTATAACCCTGCATCATCGAGAGCGGAGTGCGAATTTCGTGCGAGACATTTGCAACAAAGTCTCTTCGCATCTTCTCCAGTCGAACTTCTTCCGTAACATCACGTAGAACAGCAACTGCTCCGCGGATTTCACCATCCGAAGATAGAGGTGCCATATGTACAGACCAAACTCCCTGCTTCACATGAAGGTTCGCGCTCTGGTCACCCTCTTGATTCAGTACATTCCTAAAAATAGGCATTAGTGGTGATGGTGCAATGCCAGACCGACCGGGATGGCCATGTCTCCCTGAAGACTCTTCCTCGTCTTCCGGTAGATCACTCCACATCTGTATAATCCGATCACCTGGAGGATTCGTCAGAATAACGTAACCTTCAAAGTCCAATGTAATAACCGCATCATTCATGCTTCTTAGTACGCTTGAGAGATGCTCCTTTTCATGATTCAAACTGCGAATTGTATTCTCAAGTTCCTCAGCCATGTGATTGAAGGCATTAGCCAATGCACCGATCTCATCCGTAGTACGAAGGGAAAGCCGTGTATCATATTTTCCTTTTCGCACCGAATCCGTTGCCTTTATCAATTGTTGCATAGGTTGAGTAATCTTGGTGAATAGGAATAAGGCGAAAAAAGTCGTTAGCGAGAAGCCGATCATCGAAACAATCACAAATAATTTCTTGACGGCTCCTGGATCCGTGAAATTCGTATCGATAAAAGGTAGCAGGAATAATCCTAAACTGAGCAATACACAGGCGACCAGACAAATGATCGTAATCCACAGCTTGCCAACGAGCGTTCTCCAAAGACCCAAATTATTTCGCGACCTCCAGTTTATAGCCTACGCCCCATACCGTAGTAATCATCGCAGCTGATTCAGGAGATACTTTATTCAGTTTCTCACGGAGTCTTTTCACATGTGTATCCACTGTACGCAGATCGCCGAAAAACTCATAATTCCAAACATCTTTTAGCAATTCTTCGCGTGAGAACACTTTGTCTGGAGAAACAGCTAAGTAGTGTAATAACTCATATTCCTTAGGCGTCAAACTAACTTCCTGACCATTGGCAGTTACCCGATGGGCGTCATGCTCAATAATGAGGTGAGGGAATACAATGTTATTGCTTGTTCCGCTTTCTTTGGACAAATAGGCTGTCGCCGAAGCCCGTCTCATGATTGCTTTGACCCGATATATGACTTCCCTTGGACTAAAAGGTTTAACGACATAATCATCCGCTCCAACTTCAAATCCTTGAACACGGTTAATTTCTTCCCCTTTAGCTGTCAACATTAGCACAGGGGTCGATTTGATTTGTCTTAAGCGGTTGCAGACTTCAACACCATCAATTCCGGGCAACATCACATCCAGCAAAATCAAACCATAATCATTCACGCTTGCCTTTTTGAGAGCGGTTTCGCCATCTTCCGCTTCATCGATTTCATAACCTTCTTTTTCTAAGTACATTTTCAGCAGACGGCGAATGCGTTCTTCATCGTCAACTACCAGAATGCGGTTCTCTTGATCTGACATGGACAACAACCCCTTCATCATCTTACCCATACACGTGAGTTCATTTTATAGTTTGATTATATCATTAGTCTGTACCCGCGTAAGAATGCAAACCCGAAATAACAAGATTAACTCCTACGAGCGTAAACATAACAACAAGAAAACCGAGAACCGCTAACCATGATGCTCTGCGGCCCTGGAAACCGCGCGACAACCGAAGATGTAGGTACACACTGTAGAATAACCAGGTAATAAGTGCCCATACTTCTTTTGGATCGTTGGCCCAGAAACGTCCCCAAGCCTGCTGCGCCCATATCATAGCAAACACTAGTGCACCCAGCGTAAAGATCGGAAAACCAATCGCAATGGCTCGGTAACTAATTTCGTCTAAATCGTCAGCATCGATTCCTTTTAAGTAAGGAGATACCGCGGTACCTATCGGCTTACGAATTAGAAGTCTTATAAGTCCGTACAATAGGGCTCCTGAGATCACAGCCCAAATGATCGTATTCAGCTTACGAGCTGCATTCACCCCATTCATCCAAGACGGTGCCTCAAATAATGGCTTATCCATACCAAGGAACGATTGAACGTTCTCCGTTTCACTCTGATAGGGTGCTACGATTGGCGGCATTTTATAAACCACTTTACCTATTGTACTATCTTGTTGTACTTGGCTGTCAATCTCTGTCGAATTTGATGCAAAAGTTGCTTCATATCCGGCGGCACGAAAAGCAAACACCGAAATAATAAAGCCCACTAATACAATTATAGAAAAAAACGTGAATTCAATCCACCATTTTTGTCGACGTGTCGATTTATCGTTGTCACCAAATGGGACACTTCGCAATAAATACATGAATCCTGCCACAAAACCTACCGCAAAAAATGATTCTCCAGCAGCTGCAAGCGATACGTGAATGTAAAGCCAAATCGATTTCAGTGATGGAATTAATGGTTGAACATCTTGAGGAAATACTGCGGCATACGCCATGATAATAATAGCAATCGGTACGGCGAACATGCCGAGTAATATTTTACGATAAATCAGAAATACTATGGTAAAAGCAATCATGATCATCATAGATAAAAATGACATGAATTCATACATATTACTAACCGGAATATGTCCGCTTGAAGCCCAACGAGTTCCGCAATATAACAAATGCGACACCAAACCCAGTGAGGATGTCACAAATGATATCCGTCCCCACTTCCGCTCGTGCTTCTGTGGATCTCGATTTCTCCAAGTCTTTCCGGTTACGGCCACTACATAAAATATAAATGCTACACAATAGAGATAGAATGCAATGACGAAAGCCTGTTTACTGAATTCTAAATAACTCATGGCCGATTCCCCCCGTTATCCAATGACTTCTCATCCACTTCGACACCCATAACTTGCAGGAATGCAGACACCTCACGGCGCATTCCAAACCAGTTTTTTGTCGTATGTCCACCAAGTGTTAACACCTGATCATCAACACGCAGCCAAATTCGGCGATGTTGCCAATAGAAACCTAGAATTAATCCCAGCATGACGATTCCTAGGCCTAACCATACAAATGGCATAGCCCGATCTACTCGTATGTTCAAAAAACTGCTAGAACTGATGAAATCTACATCCTCCATGGCGAGTACATCCAATTCTAACTTATTCTGTAGGCCGCCGAGTTTCTCGTTGATTGCGTCTTGTTGAAAGCGTTCCTTGTCTATTTGCTTCGGGAAATAAATATACTGGCTTCCCTCTGTCGGCAAATCTGGCCCTTTGATAGTAAACAAAAAAGCGGGAGCATTAGGACTCGCTGATTTGGAAATCGGCTGACCTTGATCATTTAATGAGAAATCCATATATTTATTGACGAGTTCTAGGGTGTATGGACCGAGTTTGAATTCTCGCTGAGGATTAGTCATATCAAGCTTGAATTTTCCGAATTGTTCGCCTGTTTGCTTATTGACCAGAACTGGCTGCACCGAACGCAGCTTTGGTGTCAGATCGAAATCAAACTGATAAGCGGAAAGTCCTTTATAGCTTAAAGGCTTGTTGACCTGAATGGCATGACGTTTAACCTCTTTGAGTACGGGAGTCTTGGAGGGATCATCACAGTCTGCAGTACACTGATATAGCACTGCTTTCGTCTCAAATAGCTTAGGCACGACTTTACCCGTTCCACGAAAATCTGCGGACATTTCATCCTCACTGTAATACTCCACTGTGAACTTCTCGTTCTTCAAGTAAAAGGATGTATCTGGAATCCGTGTAATCTCGCCCTCAGGGAACCAGTAATGCTTATCGAGATGCAGTCCGGGAAGACCACGAAATAATACAGCAAGCAAGAAAATAATCAATCCAATATGAATGACATAAGGCCCCCAGCGACTAAACCGCTGCTTCTCAGCTAAAAGAGCGTCTCCATCAATATGAACGCGGTAACCCTTTTTCTTGAGCAAGATGGAACTTTGCTGCACCCACACTAAAGGGTCCTCTGCAATCGGACCTTGATAGACAAGTTTTTGCCGGGTAAGAAACTGCTTGTGTTTGCGAATCTTTTGTTTGGAGAGTGCTTTGTAGAGCGGAAGTACCCTGTCCAGACTACAGATGATGAGAGAAGCTCCGATCATAACCAGCAGCGTAATAAACCACCAGGATTCGTAGGTGTGAGATAGACCCAGCTTATAATAAATATCGCCGATGGTCCCATAATTATCTTTGTAGTACTTCGATGCATCAACTTGTACAAAATTACTCTCCTGCTGAAATATCGTCCCTAGGGACGCACCGATCAGAGTAAGAATAATGAGATAAATTGCAACTTTAACCGATGAGAAAAAATTCCAGATTCGGTCGATGACATTGGGATTAGCACGCTGTGAACGTCTCGCGGCTCCATCATAGCGCATTTCAAGAACTTCACTAGACTCATCAAGCTCAAAGAGTGGCTTCCCACAAGCCTCACAAAGAACAGTTCCAACCGGATTCTGATGTCCGCACTCACATTTCGTGTTTTCAATCAATGGAAAGTCCCCCCTCTCTTCATCAAGGATTCACCAGTTGCTTGATTTGGTCGTCGAGACTGTCCAAATCCAGTTCCCCCTGATGGATGGAGGATATTCTACCCTTCTTGTCAACAAAAAAAGTCGTGGGCATCGGTACGACACCGTATTTACGAACTGCTTCATTATCACTATCAAACAACACAGGAAAATCCACACCCATTTGCCCAGTAAAATTACGCACAGTCATTTCGTCTTCTCCCGTATTAATTCCGAGAATAACGACGTCCTGACTCTGCCACTTCTCCCACTGAGTTTGTAGTGCGGGCATTTCTTTCACACAATACGTACACCAAGTAGCCCAAAAGTTAATGACAACTGCCTGCCCCTTATATTCATCCAGGGTATGTACTTTACCATCAAGTCCTAGCAGTTTGATGGCGGGAGGCTTATCTCCGATTTCCGGTGTGCCGTTCCCGCCGCCGAATGCTGCTGTACTGATGGCATAGCCGCCAAGGATAACGATAAGTATCAGTATGACGACTTGTACTGGCCGTCTCGCTTTCCCCATCTCCAGCTTCCCTTCTGTGATAATTTTCATATTTTATGAACAAATAGTGAACATCCTATGAACATTATAACGAAAATTACCACAGTTTCAGCTAGCTTCCAAGGCTAAATGTGAAAATTATGTGTCTATTTGCGTTTTTCTGGTTTACTTTGTTTCCCAGCAATTCTAGCTTGCTTGTACAATCCTTCAATTTCTTCTTTGGTTAAGTGTCGGTAGAGACCTCTCTTCAAGTTGCCCAGGAACAGTTCACCAAAAGCAATTCTCTTCAGCTTGGTCACTGGGTGGCCAATGGCTTCGAACATTCGGCGTACCTGACGGTTTTTACCTTCATGGATCGTAATCGAGATTGTAGAATGTTTACCTTCGGGATCAATGTCCTGATATTCTACTTCTGCTGGGGCAGTTATACCATCCTCAAGCAGAATTCCTTTTTTCAGCTTATCAAGTTCTGTACCGTGGGGCACACCCTTAACTGCCGCTATATAGGTCTTGGGAACATGATGCTTCGGATGCGTTAGAAGATGTGCAAAATCGCCATCATTCGTAAGCAAAAGCAAACCTTCAGTATCATAATCAAGACGTCCTACTGGATAAAGACGTTCTGTTACACCCTTCAAATAATCCGTTACAATCTTTCTTCCTTGTGGATCTGAAGCACTCGTAATAACACCCTTAGGCTTGTTAAATACGATATACAGCTTCTTCTCCGCACCGATGCTTTTACCCTCTACGGTAATTACATCCACTGCAGGATCAGCTTTTGTACCCAAGGTAGTAACAGTTTCACCATTTACTTCTACCTTACCTTTTAATATCAGTTCTTCACATTTTCGACGTGAAGCGACACCCGCTCCAGCTAATATTTTTTGCAATCTTTCCATGATCAATAAGTCACCTCATACACATGATACCCATAGGAGAAGAAAATCACAATAGCAAGCACTTCTGAGATAATAAAACGACCCGAGGGTAATATACCCCCGAGCCGTTTCATTCTTATTTCAATTCATTATTCCGGTCGATTAAATCGATCGTCGGAGTTAAATCGATCATCAGACCGATTGAATCTGTCCTCTTGATTACCGTCTTGATTCCCGTTCATGTCGATGGGTTGCTGAGTAGTCACTTGCTTCTTTTTCTTACCAAAGATCAGTCGTCCAATAAATGCAAACGCAGCAATAATAAGAACGAATCCCTTCTTAAGAATTAGAAGTAGTAAGGCTAATAAACCTGACTTCTTAGCAACAACCGCTCCAGCTCCGCCTAGAATTAGAGCAGTTAGACCGATCTCCGCTGTTCTATCCGTCTTCGCGTTAAAATCCTCGTAACGCTGTCCTTCTCTTAATTTAAAGCCAGCTAGTACTTCATCTTCCATTACAGCGCGATCAGCTGCTAGATGCTCTGGATCTGATACAAGAACTGCCGATACGGTTCCTTCACGCGTCAAAATACGTATGTTGTAGTTAATCAATGGGTTATTATCAATATCATGAAGTAAAAGTGCCCATGTCAGACTATGTAAATTTTCATCATACTGCGGAGGAGTTTCCCAACCGTCTACAAACAAATGATTTTCCTCGGCCAGCTGTTCATTTGAAGCTTCTGTTCCTTGTCTGTAGCTTTCAAGTAGATCATCCGCATTGATGTCGTTTTTCTCTTTGTCCTTAATATGACCCGTATCTTCGTACTCTAGATACAACGTCCAACCTTGACTCTCATCATCAGGAAATATGGTCGCAATTTCAAGACCGTCAGGAATGTTTCCGGTTTCCTGCAAATAAGTCAATGTATCTTGCTTGTCAAGGAAATAATATCCTTCCTTCAACGTGAGATCAGCGAGCCCATCACCTACTTCGATGCTTTGTCCTGTTCCTTCTACCCAATTCAGCTCAGTCTCTGCCAAAGCTTGAAGGGGAAATGATGTGAAAATGAGCATACATACTAAAATAGCGGCCGCTCCAAGCCTTAGTCTTGTTCTCTTTCTAATCTTTTGCAAATTCAACTCTTCCTCTCGCATGTAAGTATATGTATTTAATAATATTTCTAATTTTACATATTGAAAGCAAATATGGGTAGTCATTTTCTCAATTTAACCTAATTCAACACAAAAAAATGACTTCTGAACTAGTTCAGAAGTCATTAGATTCAGCTAGTTGTTAGCTAAATAAAAGAAGACATACGCAAATTGCGGCAATAAATCCGATAATGTCAGAAAATAGGCCTACTTTTAAAGCATACCGACCATTTTTAATACCAACAGCTCCAAAATATACAGTAAGCACATACAATGTCGTATCCGTACTGCCTTGTACCGTGGATGCTATTCGACCAATCATCGAATCTGGTCCATAGGTCTTAATCAAATCCGTTGTAAATGCAAGTGAGCCTGTACCTGTGAGTGGTCTCAGAATACCAAGCGGAAGTACTTCCGGTGGAACCCGAAGACTTTCTAAGAGTGGAGTCATCCATCCAACAAAGAAATCGAGCGCACCGGAAGCACGAAACACACTAATTGCAACCATCATGCCAACGAGATGAGGTATAATTCCAATGGCTGTTGAGAATCCATCCTTAGCTCCGTCAACAAAGGATTCATATACTGGTACCCTTTTAAAATAAGCATATAAAGGAATAAATGTGATCATCACGGGGACGGCCCAAGCGGACAGTAGATTAATCCAACCCAACAAGGTAGCTCACCTCTTTAAGGACAAAGTAGGTGGTATCGTAGGCGGCAGTTTTCTTCGAATGCTCCTCCGTCGATACCAGCGGTCTGCAACAATTGCAGCAGCAGTGGCAACCGCTGTAGCTAGTAACGTCGAACCTACGATTTCAGCCGGATTTGCCGAGTTAAAATTAAGACGGATCGCGATCAGTGTAGTCGGTATTAAGGTAATACTAGCTGTATTAAGTGCAAGTAGCGTACACATAGCAGGAGATGCTATTTCTTTATCGGGATTTAGCTCCTGTAGTTGCTGCATAGCCCGAATGCCCATTGGGGTTGCTGCATTCCCAAGCCCTAGTAAATTAGCACTCATATTGGACAAAATATATCCCATAGCAGGATGATTCTTAGGAACATCCGGGAATAAGAAAGAAACTACAGGCCCGAGTAATTTTGAGATTTTTTTGACCAATCCTGCATCTTCTGCCAATCGCATGATTCCTAGCCAAAACACTAACACACTAATGAGTCCGAAACAGACGGTAACCCCTGTCGCGGCTCCCTCAAAGGCAGCTTGCGTTACGATATTGATATCACCCTTTAATGCAGCAAATATAAATCCTATTAGTATAAGTGCAAGCCAGATTTTATTTACCATATCCTTCTCCCCCCTTATTAGATTCCCCCACGAAATCATTATTTGACGAGTAGTAAAGACCTGAATACCTCCATCAGCGCTCCTGACCAACTGCTTTGTCCCGTAACTACCTTTATGGTCGTGGAAGCTCCTGAAGAATTTTGACGTTCTTGCTGTGGCTTTGGAATAACACTCCCCTGCTCGTACACCGGAACATTTCCAATCTCTTTACCATCAAGTGTAATTCTAATTTCCCCCCGATAACCAAAATCATCGGGGACAACCCTATTTAGAACAAGTCTTCTCTCTACTCGTGCAGCTTCTCCATTCGCCAATGCATAGCGAAACTCCTTACCCGTGACTAAACCGCCCTCAACCGCTTGTCCCTCTTGAATCAAACTAGTTAGTGGGAAATTAGCAAATCCATAATCAAGTAGCACTCGATGGTCGTTCCAATCATCACCATCATTTAGTGTAACGACGACAAGTTGTTGCCCACCCCGAGTTGCAGAACTAACCAAACAACGTCTGGCAATTTTGGTGAAGCCGGTTTTCACTCCATCTGCTCCTTCATAGAAACGAAGCATCTTGTTTTTATTGTCCCATTTATAATCCCATGGATCGTTAGGGTTCGGTGCTTTCTTGCTTTTTGTAGATACGATCTCCTTAAATTCGAGATTATGTAACGCATATGCTGTCAATGTGGCGAGATCGTTTGCGGAAGAATAGTGTGCTTTTGCATCCAATCCGTGTGGATTCTGAAAATGAGTATGCTCAAGACCGATTAATCGCGCCTTTTCATTCATTAAATGAACGAAACCTTCCTCCGAACCTCCAACATGTTCAGCAATCGCAGTTGCAGCATCATTGCCCGAGCGTAACATCAAGCCGTACAGCATATTGCGTAAACTCATTTCCTCGCCAAGCTGAAGGTATATGGACGAGCCTTCTTTGGCAAAGGCGTTTTTACTAACGGTCACCATATCATCTAGCTTTCCGTGTTCAATAGCGACTATGGCGGTCATTATCTTTGTCAGACTTGCTATAGGTAATTCGTCATCACCTCGGCTTGAATAAAGAATTCGCCCCGATGTTACATCGATAAGCGCAGAAGCCTGCGCGTTTGTTGATGGAGCCCCAGGTCTCATCCCTTCGGCTTGTACGACTGATGTAAAACTCAGAATAAAGCATAGTGTCATAACGCAAATAGCAGCTACAATTCTTAATTTTGTATTCATCACTTATTCCTCCGGCCTTATATGCAAGATTACTTGTATCACTATATGCGACGGTGCTAGAGAGTATGTCCACCTTACAGTAGCACCGTAATAACCCCACAAAGTGGAGTGCTCTTATACGACTATAAAAAAGACCCTTCCCGAGTTTCCGGAAAGGATCGATAACCACCGAACACGGTACATGGATATTTTTAATTGCAATGTGACCCATGATTTTTATCAGTTTCATTTAAAATAATCTTGGATTCCTGTGCGCCCACGCTCTTATGACAATCACCATTTGGGAATAATGACTGGATTTTATCGATTAAACTTGGTACTGCATCAATCATTTTCTCCATCAGGTGCGTTTGGTTGTCGAGTGGTACGATGTTCACACCTTGCTTACCAACAACGAGAAAAGCGATTGGATTTATGGATACTCCTCCACCACTACCCCCGCCAAAAGGTCGCGTTTTGCCACCCTCATTGGAATTGTTATTCGAGCTGGAGTTACCTCCGGAATTCCCCTCCAAGTTAAAATCGCTACCCCCTGCAGCAAATCCGAAGCCCACTCTGCTGATCGGTAAGATAACGCTCCCGTCCGGTGTCTCGACAGCCTCACCTACAATCGTATTGACGTCGACCATATCCTTAATGTTCTCCATCGCAGTTTGCATTAATCCTTGAATAGGATGTTCAGCCATTTCCTCACTCCTCCTTTCACTTTTAACACCCGAACTATAAGTATCAGTCCAGCATATATAGCATATCCGCAGCGGATTTTAGCTATGCAGTGGATCTCCGTGGAAAATAACGGCGGACATCCAAAGACTGGGACGACAAATAGTTTTGGCCTTTGCAACAAAGATACTCGGTGTGACAGCCCCCCAACCAAAGTAGTCTTGATCCCCCATAGAGCTCCTGTCAGCGTCGCGGTATGCGCAGCATCGGATAATGCAACGTTGGTAGACCAATCCAACTTGTGGAAAGATATCCTCTTAAGTGTTTGATTAAACCACTTCTTAAATTCAAAGATTGCTTTCAGGATTTCACGATACTTATTTGTCCAATGCTTAATCTTTTCTTCATTAATATCCTGCTCGTTGCTCGACGTCTGTCCTTTGAAGAAATTAGAAACCACATTATCCTCCACGTTGAAGCCTTCTTTTACATTGCGAAACACAATGGAGGGAACCTCATAATGGAAACGAACTAATCCGTAAACAAGCGTGATATTCAGCAAAATAGTCTCATCCCAATTTTTCTTCCGCACCAACAAATCTATAGAGATATTTGACATCAGAAGTAAGACAATGACGAGTAGCAACAAGATTAGGATGCCTCCGAGCCAAATCCACACGGGAAAGCCCTCCAAGCCTTTCAAATAACTAGCTTACTGTAGTATGGCTTGCCAAAAGAGATAAAATTCCTCAAAGTTAACACAAGTTTAAGAGGAACTGATCTTACTAACACAAAAAAACGGTCCACTCTAATCAGAGCGAACCGTCGATAATCGTTATTCATTTGGGAATCGAATATTATGAATTGCTACTATCATTTACTTCTTTATTTAGAACGGCACCTAAATCGTCCTTCACATCATCAAATGTAAGCTGCTGTTCCTCCAGTTTTTGAAACAATAGCTGAGTCTCCTCCTCCAAATGCTCCGTATTCTCGAAATTGGACATTTCCGGAAGATCCTTCAAGCTTCCTAAGCCGAAGTAATCAAGAAACGACTTCGTAGTTCCATATAAAATGGGACGACCAATCGCTTCTGCTCTACCCACCTCTTCGATTAGGTCTTTATTAACCAAAGTGTGAATAGCCCGTTCCGACTTGACCCCACGAATTTCCTCGATCTCAACCCTAGTGATAGGTTGGCGGTAAGCGACGATGGATAATGTCTCTAATGCAGCCTGGGATAGAGATGACCTGGAAGGGGAATAAGCAAGTCGTTCAAAATATGGAGCGTGATCCGGGAGTGTCGCCAATTGATAATTCCCGGCGATTTGCACAATCTGTAACCCTCGACCGGCTCGTTCAAATGAGGTCTTCATATCGAGCAATGCATCGGTGATCAACTCTGAGCGCTGCTCGGTAACTTCTGAAATCTGCTTCACGCTGAGGCCCTCTTCCCCCGCTAGAAACAATAAGCCTTCAATAATCGACTTCAAGTCCTGAAAATTCATTAACCTTTCCTTCCCCTCTCCACTCCATTACAATGTCGTCAAACAATCTGTTCTGATAACAAACAATTTGTTTCATTTTCATTAATTCCAATACAGCGAGAAAAGTAACGACGATCTCATGTCGGTACATTTCGGGATGGAGTAGCTTTGAAAACAGTAATCTGCCACCCTTGCCTGTACTCTCTAATGCCGATACCACTTCTCGTATACGATCCTTTACTGAAATTTCATCCCGCTGAATTCGTGCTACTACATTACGCTTAACCGCTCTTCTTAAAGCTTTCTGAAACATAGCGATTAAATCTTCGGTATGCAAACCTTTGACGGGGTTCTCCTGCACTTGAGGCATAAATGGGGTTAGATCCTCCGGTTCCTTGGAGAAAATAAGACTCCGCTCCCATTCCCGTTCATGAAGATGCTCGGCGATCCCTTTATATTTACGATATTCGATCAGCTTACGAATGAGTTCGTCCCGTGGGTCCTCTTCATCGTCCATTAAATACTCAAAATCTTCGTCAAACTCGATGACAGGTGGTTTTGGCAATAATTGTTTGCTTTTTATCGACAGTAAAGTGGCCGCCATGACAAGAAACTCGCTGGTAACATCCAGCTCCAATTCTTGCATGCTATGCAAATATTCGAGATATTGATCTGTTATATCGCTTATTGAGATTTGATGGATATCAATCTCAGCTTTATCGATCAGATGGAGCAGCAAATCAAGCGGCCCCTCAAAGGTCTCCAGCTTATATGATACTGTCGTCAATGAAAACATCCTCCGCCTATTTAAGTGCTGGCTTGTAATAACAAGCGAGCAAATGAAAAATGTAGTACCCTTGCGAAAAAAGGGTACTACATTAAATAAGCACTATTTTAGCAGTTTCGTCAAGTTCGCCATTTCAATTGCCGCCATCGCAGCATCCCAGCCTTTGTTCCCGGCCTTCGTACCGGCACGCTCGATTGCCTGTTCGATATTCTCCGTTGTTACTACCCCAAAGATTGTTGGAACACCTGTTTTGAGCCCGATGGCTGCTACGCCCTTTGCTACCTCATTACATACATAATCATAATGTGAGGTTGAGCCACGAATAACGGTACCCAAGGTGATGACGGCATCATAATTTCCGCTTTCCGCTAGCTTCTGTGCTGCAAAAGGAATCTCAAATGCTCCGGGTACCCATGCTACATTCACTTCATCGTCTTGAACCCCATGTCGCTTCAATGCATCCAGCGCACCACTCAGCAGCTTACTTGTAATGAATTCGTTGAAACGTCCAACGACGATAGCGTATTTTAACCCTTCCGATACTAATGTTCCCTCAAAATAATTAGCCATTTCAAATCAAACCTTTCATTATTAGATAATATTTTTATTAGCGGTAAAGCTAAGTGTTCCTTTAAACTTTTGCAGACTCATCTTGTTCTATATCATCAAACTCTAGCAGATGTCCCATTTTCGCCTGTTTTACATGTAAATAATTACTATTGTCTTGATTTTCTTTAATTTGAATCGGCACCCGTTCGACAACTTCTAATCCATAGCCCTCAAGCCCCTTAATTTTCCGAGGGTTGTTCGTCATTAAGCGAATTTGTCTCACACCTAGATCCTTCAATATCTGAGCACCAATCCCGTAATCTCGCAGATCCGCTGGAAATCCAAGCTTAAGATTCGCATCAACCGTGTCCAATCCTTGTTCTTGCAGCTTATAAGCCTTCAGTTTATTCACTAGGCCAATGCCTCGGCCTTCTTGCCTCATGTACAGCAGTACACCATTCCCAGCTTCCTTAATTTGGCGAAGAGCTGCTTCAAATTGTGGACCGCAATCACAACGATGAGAATGAAACACATCACCCGTTAAGCACTCAGAATGTACACGCACTAACACCGGTTTTTCACTATCAATCTCACCCATAACTAGAGCAACGTTCTCTTTCGAATCCACTTCATTGGTATAGGCAATCGCTCGGAAATCACCATAATCTGTTGGCATTTTCACTTCCACTTCGCGGGTCACAAGCTTCTCTTTCTCATTACGATAATGAATTAAATCTTTGATACTGATCAGTTTTAGATCAAAGGCCTTAGCAATTTCCACCAGTTGAGGAAGTCTGGCCATCGTTCCATCTTCTTTAATGATTTCACATATCACCGCTGCCGGATAAGATCCACACATCCGGGCAAGATCTACTGCTGCCTCCGTATGCCCCGCACGTCTAAGCACTCCACCCTTCTTCGCAATCAACGGGAACATATGACCCGGACGACGGAAGTCTGACGGCTTGGCTTTAGGATCCAAGATCCCTTTTATTGTAGTGGAACGCTCAAATGCTGAAATCCCAGTCGTCGTATCGATGTGATCAATAGAAACTGTAAATGCCGTTCCATGATTATCCGTATTCTGCGCCACCATTGGCTGTAGATCAAGTTCTTCGGCGCGGCTTTGCGTAATCGGCAAACATACAAGCCCCCGACCCTGTGTAATCATAAAATTGATCACTTCAGGTGTAGCCTTTTCGGCTAAAGCAATAAAATCTCCTTCATTCTCACGATCTTCATCATCAACAACGATGACTACTTTACCACGCATCAAATCGTATATTGCTTCTTCAATTTGATTCAGTTGAATTTCGCTCATTATAATCCCCTCCTATGGGTTGTTTATTTAAACAAAACCATTCTCCACTAGAAAAGACATATCCATGCTGGAGGATGATGCTGATTGTGCTTTACTGCTTCCATCATCGCTTTTTGCACGACCGTATCTCAGCAGATGATCTACATATTTTCCTAACACATCGCACTCTAGGTTCACCGTATCACCCGTATTTTTATATGCAAACAAAGTCTCTGACAAGGTATGTGGAATAATCGAAATACTAAATCCTCTTGCCTTTACATCAACCACAGTTAAGCTTATACCGTCCACAGTGATCGATCCCTGAGGAATAATGTATTTAAATAAAGAAGGGTCGGACGGAGCAATTTCATACATGACCGCATTGTAATCTCTCTTCGAACCCGTAATTGTTCCGACACCATCAACATGCCCTTGCACGATATGACCACCAAATCGACCACCTGCTAACATGGCCCGCTCAAGATTAACTTTACTGCCAGGCTTAAGGTCTTTGAGATTGGTATTACGATAAGTTTGAGGCATAACATCAACCGTGAACTTATTTCGCTGAAATGATGTTGCTGTAAGGCAAA
The DNA here is from genome assembly GCF_014639155.1 of Paenibacillus segetis. Classification (NCBI taxonomy): domain Bacteria; kingdom Bacillati; phylum Bacillota; class Bacilli; order Caryophanales; family Paenibacillaceae; genus Paenibacillus; species Paenibacillus segetis. The sequence goes on from NZ_BMFT01000001.1 coordinate 2,642,716, forward strand.
CTCCGTTTACCGATATGCTATCACCTAGCTTCAGACCATCCGTAATCAAGTCTGCCGAAATTTCCAGCTCCATAGCTTCCCCTCTGCGGCTGACGGAATTCATCCTGCCTACTTCTTCTACGAGTCCGGTAAACATCGGCTCGCCTCCTTTGCTAAGTACATGTTAAAGTTTGGTGAAAAGTATGGGCAGTCGGCGTGATTCAGACTTTCGATCGTTGTTGCCACGTGATTGTCTGATTTTTATGAACCCAGGCAGGGTTACAATCACGTGGCAAAGACAAACACTTCGCTTCTCCAGTTCTGAATCACACCTCGTACCCACTTTTTCATCTTCATCACACTTTTAAAGATGTAGTGTATCAAACTCGTTTCGCTGCAGAAAAGAAAATGAAATTAGTTAAGGCCAGTCAGGGATTCCTCGGATACATATGTTATCTCCGATTTGCTCTACTTCGAGGTCTTTTAAGGAAACCGCATCCTGCATGAGATCAAAACCATCAAACCTAAAGTTTCCAGGTGCTTCTAGTCCACCAACAAGCTTTGGTGCAAAGAATAAGATAATTTCATCAACGAGCCTATTCTGAATGAGCGAACCATTCAATCGGCCGCCTCCCTCTACAAGGATCGAGGAAATATCCAGTTCTCCTAACTTAGCTAGAGCATCTTGTAAATCGACCTGCGGCCCTTCACCACAAGTGAGTACATTGATCCCACGATTCTTCAGAGTAGAAACCCTAGTAGGGTCAACCTGACTCGTCGTCAAGATGATCGTTTGAGCTAACCCGTCGGAAAGTACTTTGGAGGAGTCCGGAATCCGTAGCTTGGAATCGACAATGATCCGAATCGGAGACAAACCAGGGACCTGAAGTCTCGTTGTTAATTGCGGATCATCTGCTATTACCGTTCCTACCCCAACCATAATGCCCTGATGGCGGTGACGCAGCGTATGAACCATCTCTCTTGATGACTCATTTGAGATCCACTTACTATCTCCCGTCTTAGATGCAATTTTCCCATCCAAAGTACTTGCTGTCTTGATCGTAACGTAAGGTATTCCGGTAGTAATGTACTTAATGAACTTCTTATTCAGTTTCAAAGCTCGATCTCGAAGCACCCCAACTTCTACATCGATCCCACTCTGACGTAGAATCTGAATACCGTGTCCGGCTACCTGCGAATTGGGGTCCTCACAAGCGACAACTACCCGGGATACCTTCTCGGCAATTAGCCGCGCCGCACATGGCGGTGTTGTTCCATAATGACTACAAGGCTCGAGTGACACATATACGGTACTACCTTCAGCAGTTGTTCCGGCCATGTTTAGCGCATGAACCTCTGCATGTGGCTCGCCTCTTTTCAAATGCGTCCCCAACCCAAGAATGGCACCATCCTTCACGACTACAGCTCCAACAACCGGGTTCACTCCAGTTTGCCCTTGGGCCTTCTCTGCCATATCAAGCGCAAGCCCCATATAATACTCGTCATTAATCTTATCCACACATTACACCTCCAATCACGCAACACCACTTAAGAACATAAAAAATCCCTACCGGAACAATCCAGTAGGGAGTCATGGAAGATATTATTCGCAAATAAAGTCAGCAAATAGGGATATTGCGAATCCATAATAAATAATGGAAAACTCAAATAAACCCTTAGCACTTTTAAATATGTCCAGAACAAAGCTAGACCTAAACTTTGTGAAAAAAAGGACAATAAAAAGTCTGCTCAACATTTTGGACAAATTGATCTGTATAACGATCAAATGTCCCTGCGTTTTCCTTCTCCCATCCAGACTATACTGTCGGTCCCGGAATCACACCGGCTCAGCCATATGCATATCAAAGATACGCATACAGGTCACGGACTTGTGCCTGCCTTGCTTCATCAAACTATCAAAGCCAAGACATGCCATCACCGTCGGTAGGGAATTTCACCCCTCCCCGAAGGACTGCATAAAAAATATTTAATTATATCGATATCGGTGTTTTAGCAAACCATAACACCCTATCCACTATGACGGTATCTTATCACCATGAATTAAAAAAATCAAGGAAGTGCGTTATTATCTTGTCTGAAGCAAGAGAGAACACGGAGACCCCCTCTCATTATGTGATGATAATCACAAGGGGTGTACAAATATAACGTTAGGATTAGACATACAAGTACAACATTACTATTTTGACTAAGGGAATGGAGATAGGCAAATGAACAACTTTACTTTTGAGGACATGAAGCAAATAAAAAGAACTACTTTGGGCGCTGAGGTTCCCTTAGAACTATTCCGTGCCATTCGATTAATCGGGATGTACCAGGGCCTACCATCAGGGGGGAAAGGCACAACAATGACCATCGGAAGAAAAATCGGTCAGAGTCTACCTGTCACTTCACTTGAAGAGCTTCTTCATCTACTCGAAGAATTGAAAATTGGCATTCCTCACATCTTAAGTACAAATGAAAAAGGCATGACTATTGCTGTTGAAGATTGCTTTTGTGAAGGCCTTCCCATTCATGAAGGGCAGATGGTTTGTGACCTTGAGGGAGCAATTTTGGAAGGAGCGCTGAGCAAAATATACAATAAAAGAGTCACAGCTAAGGAAATAAAGTGTAATGTTAACGGGGATGAACGCTGCGAATATGAATTAAGGTTTTAGCTATAAACCTATAGTAAAGCCCCCCTCCATTGTGATTCCATAGGAGGGGGGCTATTCACATTAGCTCATAAGCTAATTCTTACTCTTCGTCCCAAACAGAAACTTCTTTCATCTTGTCGCCAGCTTTAACTTGGTCAACAAGCTCCATGCCAGAAGTAACTTTACCGAACACGGTGTGCACACCGTTCAAGTGCGGTTGTGGTTCGTATACGATAAAGAACTGGCTTCCGCCTGTGTCTTTACCAGCGTGAGCCATAGACAGAACTCCACGTTCGTGTTTCGTTGTGTTCGTTGCTGTCTCGCATTTGATTGTGTATCCAGGTCCACCAGTTCCATTACCTGTTGGGCAGCCACCTTGTGCAACAAAACCAGGAATTACACGGTGAAACGACAAACCATTATAAAATCCGGAGTTCGCTAATTTTTCAAAGTTAGCTACCGTACCTGGTGCTTCTTCTGGCAAGAACTGAATTTCAATTTCTCCGCCTTTTTCCAAAACGATTTTACCTTTTTTCATATGGAACACTTCCTTTTCATGTCTCTTAAATCAAACCTCTTACAGTGTACTATGAAATGACGCGAGGAGCAAAGAGACTTACAGAAGAAGTTCAAAAATGTCTGTTTATTTAAGACAATATTTCACACTATTTAAGTAAAGGTTGCTTCGAAATCCGTTCCGGAATTACATCACCTGCAACAATATCCTGCAAGCTTTCTCTTTTGACCACAAGATCACTGCTACCTTCGTTAACGAAGACAACTGCCGGACGAGGAATCCGGTTATAATTACTCGCCATTGCATAGTTGTATGCTCCAGTACAAGCAACAGCGAGCAGATCTCCACTGTTTACTTTAGGAAGATCTATATCCCAGATGAGCATATCTCCACTTTCGCAACATTTACCCGCGATGGATACCGTTTCTTCGGCAACATCATTCCCGCGATTTGCTAACATAGCCTCATATTTAGATTCATAAAGAGCTGGGCGTGGGTTATCTGTCATTCCACCATCCACAGCAACGTATTTACGAACACCTGGGATCTCTTTACTTGTTCCAACCGTATACAACGTCGTTCCTGCATCGCCTACAATACTACGACCTGGCTCAACCCAGATCTCAGGAAGTTGGGCATAAATACCAACGAAATATTGCTTCACTGCATCCGTAATCGACTTCACATAGTCCGATACCTTGAGTGGTGTATCTTCTGCGGTATAACGGATACCAAATCCGCCACCCAAGTTGACCACTTTAAAAACAACACCGAGATTTTCCTTCACTTGCCCCGCGAATTCAGCAACTCGCTCAATCGCCAATTGGAAGCCTTCAACCTCAAATATTTGTGATCCGATATGTGAGTGTAGGCCGAGTAGATTTAAATTCAAACTTCCGGACGCCAGTTCTACAGCTTCTAAGGCCGATCCATTTGCGATGTCAAACCCAAATTTGGAATCCGTTTGCCCCGTAGAAATATATTCGTGCGTATGAGCCTCCACACCTGGAGTAACACGCAACAGAATATTGACCGCTACACCTTTTTCTGCTGCAAGTGCCTGAAGCATATGAAGCTCAGTGAAATTGTCTACCACAAAACAGCCGATGCCCGCAGATATAGCCATTTCTAATTCATACGGTGTTTTGTTGTTCCCATGAAAATGGATCCGCTGCGCTGGGAAGCCCGCTTGGAGTGCCGTATACAACTCACCCTCTGAGACGACATCCAGAGATAGTCCTTCTTGTTCAGCCAATCGGCACATAGCCATTACACAGAACGCTTTGCTGGCAAAAGCAACCTGAAACGTCAGACCTGACGCTCTAAAAGACTCCATATATTCGCGGCATCTTTGCCGGACAAGAGCTTCATCCATAATATATAACGGTGTGCCATAGGTTTCTTTCAATTCAACCGTATCACAACCACCAATCTCAAGATGAGCTTTTGCATTAATTTTGCTCGTACCGTGTAAATACATCTACGCAGTCCTCCACTTTCAAATTTTACACCAGTATAGCAAACAACTGGCCAACTGAAAAATGGATTTTTATGATTATCCTTTGTATTTTTTGTAGGACGGACCCTTAGCTACTCATCTTGAGGCATTCTTGTATTGTCTCTTGTCTTGTTTAAGGATGGTCTAAGCTTGGATGTCAAGACCGGTACACGTACCAAGACAGCTGCCATCGCCTTTGCATTAAATGGAATAAACGGCCACATGTAAGAAGAATTATAGGAACGACGCAGCGTAAGGAACACAATAAACACGGTTACACCGACAATAAACCCAGGCGCACCAAATATTGCGACCGCTATGAGTAGAACCAGCCTTACGATACGATTAGCCAAGCCTAGCTCATAGCTAGGGGTAGCAAACATACCAATTGCCGCTACAGCCATGTACAAAACAACCTCATTAACGAATAGCCCTGTCTTTACTGCAATATCACCAATCATGATAGCAGCAATTAGACCCATTGCAGATGCTAACGGAGTAGGTGTATGCACCGCTGCCATTCTAAGCAGATCGACGCCAAACTCCACAATAATAAATTGCGCAATTAATGGGATATTCCCCTGCTCCTGGGGACCAATAAAGGATAGGGCAGCTGGTTTCAGCTCAGGATGAACAACCAACAGCAGCCAGATCGGTAGAAGAAATAGAGAAGCAAAAATGCCAAGGAATCGAACCCAGCGCAAATATGTTCCCATAGAAGCAGTTTGCCGATTTTCTTCGGCATGTTGACATAGATCAAAGAAGGTTGTCGGGAGAATAATGACACTTGGTGAAGTGTCTACAAAAATAACAACCCGCCCTTCCATTATATGAGAAGCTACTACATCAGGGCGCTCAGAGTAACGTACAAGCGGATAAGGATTCCATCCTTTATGAAGTATTGCCTCCTCCAACTGCTTGTCCGCGAGTGGGATACCATCAATGTTTACTTCCTCTATTTTCTTTCGTACGTCTTCAACTAGCTCTTTATCAACGATGTCATCAATATAAGACAGTACAACATCCGTTCTCGTACGACGCCCAACAGTCATGGCTTCAAATATTACACCCGGATCACGAATGCGACGTCTTACAAGTGCAACGTTCGATAACATGGTCTCCGTAAATCCATCCCTGGAACCCCGAACAACTCTCTCCAGTGAGGGCTCTTCTGGTGAACGTGAAGGAAAAGAACGAGTATCCATCACAATCCCCGTATGTTCCCCATCTACGAACAGAGCACTCATTCCCGTTAAAACTTTATTAATAACTTCACTCAGCTTTTGATGTATTGAAACTTGAATATGAGGAATATACAAGTTAAAAAGCTTATGAATCGCTTCGCTTGATAAGCTATCCGGTTCTAAATAGGTAAGACGTTTTAGAACTTCCTGCATGGTTTGTTCCTTTGCGAAGCCGCTGAAATAGAAAAGAGCAGTTCTCCTACCCCCAAATGTCATTTCACGAAACTCAACGTCAAAACTATCACCAAGTGCAACAACCTGCTTAAGCGTATCCTTTGTTGTATCCAGTGAATCGCTAATTTCATCACTATGTTGCCAATATATGATAGACTCTTCCACCGAGTCAGATTTCTCATTCTCAACCTTTTTTTGTAACGCTTTGTCCCTGTTCCTTTCCTTTACGTTATCTTTTTCTCCCTGCTGATCCTTTCCCGAGTGCTTAGTCCTCATTCTCATTCAGCTCATCCTTTCCTTTGCGATTAATTTATGACCTGTAGATAAACCATTCGAATAAAGAACCCGCTACTTTACCGCATACCATGGCGAGCAGCAGACCGAACAGATATCGCTGCATATGCAATCTTTTGGCCAAAATCGGTAATACATTAAGCACTTCTGTAAGAGCTGCAGCGAGCATTCCAACAAAAATCCCGTTCAGCAAACCAACAAATCCACTTCCAATCCATGGCCCGCTAACATGCCAATTCCAAAAGTCTGCTACTGTTCCAATAAACGAACCACTGACCATAGCCCCCTCATACCAGTGGACTTTGTTGTATGTCCTAGTAACCTGAGCAAGCCTTGGAATCACGTCTAGAACAATGAACAGTGCAATCACACCACCACCTACGGCAACCCCACCTGCTACACCAAGAAAAGTAAGAACAATGGCCGACACTACGGGAGTCAAGGAGCTTTCTCCTGAGATGGATTATTCGCCATTTTTTTATACTCTTCCGCGATTACGTAATGGTTTAAGTTCTCTTGGTATAGAAACATTTCAACTTCTAGCGGGGTCGGCTCCTCGTTCCATTTCTTCTTGAACAAATGATTAAAAAAGACAATCATCCCAAGTCCCAGACCAATGGAATATGCGCCTTGGAACAAATAAGGATGCTCATCTCTTGTCCCTGTGATCATTTCAACAATGCGTATTTGGACCTCTGGCATACTAACATCCGCATGGAAATTCATAATCGTCAGAGCTGCACCAAAAAATAACAATAACCAAACAACGACGAATAGGATCAGCGAAGGTTTCTTCTCTTTACTAACCAGCTCTACCAGTACATGTGGTTCACCAACGAATTCGATTTGATACGCTGGAAATCGATCTTTGATAACTCGGATCACATGCAGCATATCAATAACAATTAAGTTCCCGTCACGAGATTCTGGTCTGACAAGTACCAGATCCAGCAAATCCTCCTCTTGATCCGGATCAGCCAATACACGGGCCACGTCCCGCAGCCTAATAGATGATCCTTGCGGTATCCCCACCTGTTTACGAAGCCGCAAATATATAATAGAGGCGGGATTTATCCCCATCAAAGTCACCCCTTATCTGCCGTATTGCCCATAGTATGCCAAGACATGCCCTTTTTTACTCTTGTAGAGGTTGTTCAACAAGTCATCCCGTCGGTATAAACAAATAAACGACCATCCAAGAAAAGAACTCCTTGGATGATCGTTTATTTGTTTAATCTATGTTCTTTACTGCGCAATCTGATCACGAATACATTGCAATATTTTTTTCTCAAGCCGGGATACCTGCACCTGAGATATACCAAGACGAGTAGCAACTTCAGACTGCGTCTGGTCGCGATAATATCGCAGATACACGATAAGTCTCTCCCGTTCATTGAGACCGTCTATTGCTTCATGCAGTGCCAGCTTATCAAACCATCGTTCCTGTGATTCATCAGCAATCTGATCCATGAGCGTGATGGGATCACCATCATTCTCAAAAACCGTCTCGTGAATCGAAGCGGGGGGCTTGTTCGCCTCTTGGGCAAACACCACATCTTCTGGGGTAACGCCAAGCGCAGTGGCGACCTCTTTCACTGTCGGAAGTCGGTTTAATTGCTTCGATAGCTCATCCTTCATCTTACGAACCTTATTGGCCATCTCTTTCAGCGACCTGCTGACTTTGAGTGTTCCATCATCACGTAAGAATCGTTGGATCTCTCCGATAATCATAGGTACGGCATAAGTTGAGAATTTCACATCATAACTAAGATCGAATTTATCAACCGACTTTAATAGACCGATACAACCGATTTGAAACAAATCATCAGGCTCATAACCCCGATTCATAAACCGTTGTACGACAGACCAGACAAGCCGGATGTTGCAATTAACTAATCGATCTCTTGCACCATTATCCCCCGACTGGCTCAGGGCGATCAATCGTTTCACTTCCGTGTCATTTAGAAACTCTCTCGAGGTTTGCTTCACATCGGTATCCATAGATCCAACCCCTAATTGTATAAAGCTTTCTTGGATACAATCCGTTTCTTCATGCGAATAGAGGTACCCCCTCCAACCTCGCTGATCACATCGAATTCATCCATGAAGTTCTCCATAATTGTGAAGCCCATACCCGAACGTTCCAACTCAGGTTTTGACGTATAAAGTGGCTGTTTCGCCAACTCTAAATCCTCAATACCACGGCCCTTGTCTTCAATGATCAATGTAACTGTGTCGTCTTCGATTCTGACAGAGATATTCACAATCCCCTCAGAATTCCCATCATAACCATGAATTATGGAATTCGTAACCGCCTCAGAGACTACCGTCTTTAAATCAGTAATTTCATCCATTGTAGGATCGAGTTGAGATACGAAAGCTGCTACCGTCACACGAGCAAACGATTCATTCTCCGACTTAGCGGCAAATTGCAGTGACATAAAATTCTCTTCAGTATGACTCATAGGACCACCTCCAACTCAGAGAGAGCCATATCTTCGTCCTCGTAAATGGACATGATCTTGAACAAGCCTGACATATCAAACAACCGATATACCGATGGATTGACGTCGCATAATACCATTCTGCCGCCTCTCTGCTTGATCAACTTGTATCTCCCCAAAATGACCCCGAGCCCGGAACTATCCATAAACTGAAGTGACTTTAGGCTTAATACAAGATGACGGCAGCCACCGCGTCCAAGTTCCTCATCGATACGCATACGAACATCATCAGCCGTATGATGATCCAACTCTCCACTTAAACGCACAATTAACGTATCGCGGTTTCTTACCATCTCCGCATGCAAATTCACGTCTGTTCACTCTCCTCTCTGACATGAACACACATTTCTACACCCAAATGAAATAATCCTTCTCTATGACAAAACTAGAAGAAAACCCCTACGAATCTACAAAAAATAAATGTGAAGCCGTTCTTTTAAACATCGTCCACCAACCTGCTTTATCAATGGCTGAAGGGGCATTAAGCTCAAACTCATTTAATACCTTACCGTCTTGATAAACAATCAGCTTGCCTATGTTTTGACCTTCTTTTACCGGCGCATTAACCTTTTCAGGCACAACTACCTTTTGAGTTATACTACCTTGTGCACTTCCTTTTTTGACAAGGACACTTAATGCACGGTTTGCGGTCAATTCGATCTGGGATGATTCTCCCTTCTGAACCTTCACCTTACCAATCACTTCACCAGCTTTATAGATTGGCTGCAGGGCATATTGGGAGAAAGCATAATCAAACATCGCCGACACTTCACTATTTCGGGTCTTGGTGTTCGGTTCACCAAGTACCACCGCAATGAGTCTTAACCCATCACGCGAAGCGGTAGCTGATAGACAGAATTTTGCTTCCGCTGTATATCCTGTCTTAAGACCGTCTGCACCGCTATAGAAACGGACTAGTTTATTTGTATTCACCAACCAGAATGGTTTAGCAGAATCTTTACGTAAATAATCCTGATAGGACCCAGTATATTTAGTAATGATAGGATATTTAAGTAATTCTCGGCTCATAACAGCAATATCGTGTGCAGAACTGTAATGATTGGCTACAGGTAAGCCGTTGCAATTCTCGAAGTGCGTATCCTTTAACCCCAGTTGCTCCGCTCTTTGGTTCATTAGTTTCACAAAAGCCTTCTCTGATCCACCAATTCGCTCCGCTAATGCGACAGATGCATCATTTCCAGAAGCCATTGCTACCCCTTTAAGCATCTCATCAACGGTCATTTCTTCCCCAGGCTCAAGGAAAATTTGTGATCCGCCCATTGAAGAGGCATACTCACTGGCCCTAACCTTATCTGTCAATTTCAATGTGCCCTTATCGATCGCTTCCATCGTTAGTAGCATCGTCATAATCTTTGTAATACTAGCTGGTGGTAACTTCTCATGACTCTGTTTCTCGTAAATCACAGTCCCAGTATCCGCATCAATCAAAATAGCAGAACGGGCGTTATCCGCAAGTGCGACATCACCGTCATCTTCATGAAGCCCCGCCTGAGCTGCGTAGCTGAACGTAGGACTGATTAAGACTGTCAACATCAACGTGACGATCCACGTCAACATCATTTTTTTCATGATTAACCCCCCTTAAACATGCATTTGATTCTGATAACCTAGTATCGTCCAACTAGATGAAAAATATTCCTTAAAACGCAAATAAACCACGGTATCTCCCGCAACCCTATTAAGGATTACTGAAAACACTGTGGTTCGCTCGCATTACTATTCAATGTTCAAGCTAGAATCTCTTGATACCTTCAGGTGTTACTAGAGCAAAAACGAGTGGACGTCTTTGTACCTTCTCACTGGAAATACCATAAGCTTCTCTCACTCGGTTCACCGCTTCTTCTTGTCCTGATTCATGTTCTTTATTCAGGTGAAGAACAGCTAAAGTTTCACCAATCGTGACTGAATCACCAATTTTCTTGCGTAAATCTACTCCAGCAGCCAGGTCAATCACGGAATTCTTATTCTCTCGCCCAGCTCCGAGTATCATCGCGGCAATACCAATTTCCTCCGCCTGTATAGACTCTATATACCCTGAGCTGACTGATTTAACTTCAACCAAAATCTCCGCTTGTGGAAGTAATGCTAGATCTTTGATTTGGGCGATATCGCCTCCTTGTGCTGCGACCATGGCCATCAATTTATCCAGTGCTGCACCACTTTCTAGCTTTTCTTTAAGAATCATTCTGGCTTCCGTCTCTGACTCAGCCTTCCCACCTAGCACAAGCATGTGCGATGCCAATATCAAGCATACCTCTTGCAGATCAGATGGGCCTTCTCCTCGAAGTGTAGCCACAGCTTCCTTGATCTCCAGAGCATTGCCTATGGCATGTCCTAGCGGCTGATCCATATCACTGATCACAGCTACCGTGCTCCGACCGACTTGTGTGCCAATATCGACCATCGCACTCGCAAGCCGGATCGAATCATCTAACGTCTTCATAAATGCTCCGCTACCCGTTTTGACGTCGAGCACAATCGCGTCTGCACCCGCTGCGATCTTCTTACTCATAACGGAACTCGCAATGAGCGGGATCGAATCCACAGTAGCTGTGACATCACGTAGGCCATACAACTTCTTATCCGCAGGAGTCATGTTGCCGCTCTGACCGACAACAGCAAGTCCAATATCGTTCACTTGATTGAAGAACTGCTCTTTCCCAAGCTCGACAGAGAATCCTGAAATAGCTTCAAGCTTATCAATGGTTCCACCGGTATGACCGAGACCTCGACCTGACATCTTAGCTACAGGTACTCCAGCAGCGGCAACAAGAGGTCCAAGGACTATCGTCGCTTTATCACCTACACCGCCAGTAGAGTGCTTGTCGACCTTAATCCCATGTATGGAACTAAGATCAACCATATCCCCTGAAGCAGCCATATGCAGTGTTAGATCAGCCGTCTCACGCGCACTCATCCCTTGGTAATAAACAGCCATGGCCCAAGCGGACATTTGATAATCAGGAATGTCACCTTCACTATAACCCTTAACTAAAAAGCCAATCTCTTCGTTACTTAGTTCAAGACCATCTCGTTTTTTTCGAATCAGATCTACAGCTCTCATCGTCAGCTTCCTCACCTTTCAAATTTACATTTCAGGGATGATTGACAATACAAGACTTAGGAACTTCTCCCGAACTCGATCGGTCGTTTCCATCACTTCATGATGGGACAAAGGTTGATCTAAGATACCAGAAGCCATATTACTAATACATGAAATACCCAGCACTTCAATTCCTGCATGCCTTGCCACTATGACTTCGGAAACAGTCGACATACCCACTGCATCACCGCCAAGAGTACGAAGCATTACAATTTCCGCTGGCGTCTCGTAGGTAGGGCCCAGAAGGCCAACATAGACACCTTCCTGAAGTGGTACATTCTTCTCACTTGCGACTTTCTTGGCCGTATCCCGAAGCTTACGGCTGTATGCCTGTGACATGTCCGGGAACCTTGGACCCATTTCACTATCATTTGGTCCAATCAGGGGGTTCTTCCCCGTCAAATTAATATGATCCGAAATAAGCATCAAATCCCCTGGAGCAAATGACGTATTAATACCGCCTGCAGCGTTCGTTACAAGCAGTTTCGATACGCCAAGCTCTTTCATGACACGTACAGGGAAAGCGGTCAGCTCAGGTCCATAACCTTCGTACATGTGAAAACGACCCTTCATGAGTACAACAGGTACACCTTGAAGCGATCCAACCAATAATTCTCCGGCATGTCCTTCAACCGTGGACTGAGGGAAATGCGGAATATCCTGATAAGCGATACTTATCGGTTCTTCAATATGTTCAGCTAGCACACCAAGACCGGATCCAAGTATAAGTCCAATCTGTGGCGTAACCGGTGATTTAGATTGGATATATTGTGCTGCTTCTTTAATCATATCTTGTGTTAAAATTGTCATTTTGTCTACTCTCCCGTTTATTATTTCAATTGTTTTAGAAAGCTTCTACCGTGTCCACTTCCGTTGATTCCAAAGTTATCGGCAATCGTCGCTGCGAGGTCCGAGAATGTCGCGCGAATACCGAGGTCAACAGTTTGAGTTAGCGCCGGATTGTATACAAGCAACGGAACATATTCCCGTGTATGGTCGGTACCCGCATGAATCGGGTCATTTCCGTGATCCGCTGTAATAACAAGTAAATCTTGGTCCCCTACCTTGCTCAGCAAATCCGGCAATGCAGCATCAAATTCTTCTAGTGCACGCGCATATCCCTCAGGGTCACGGCGATGGCCGTATAAGGAATCGAAATCAACTAAATTCGTAAATAGTAGACCCGTGAAGTCCTGACCCATTAGAGTAATCGTCTCCTGGATGCCATGACTGTTGCTCTTTGTCGGATGGGATGCAGTAATGCCTTCCCCACTAAAAATATCGTTGATTTTCCCGACAGAAACAACGTCCTTCCCTGCATTTTTAAGGGCATTAAGAACTGTTGGTTCAGGCGGTTTTACTGCATAGTCGTGTCGATTTGGCGTTCTCTTGAAATCCCCTGGTGTGCCAACGAAAGGACGGGCAATGACTCTTCCCACGGTATGCTCCGGTTCCAGTGTAAGTCGACGAGCTATTTCACAAGCACGGTATAACTCTGAAAGCGGAATGATCTCCTCATGTGCTGCAATTTGAAATACACTATCTGCGGAAGTATATACAATCCAAGCTCCCGTTCTCATATGTTCTGCGCCCAGTTCATCGAGTATTTCAGTCCCGGAGGCTGGTTTATTACCAATCATTTTACGTCCAGTCTCTGCTTCGAACCGCGCGATCAAATCCCGTGGGAACCCATCTGGATAAGTCTGGAAGGGAGTATTAATCTTAAGACCCATCAGTTCCCAGTGTCCTGTCATCGTATCTTTACCTGTAGAAACTTCCGCCATTTTGCCATAAGAAGCCATAGGTGACTCTACCGGACTTAGATTGGGTAGCGTGGCAATATTGCCGAGACCTAACTTCTGAAGATTAGGCAGCTTCGTTTGAGGAACTTTCTCTAAAATATGACCCAGTGTATGAGCACCTTCATCCCCATATTTCTTTGCATCGGGTAGTTCTCCTATACCAACACTATCAAGTACAATTACAGTAATTTTATTGAAATTGTTATTATTTAGCATTATGTTTCACTCCTCACTTCTTACAGTTTTTTTGCTAGTTAGTTAAGTTATCCCCATTAGACGTCAAAGCATTCTTCGCCCGGGGATGATATGAATCGTACACAGACTTAATGTTCGGTTTCGTTATGTTCAAATAAACCTGTACCGTCGACACGTCTGAATGTCCCAGCATTTCCTGAACTGACCGCACATCAGCTCCACCTGAAAGTAAATGAGCGGCGAAAGAATGTCGTAGTGTATGGGGAGTAATAGCGGCTGTAAATCCCGCTTCCTGACCATATTTTTTAATAATTTTCCAGAAACCCTGCCGACTGATAGCTACTCCGCGACGATTAAGAAACAGGGGCCCTTGGCTACCTACTTCTGGACTCAGATGTGTCCAACTCTCGTTCAAGTACCTTTCTATCCATCCAGCAGTCACACTTCCAATGGGTATGATTCGTTCTTTCCCAGCTCCTCCAGAACAGCGTACGAAACGAAGACTTGTATTAACATCCTCCACGTTTAATGAGATTAATTCAGATACCCGGATTCCCGTCGCATACAACAGCTCCAACATTGCCTTATCCCTCATACCTAGAGGATGATTCACATCAGGCATTTCAAGTAGCCTTTCTGTTTCCTCGATCGTTAGAATTTGTGGTGGCTTCTTTTCACTCTTAGGCATGTCCATCATTAAAAAAGGGTCTTGATCAATGATTCGTTCTCGAACTAAATATTGAAAGAAAGCTCGAAGTGAAACCGAGGCCCTAGTTATCGTTGCGGGGGCTTTTCCTCTTTCTTTCATCGCTGAAAAGTATAACAGAATTCCTGTTCGGGTCACATCCAGAAGACTGTCCGCTTCTCGCTCTTGTAAGTAAGCCACATACTGTTTCAAATCTCTGGAGTATGATTCCAGAGTCGCTCCACTGAGTCCCTTCTGATCTTCTAAAAATGTAATAAAAGAGGCAACATGTTGTTCCAAATCCCCATGCCTCCTTTCGTTCTTTATGCAACCTGCCCTGTAGACAGATCTCTATTCAACAATTCAACATACATAACGCTATTCCCTGCTACTATCCCTATTCTCCATACCAAAAAAACAACTTTAATCTCTCAGATAATACTTCCGACTTGTTATCCCCATCGGTACCAGATCGAAATACTTTGACTGAAGATCCTTCTGGGATACGATACTTGTCCATCGGAAATATATATCCATCCAACATGCCTATAATTCTATACATGGCGTAGGCCAACACTAGGAATACTAATAAATATTTGAGCGCACGCAGACACTTACGTAGTGAAATTATCATAACCTTCCCTCTCTTTCTATACCCAAACTAAGATCCTATTAATTAAAAATAAGGACATTGTTTATAACAGTATATAAAAGAGACACAAAGTTTATGTACATTTATACTAGACAAGGATTGTTCTCTGACTACCTAGCCAGATAGCAAAAAAAGCTCCAAACGGCACGGTGGCCGTGAGAAGCTTTTTGGTTCGAATGATTAGTTAGTGCTTTCACCTTTATCCTGGTTATCACTATTCTTGTCTTTACAACGATAGCAAATGCCATGAAAATCAAGGCGATGATCGAGTACCGTAAAATTGAACTCTTTGTCCAATCGTTCCTCGAGCTCTCCAAGCCAGTCTTCGCGGATTTCATCCATTGCCCCGCATTGCACACATATCAAGTGATGGTGATGATGCTTGGATGTATCTGTACGCAAATCGTAACGAGCTACTCCGTCGCCGAAATTGATCTTCTCAACGACATGCAATTCACTCAATAACTCCAGCGTACGATAAACCGTCGCAAGACCGATTTCCGGAGCCTTATCCTTAACAAGCATAAACACATCTTCAGCACTTAAATGATCTTCTTCATTTTCTAGCAGTACCCTTACCGTGGCTTCCCGCTGGGGTGTCAACTTGTAACCGTGGGATTGTAACTGCTGCTTGATTTTCTCGATCTTTGCTTCCATGTTGTTCCTCCCCCAGGAATCGCCGTACATTGCCGTACAATGTAATTATTTATAACCACTTCTTTCATTATAGGGGGAGTCAAACAACAAAGTCAAACATTTTACTAGAGTTATACTGGGTTTAGAACCTGTTCCAACATAGGAGTGACCCAAGTCATCATCACGGGTGTAACCCAAGTTTCAAAAGCCGATGCCGCCAGTACAACCACGACCATAGCCAAAGTCAGGCCTGTATAAGATAAAAAGGGACGAGCAAAACTCCCATTACGGTTCATAAGAACTCTACTTCGGATAATCCCCAGTGAGAAACTTACCGCGGCTACACTGCCAATAAGCAATGCAGGAATAATGATCAGATTATGTGGCGCAATGGACACGAACGCAAATAATAAACCTTTCCAACTGAACTGACCGACAAGACAACCCACCGTAAACCCAATAAGAACTCCTTTTAGAAAATCTAAAATGAGAATACCAGGAAGTCCGATGACGGAAAGTCCCAAAATCCAAATTAGTCCAATCCACTTTAAATGCAGCCCCGCTACAGCCCAAAAATCTAGCTGGTTGAACTCGACTCCACCCTGATTTACGGATACAAAGAAATCTCCAAGATATCTTGATAGATCTTGCTGTTGCTCCAGTGTCAGCGCATTGACCATTAATGCACCAAAAACAACACCCATCAGAAAAAGCACAGATACGAATACATACAGTGACGTCTGATCCTTGAGCGCATGACGAAACGGTTGCAGCATGCGGGAGCCCCTTTCTCTCGTTCATAGTCGTCTTCCTCTTTAAATCAGACTATGTACAAGCTAGCTCCCTTATGCTTCAAAAATAACATTATGATTTGATGACCTTGCCGTATGTCCCGCCCCCACCTGGAGATAAATTTAATCTTCCACTTCGTGCTTCACAAATGAGACCAGCAAGCTCATCACCTACGACTTCAGCAAGTTCTAACTGTGATACTTGATGCAAAATGTTCATTTCAGTACCGAAGACTTTGAGCAAGAGATTAAGCTTAGATGGACCAAGGCCCGGAATAAATTCCAAGGGCACTTGATAATGATACGGCGGGCGATGTGAGGGAATCGAAGGCTCGCTGCGATCACTAATAGAATGGATTCTATCCAGAACTCCACGTACTAATTTGGGACTACCGCAATAAGGACAACGCTCCACCGAATGCTCGGTCTCATTGATGATGTAATTACACCCACCGCAGTATGTTCGGTGGTACTTACCCAAGCGAGGATTCAAGCCATAATTGCCGGCTACCTTTCTCCCATCTTCACGCTTCAGAGCTTTTTCGAACTCACGATAACTAGGCTCCCGTAGAATCAATTCATTGTATTCCCTACCGATCTTGCCAAGAGAGTGTGCGTCTGAATTGGTCAAGATGGTATACCGATCTAGCTCACTGATCAATCCTGCCATTTCACTATCGGCACTTAGGCCAAGCTCAACCGCACTGACAAGTTCAGGATCCAGTACCTCATCCAAACGTGGGGCACAACTACCATAAATACTTCGATGAGGTGTAAAAATATGAGCAGGAATTACCATGCCGCCTCGGGCATATACCTCTTCTTGCAACGCACGTGCTGGCGCGTATACACGTTGGGAGCTTAGACTTACATTCTTCATTCTTTGCTCCAACCAACCCGTAAATGACCGCATCATATCGAAATAAGGTAAGTAGACCAAAATATGCGCTGGTCCCATACCTGGTTCACGAATTTCTAATTCTGTACCCAGTAAGATGGTCGTTCCCTTATAAGAAATCCCACCATCTTCTAACTCCTTCATCTCGCCTTTGCTTAAGCTAACGACAATGTCATCCTGTACTCCAGGTGAATGGCAATCGATAATCCCCACGAGACTGATGCCCTTGCGCTCATGAGCTTCCTTTGCAATGTTCTCAAACGTCAGATTCCGACTACCACTAATTTTTACAGGAGCGCCCTGACCCGTACGACCTATGTGTATATGAAGATCAGCATAATAAGACGATAAATCTAATGGTTTACTCATCGTTACTTAACTTGGCTGTCTTGTGCAAGTTGTTGTTTCCAAATATATACCGCCATGATCGTCTTACTATCCGCAATACGACCCTCGGCAATGTAATTCTCACATTCTTCTAAAGTAGCCTCATACACTTCAAGAAATTCATCTTCATCCAGAGCCATTTCCCCTGCTGACAATCCCTCTGCAAGATACAAGTGAATCATTTCATCTGCAAAACCGGGAGATGTATAGAACGAATGTAGCAGACTTATATGCTCACAGCGATATCCTGTCTCTTCCTGAAGCTCTCGCTTGGCAGCCTCCATCGGATCTTCACCCTTCTCCAGCTTACCTGCGGGGATCTCAAGCTCACACCGACCCATAGGTTGACGATATTGATCCACAAGAAGTAATCGCCCTTCATGAATAGCAATTACAGCAACCGCACCAGGGTGCTTCACAACCTCGCGTGTAGCTTGTGAACCATCGGGAAGTTCTACCGTATCGATCTGAAGAGAAATAATTCTCCCTGAGAAAATAGGTTCTGTAGATATCGTCTTTTCGATTAACTTATCCTGTGCTGTAGTCATTATTTTTCCTCCTAAAATGAAATAGATAACGTCATAACTTGTCCACCTGAGACATATGCTGTAACTATACCAAAACCCGTCTTAGAAAAGGAGCAGCGCTATGAAATCATATTTCTCCAATGATCGTTTGCGAGCCCAAGGAAAGGCCTGGCAAATCCGCATTCTTTTGTCCCAGTGGCAAAAAGAGGCGGGAGCAACCGTTAAAGTTAAAGAACTTTTAGAATCGCGACGTACCAAATAAATGAATTCAACAGAACAGGAAGTGATGAACTATGGGTTATTCTCCATTCTGTGAAAATAATAAATCGGAGTCTTACCGTGAAATATATCTTGAATCTTTAATTCGTTCTGGCGAGATTGAAAAGGCACTTTCGCGTATCCAGGAGTGGACAGCAGAAGAGATAGCGAAGTCATCTTCCTTTATGGAGAGTATGAGTCAGTTGTCAATCATCTGCCAACTACGGATGAATGTCCCTATTATGGACCTTATTCTGAGCCATATTCGTGTAGCCGAACTTATTCATCGAACAGTAGCCTTAGGTCTGCTTGATCTTGCTGAGACTTTAGTGAACAAGTATCCCGATAATTATCACCAAAGCGAGCTTATCCAGTCTCTTTATAAACACGGTTACGTATCTACGGCTAAGGAGAAATTAACCTCCTTTCATAAGCTGCTTCTCAATGAAAAAAGTTGCTCTGTACTGAATCTAAACTTTATATCTGCTGAAATCCTTCATGATGAGGGTCGTTATTCCGAGGCTGCTGAAATTTTCGAATCACTTGTCATAAGTAATCCTGACATGGCTCGGGCTCGATTCGGTGCTGCATCCTGTTATCTACTCGACGCAATTGACAACCTAACAGGAAGGATCACTATATACAACCCGTCTGAAGAAGATAGAATGAGAATAGAGAGGTATCTAAGTGACATCACGCAATCTCTCCAAATCATAACTAAATCTGGATGGCATACGGTCTGGTCACTCGAGCAGCAACGGAACCTGCCGGATCAAGTAGTAGAACAGTCTGCCTTGTTACATTAAGTTCTTTAGGCTCCTGCCCTCTTATCCAAGTCATACATAGACAAACCGCCCAGGCTGTCATGAAGACTAACCTAGGCGGTGCATATGATGATCGCCTAGAATTAGCGAGTCACAGTCTGTCTAACGATCTCAAGTGCAAATTGGGCGACTTTAACAATATCCTCGCTCTTGATACGCTCTTTGGTTGTGTGAATATCTTCATATCCAACAGCTAAATTTACTGTAGGTATTCCTAATCCATTGAAAATATTGGCATCACTTCCCCCTCCTGAGAGGAAAGTATCTCCTGATAATCCTAATTGCCCCGCTGCCTTCTTCGCCAACAATACAACATCCTCACTACCTGAAAAATGGAATGCCGGATAAATAATATTACTATGGAATTCTCCACGTGCGTGGTAATCACGGCAAGCTGAATCAACCGCTTCCTTCATATCAGCAATTTGTTTGTTCACCTTATCCTGAGAAATACTACGTGCTTCTGCATATAACTTCACATAGTCTGGCACAATATTCGTCTGGCCACCGCCTTCGAATTTACCAATATTTGCAGTTGTTTCTTCATCAATACGACCCAGATTCATACGGGAAATGGCTTTACCTGCAACTTGAATTGCGCTAATCCCATCCTCAGGATTCACCCCAGCATGAGCTGATTTTCCGAAAATTTCGATCTCAATCCGCGCTTGCGTAGGAGCTCCAACACAGATAGAACCGACTTCTCCGTTAGAATCTATCGCAAATCCGAATTTGGCATCCAAGTGTTTAGCATCTAATGCTCTTGCACCCATAAGTCCTGATTCTTCTCCAGCAGTAATCACGAACTGAATTTGGCCATGTGGTAGGTTATTCTCTTTGAGCACTTGAATAAGCTCAAGAAGAGCCGCGACACCCGCTTTATCATCCGAACCAAGAATCGTAGTGCCATCGCTGCGAATCCATCCATCTTCACCGATAATCGGCTTAATCCCGACTCCCGGTGTCACCGTATCCATATGACACGTGAATAGGAAAGGCTCAGCAGACGAGTCTCCATTTGGTTTCAGAGTGGCAATCAGGTTGCCAGCTCCGTGACCTGTAATCGCCTGGGAATCATCTTCCACCACTTCAAGTCCAAGACTCTCAAACTTAGCTTTCAAGAAATCTGCAATTTGCCGCTCATGTTTTGTCTCACTGTCAATGGATACTAGCTCTATAAATTGTGCGATAACTCTTTCCTGATTAATCAATGTACTTTCCTCGCCTTCTCTTTTGCGTTAATATAAATGGATATAGTCAATACTTGACTAGTTGGACAAGCTTCACATGATTCAAGTTCATTCTAATTTTAATAAAAGGAGTATCTCAATATGCAGAAAAAAAGGTTGAAAATCGTCGTTTATATAATGTTATTTGCTATGCTTGGATCAACATTGCTCGCCCTTCTTGAGCCATTGTTCATGCGTTAATTTTAGGGCTAGCCTAATCCATTATAATCAAACACCTCGTTAAACAACGGGACAATCTCCTGTGCAACTTGTTCCACAGTAAATGTAAGGCCAGTGACATCTTCTAGCGATGTCACACCATATTGTTCAATGCCGCAGGGAATAATACCTTGGAATCCAGCTTGTTGAATGCCCGCTTTGATATTAAAAGCGAATCCATGACTGGCTATAAATCCTTTCCTGCGGCGACACTTATTAAATTTCACACCAATCGCTGCTATTTTGGTATCCCCGACCCAAACTCCGGTATATTCCGGCTTTCTAGATCCTTCAACTCCAAATAATTTCAAGTAATTTATAATTACCTGCTCCAGCTCTCGTAAATAGCCGTGTAAATCCAGTCCTTTTGTACCGTCAAGCCACAATAAAGGATAACCCACTAGTTGTCCTGGGCCATGATATGTAATATCTCCACCACGATCGATTTCAAACAAAGCTATTCCCTGCTCCTGCAATTGTTCAGGACTTAGAAGTAGATGTTCAGGGTGTCGTTGTGAGCCTATCGTATACGTCGGTGGATGTTGAAGAAGCAGCAGGTGTTCCTGCTGCTGTCCTTCATCAATGGCTTTTACGAGCATTTTCTGCATTTCCCAGGCTTCTCCGTATTCCATCATCGGAAAATACCGGACTTCCAAGGATTTCGTCATGCCGTTCATCGCCTCGTCTCTCAAATAACGGATGGATCAGATCTCCCAATCAATCGCTGATCAATACACTTGAGTGTCCATATTATAGCTTTCCATATTATCCTTCACGCGCTGCATAAATCTTCCGCAAATGACACCGTCCAATATCCGATGGTCAAGTGACAGACACATGTTAGCCATGGAACGAACTGCGATCATATCATTAATAACTACAGGTCTCTTAACAATGGATTCGAAGGTAAGAATTGCGGCCTGCGGATAGTTAATGATCGGTTGAGTCAAAATAGATCCGAAAGAACCGGTATTATTTACGGTAAAAGTTCCGCCTTGCATATCATCAAGCTTCAGCTTACCCGCACGGACCTTGCTAGCAAGATCCTCGATTTCCCTGGCAAGACCAGCGATATTCTTCTGATCTGCTTTCTTAATAACCGGTGTCAATACAGAATCTTCTGTCCCAACAGCAAGTGAAATGTTGATGTCCCGTTTAACAATAATCTTGTCCACAGCCCAAACCGAGTTCATGATCGGATAGTCCTTGATCGCGCCAACTACAGCTTTCATCAGGAAAGCTAGATAGGTAAGATTAACGCCTTCTTTTTTCATGAAATCATGCTTCAATTTATTACGGAGCTGAACCAGATTGGTGACATCAACCTCAATCATCATCCAACCATGTGGGATCTCCGATACACTTTGACGCATACGTGTAGCAATCGTGTTACGGATTGGTGTCACATCGATGAAATGTTCAGAACGATCTCCTGCCTCAACCTCAATCTTTGGAATTTTTGGAGATTCCGTCAAATGAAGCCCAGAATGACGAACTGGCTCTTCAGCAACCCGAGTTGGTTCGAAAGATACCGGTGAGGTGTATTGAGCCTGCTGTGGAGCAGGCGATGGAGCTGAAGGCGCTGCTCCTCCTCCATCAATATAGGCTAGCACGTCTTTACGCGTAATCCGCCCACCGAGACCCGTCCCAGGGACATTTTGCAAGTTGATCCCGTGTTGTGCAGCTAGCGTCTGTACTGCTGGTGAATAACGGCTACGCTGCGACTGATCTGTAGCAATTCCTGAATTACTTACACGTGCATTATCATTAACATCCGAAGACTTGTCATCAGAGATCAGATCAACACCAGCGTCAGTCGTCTCAATTCGGCAAATCACAGTACCGACCTTAATCTCCTGACCTTCTTCCGCTAGTAGCTCTCCCATAATCCCATCCATTGTTGAAGGAATTTCGGCGTTAACTTTGTCCGTGATTACTTCACAGATCGGCTCAAATTGCTCTACTGAGTCGCCTGGCTTCTTCAGCCATTTGCCAATAGTAGCAGATACAAGTGACTCTGCCAGTTGAGGCATCGTGACATCGGTTAACTTTTTATTAGATGACATATTCTCACTCACTCCCAATTAGTAAAGCGCCAATTGCAGCATGGCTTCTTTGACTTTATCTTTACTGAGCATAAAGAACTTCTCCATTGGAGGACTGATCGGCATTGCAGGAACATCCGGTCCACACAATCTCGCAATAGGTGCATCTAGCTCAAATAGACACTCCTCTGAAATAATGGCCGATACCTCAGCACCGACACCACCTGTCTTATTATCCTCATGAACGATTAATACCTTGCCTGTTTTACGAGCCGCTTCAATAATCGCATCACGATCCAGCGGCTGGATTGTTCGAAGATCCAACACATGTGATGTAATGCCTTGTTCCTTTTCCAAGTCAGCCGCCGCTTGCATAATAAAATGAAGTGGAAGACTGTAGCTGATCACGGTGAGATCAGAACCTTCACGCAGAACATTAGCCTTGCCAATCGGTACGATATAATCGTCCTCAGGGACATCCTCTTTAATCAGCTTGTAACATTTCTTATTTTCGAAGAACAACACAGGATCAGGATCCCGTACAGCTGCCTTCAGCAAGCCTTTGGCATCGTACGCCGAATAAGGCGCAATAATCTTCAAGCCTGGGGTACCGAAGAAAATGGATTCCGCACATTGCGAATGGTATAAACCACCGAATATCCCTCCACCGATAGGCGCACGAACGACCAATGGGCAGTTCCAATCATTATTAGAACGATAACGGATCTTAGCCGCCTCGCTGATAATTTGATTTGTTGCAGGTAACATAAAGTCAGAATACTGCATTTCCGCAATCGGCTTCATTCCGTACATCGCTGCCCCGATCGCTACGCCGGCAATTGCTGACTCCGCAAGTGGCGTATCGATAACACGATCCTCACCAAACTGTGCATGCAGTCCTTTTGTCGTCGTAAAGACGCCACCTTTGACCCCAACATCTTCTCCCAAAATAAATACATTCTCATCACGTTCCATTTCCTCTTTCATCGCAAGGCGAATGGCGTCTATATACTCCATAACTGGCATTTATTGACCCTCCTCTGCGCTGTCAGCGTAAACGTGCAGCAACGTATCTTCTGGCTTAGGAAATGGTGCGTTATCAGCTGAATCAATCGCTTCTTTAACTTGCTTGTGTAACTCTTTATTAAGCGCCTCATCCTGTTCTTCATCCCAAATATTACATTCAATGAGATAGGACTTCAGCTTTGGAATACCATCTTTCTTCCAGTTCTCGTCAACCTCATCCTTCGTCCGATACACTAGATCGTTATCCGAAGTTGTATGTGGTGACAGTCGGTACATCACGGCTTCGATTAAAGTTGGACCCTCACCGCGAAGTGCACGCTCCCGTGCTTCCTTCACGACACGATATACTTCCAGAGCGTCGTTGCCGTCGACCTCGATACCAGGAAACCCATATCCCTTAGCACGATCATACACACGCCCACCAAGCTGTTTACTGATCGGCACTGAAATCGCATATTGGTTATTCTCACACATGAAAATGACCGGTAGCTTATGCACACCAGCAAAGTTCAAACCTTCATGGAAGTCCCCTTGGTTACTAGAACCTTCCCCAAAGGTAACAAATGAAACAATATCTTCACCCTTCATTTTAGCGGCTAAGGCCACACCAACAGCATGAGGTACTTGTGTTGTTACGGGACTTGATCCAGTCACAATCCGTAGTCGTTTACTACCGAAATGTCCCGGCATCTGACGTCCGCCACTGTTAGGATCTTCCGCCTTAGCGAAAGCAGATAACATAAGTTCTCTTACCGTCATGCCGACAGATAGAACAAATCCGTAATCACGATAATACGGTAGGAAATAATCACGTTGCCGATCCAAGGCAAACGCTGCAGCAACCTGTGCCGCCTCCTGGCCAATACCAGAAACGTGAAAATTAATCTTACCTGCCCGTTGTAGGAGCAAGTTGAGCTCATCGAATTTCCGCGCGAGCAACATATATTTGTACATGTCCACCACTTCGGTATCCGACAATCCGAGCTGCTCATGTTTGTGTTTAGTCTGTGTTAAACTCTTTGCGTTCATGGGAGTTACCTCCTTCAATTATGTCTTTCCCCAGATTTCTTATCTCATCTTAAAACCTGGTACTAAGACTTGGTTTAACCTCATTATAATCTCTTTTCCCGCAAAAAGAAAATATTACTTTATTCTCTTAGATCACAGTAGCTTGACCGTCTACCGCTAATGCCGCTTCACCGATAATTTCGGACAAAGAAGGATGTGCAAACACAGCTTGACCAACTTCCCATGGCGTTGCATCGAGCACTTGAGCTAAGGTCGCACCGCTGATCAATTCAGTTACATGTGCGCCAATCATATGAACACCAATAATATCGTTGGTACGAGCATTGGACACTATTTTTACAAAGCCATCTTGTTCTCCATGAACTAGCGCTTTGCCAATCGCCGAGAAAGGAACCTTACCGATCTTAAGTTCAATCCCTTGTTCACGAGCTTCCTTCTCCGATATTCCAACTGAAGCCACTTCAGGACGCGAATATACGCAACGTGGTACATGGTGTGCGTTATAACCATGCCCGGATTCCCCAGCCAAGTGATTCACTGCGACTATTCCTTCATGACTAGCAACATGTGCCAGTTGCAATCCACCTATACAGTCACCGATCGCATAAATATGTGGTTCTGTCGTCTGCATGGATTCGTTCACTCGGATAAATCCCCTTTCCAAGGCGATATCTGTATTCTCTAGTCCAATATTCTCCACGTTGGCCTGACGACCAATCGAGAGCAATAGCTTGTCTCCTTGGAGTTCGATATTTTCTTCGCCACGCTTCGCCGAAATATGTACGACTTGATCTTTCACCTCGAAAGTATCCGTCAGTACACTTACACCGGTCAGCACAGTGACACCACGCCGCCCAAGTTGTTTCTGAAGCTCACGTGACAATTCCTCATCTTCTGTTGGTAGCAGTTGGCTTGCCGCTTCCACAATTGTGACTTGAACACCGAAATCACTAAGAAGTGAAGCCCACTCTACTCCGATTACGCCTCCGCCAACAATAATAATTGAAGCAGGAAGTTCCTCCATTTGCAGTGCTTCATCGCTACTTAATATATACTTACCATCAAGAGTTAATCCCGGTAATGTGCGTGGACGAGATCCAGTTGCAATAATCAAATATTCAGGAATAATGGTTTCCATTTCACCGTTAGTTAACTCAACAGCAACTGCTCCACTTTTAGGAGAGAATATCGAAGGTCCCGTAACCCGTCCTTTCCCTTGAATAATTTGAATCTTATGTTTCTTCATCAGGTATTTGACACCTGTATGTAGCTGGTCCACGATTCCTTGTTTGCGCTCTTGCACCTTCGGGAAGAAAAGGGACACTCCTGATGTCTCAATACCGAAACTTGCACTATCTTTCATTTGTGCGAATAGTTCTGCGCTCCGGAGTAGTGCTTTACTTGGGATACATCCACGATGTAGACATGTTCCTCCAAGCTTGTCCTGTTCAATAATCACAACATCCTTGCCTAATTGGGCTGCACGTATTGCCGCAACATATCCTCCCGTACCCCCACCAAGAATCGCTACATCGCATGAAATAGTCATTACTTATCTCCACCCATTCATTATAATAATCAATAGTATTTCGTCATCTTATTGTACCTCGTTTTACGGCTAATACAAATAAATGGAACCAAATAGACAGAATATCAATAACAAGTTATGATTAAAAAAATTACATTTTTTTAGGAAAGGAAGACAATTTTCATGAAATTGAAGACTTCCCGATTTATTGCGATTCTTATTCTCGTTATTCCGGGTATCGCGGCCATGATTGGCTTCCTTAAAATGAAAGACACTATATTCTTATATATGTCCAATCACGGAGACGATGCACTCACCACGATTACTTTCGACTGGCTAAATTTTATTATAGGTCTAATCTTATTTCTGTGCGGTATCAGTTTCTTAGCTGGTTGGACCTTCTTCCGCGACCGAAAACGGAATTATGTAGGGCCAAGGTTCCGCAAAAAGGCGTGATTCAAAGCAAAAACCTCTTTTCGCTAGACGCCGAAAGAGGTTTTTATTTTACTCATAAAGAGCGTCCTTCAATTTACTCGACATCTTAGATTCATTCTTCGATGACACTCGTAACAACGTTCTCCGCAAGCGTCCATTCTCTGCAGTTAATTTCTCCACTTGTTCGATCAGTTGATTAATCAAAACCTTATCTTGCTCAGAGATTCCTGTATGTTCAAGCATTGTTCTATAATGCTCCAATTTCAACTCTTCTGTTTCTGCTGACATACTGCGCCTCCACTTCATTTAGCTATAGTGCTTCAGTTGCTAACTTCTATTTTATCATATATCAGATAATTAAGAGTTCTCTACGTAAGAGAGAATATTTTCGCTGCAAACATCCCCCGTAATATTAGTTGTCTTTCTTCTAGAACTTCAATTACTTTCTCAGGGCGTAATTCGGCAGAGTCAAAACCTCTTATATCCTTATAACAGGATTTACAAAAGTCATTCGACACCTTATTTACCTTTCCACATTCACACTGCCACTTCTCATGGTCGAGTATTTTCCCTCTATTCGTAAACTCTTTGACTAATGTATTTATAAGTTCTTCTATTTTCTCAACATCACTGGCATTATACGATGATTTAGAACTCATCAGACTTTCCAAACTCAATCTTTTATGTTCAAAAGAAGCGGATAGCAGATACTCATTCATTTTGGAGTAATCCATCATATTTGCACTCACTAATAAACTAAAAACTCTATCGGGCCGCCTTGTTGTCTGAAGTAC
This sequence comes from Paenibacillus segetis, assembly GCF_014639155.1. Classification (NCBI taxonomy): domain Bacteria; kingdom Bacillati; phylum Bacillota; class Bacilli; order Caryophanales; family Paenibacillaceae; genus Paenibacillus; species Paenibacillus segetis. Next base: position 2,670,664 of record NZ_BMFT01000001.1, read on the forward strand.
CGTATATAAGTAGGATTCAACAGGTTCCCCGATTTCTTTCATATACTCTACTATCTTTATTCTTAAATCCTCATAAAGTTCTGTGTTTATACAATAATTAATAATATCCTCCATGACCTCGACAATTCGGTTCTGCGTGAAAAATGAAATATGTTCAGTTATAAGAGAAGAGTTCTCTTTAACCTGTTTAATTACCCGCATTTTGTTGATTTCAAATTCTAGCCTATCATTTGTAATCTCTTGGATATCTTCATCCTCTTCTAAAACAGTGGTACCACTATCGGTAATCACTGCAGTACCAGAAGCTGTGACCATGAACATTTGTTTTCCTTTACCAGAGATTTCGTCATGATCAATTCTTACGCCAATAATTGCATTTGCACTAACTTTTTTTGCTTCACTTTGTAAAAGTTCAATCACTTCATCATAAATACTCTTTAGCTGCTTCTGATAAGTACCTGATCTTCCTCCAAACATATCACTAAAATCAGCAACGAAGTCGGAGAAAATACCTGTACCCGTGACTACCCTCGCTGAAATGATCCCTTTATATTGCAGTATGTCGATACCTTCTAATGACGATGTTGTAGAGATTATCATCTTTTGTCTAGTCAAATTAATTCACTCCTTGTAATACTGACCCCCTTGAGACCATGCTCCTTCCAATACTAGGGAGGTCAATCATATGGGTTACATAATCTTTACTTAGTAATGGTAGATTTACCTAAAATAATCTTCTTTAATGAATATAAAACCCGATAAATCAAAGATTTATCGGGCTCATGAGATCAAAAAATGATTAGTTCCGTTCCTTTCAAGAAACCTTATGCTCAATCCGTAACTTATCCGCAACCATCGCGATGAATTCGCTGTTGGTTGGTTTGGATTTGCTGATATTGATCGTGTAGCCGAACAGGTGACTGATGCTGTCGATATTGCCGCGTGTCCAAGCCACTTCAATGGCATGACGGATTGCGCGTTCGACGCGAGAAGGAGTTGTTTTAAATTTCTCAGCAATGGCTGGATATAGAGTTTTAGTAATCGCACCCAAAATTTCAATGTTATTGTATACCATCGTGATTGCTTCACGAAGATATTGATATCCCTTAATATGCGCAGGAACCCCGATTTCATGTATGATCGACGTGATGTTCGCATCCAGGTTCTTGCCCTTACCAAGGGGTACTACGTTAGATTTTGTAAATACTGAAGTCTGAGCTCCACCGATCGTGAGGCTTTGTACTCCTACAAGTTGTCTAATTCGATTAACGAGCACTTCCATGTCAAATGGTTTGAGGATGTAGTATGAAGCTCCGAGTTGTACCGCACGTTGTGTAATGTTCTCTTGTCCGAAAGCCGTCAGCATAATGATCTTAGGCTGTGGAGATAAATTTATATCGCGTAAACGCTCCAGCACGCCCAGTCCATCTAGATGTGGCATAATGATGTCTAGAATTAGCACGTCCGGAACTTTAGGAGCGTTCTCGATCATTTCCAGCACTTCTTCGCCATTATAAGCAATTCCTGAGACAACCATATCGTCTTGCTCCGTAATGTATTCCGCAAGTAAACTTGTAAATTCCCGGTTATCATCCGCCAACAACACTTCAATTTTCTGCACTGACTGCTTCCTCCTTAGAATAATTACAATATTATTATATTTCTCTTCCAGAATAAGGATTCGACATGCAAATGTAAATCCCTTCTGTCGAAAATTATTTTTCTTTATTTTTTTTTAAGCTTGATATATAATTATTTATTTATTTACACAATATGATTTCATTCGTTCGTTTTCGACAATCCTACGTAATAAATTCCAATTCACTTCCATAAAAAAATCTTAAGGCGTTTAGCTCGCCTTAAGATTTTGTGAAGCATTTTTATTTCCTTGGAGTATTCCAGCGTCCTGAAGCATCCATTCAATGAAACATCCGTACCCCGATCTTGGATCGTTAACAAAAACATGAGTGACTGCACCAATCAGTTTTCCGTTCTGGATAATCGGGCTGCCGCTCATCCCCTGTACGATCCCCCCTGTCTTCTCAATCAGTCTTGGATCCGTAATCCGTATCACAAGACCTTTGGTTTCAGGAGCGCTTTGACGAGAAACATGAACAATTTCGACCTTGAATCGTTCTACACGCTGCCCCTCTACAACGGTTAAGATCTCCGCAGGTCCTTCCTTTACCTCTTCTGAGAAAGCAACTGGAATAGGTTTATTATAGACACTATGTTCTGGATTTTCCGGCATTTTCCCAAAGATACCAAAATGGGTATTGCGTTCGATGTTGCCAAGTGTTCTTCCTTCCTTCAGAAAATGAGCTCTCTTCTCCCCAGGTTCTCCGCTTTCACTTTTGGAAATCGAAGTTACACTGGATTGAAGAATCTCACCACTTCCCACAACAATTGGGGTTTGTGTACTCATATCGGTGATAACATGTCCGAGTGCTCCATACACTTTGTGTTCTGGAGCAAAAAAGGTAAGCGTTCCAACACCCGCAGCAGAATCGCGAATATACAGCCCCATTCTCCATGCCTTATCCTCTTTATCATAAGCTGGATTCAAGGAAGTGAAGTATTCCTTCCCCTTACGTTTGTACGTAATCTTCAGCGGCTTCTTTACATCGCCTGACTTCTCGACGATCTCGCCAACTTCCTTTACATCCTTCAATTCGACTTTGTTTATGTGGGTAATTAAATCTCCAACTTGAATGCCAGCAACTTCTCCTGGGGATATTTTGCTGTTATCCGTATTAACTTGATGATGCCCTACAACCAAGATCCCGGCTGATTTCACTTTAACTCCAATGGTTTGTCCGCCAGGGATGACCTTCAAGTCGGGAATTACATTGACCTTCACAGTCTTAAGAGGAATTTGACCAAATAATTTCATACGAAGTTTAGCTTCTCCGCTGTTAAGCGAAGACAGCTTAAGTGGATCCCCTAGAGATACTCTCATGGAGGAACTCTCTCCTCCATTCAGCCTTATGACATCAGGCCGATCCACACTAACTTCGGCTTGCACAGGCAGAGTCAAGTTAATTTGCGAATTCTGCCCCTGAAATAGGCGCAGTTCATCTGGCATGAAGGGTACTTGTCCCTTAGCTACAGACGTGCCAAGAAAACAAAAGAAGAAGGCAAGTAAAAGACCGAGCAATCTTTTCTTGAGGTTTGGGTTCAATGGCTGTCACGCTCCCTTTGCTTCTTTCGCTTGACGAAAAGGTGGTCGCCAATTGCGTACCTATAAGATACCCCCGGTGTAATGTTTTATTACTGTCAATCATTGCTCCGAACACTAAAATGAATCCTTTTGTGCCTGTGCCAGTTTCAGCATCTCTTGTGCGTGATGCAACGTTTTCTCCGTTATTTCCACACCGCCAAGCATACGTGCCAATTCATGGACCCGGCCGTCTTCAGACAGAGCCTCCACTGAGGTTCTCGTGCGATCACCTTCTACAACTTTCTCGATCAAGTATTGGCGATCAGCCATACAGGCAACTTGAGGAAGATGACTGATGGAGAATACTTGGCATGTCTGCGACAGTCTGTATAATTTCTCGGCAATCGATTGAGCTGCACGTCCACTTACACCCGTATCCACTTCATCAAATATAAGCACAGGCACGTCATCGTGCTGGGCGAAAATACTCTTTAATGCAAGCATCATCCGGGATAATTCCCCACCTGAAGCAATTTTGCTGAGAGGTCGCAAAGGTTCCCCTGGGTTAGGAGAGATCAGGAATTCAGCACTGTCTATACCGTGTTTAGTTGGTTTAACTCGCTTACCTTGCCATTCAACCCCATTCGGGTCTTCGTTCCAGCTTATTTTAACTTGAAGAGAAGTTCGTCCCATTTGCAGATCTTTCAGTTCACTTTCAATCTGTAGCGCCAGTTCTTCGGCATGCTTCTGCCGAGTTGCGCTTAATTCAATAGCTTCCTTTAGCAGACGATTCAACAAATCACTACGACGCGCCTCAAGCTTATCCAGAAGCTCATCCTTGTTCTCCAGTGTTTCAGTCTCCCGTGATATCTTGTCATAATAATTTAAGATTCCCTCCACATTATCACCGTATTTACGTCGTAATGTAGAAATTAAATCTAAACGATCTTCAACTTCTTCCAACCTTGCTGGATTAAATTCAATATTTTCTCGATAATCCCTAAGACCAAATGAAGCATCCTCTAATTGATAATAAGCGGATTGTAATTGTTCAAGTAATGGATTGATTCCATTGCTATCGTAACTTGCTACATCTTGAAGTCTTGAAACGGCTTTGGCAATGGCCGCCAGTCCTTCAGAACCATATAACAAATTATAAGCCTCAGAAATGGACTCCATCGTCTTCTCACTATGTGATAGCTTGACCTTTTCCTCAGAAAGAAATTCATCTTCACCCGCTTTTAAACCAGCAGCAGCAATTTCGTCCAATTGAAAACGGTATAAATCAAGCATTTGCAACGCTTGTTGACTATTATGCCTAAGCTCATTCCATTCTTTATCAACTTTGACAAAAGACGCATATGTCTCTTGGTACTTCGACTTCAAAGCAGCAATTTCCCCTGCCCCGAATGCGTCCAACAGACCCAAATGGCGCTCTGGGCGAAGTAAATTCTGATGTTCATGCTGTCCGTGCAGGTTAATTAATTCCTCACCTACCTCACGCAACATGGACAGATTAACTAACTGACCATTAATTCTAGCGATACTTTTTCCCTGATGACTAATTTCACGGCGAATAATCAATGATTCCTTATGATCCGCACTAATGCCCAAACCATCTAGTGTCATCCAGACGGAATGACCTTCAGGCAAATCAAAAGACGCCTCCATTTCGGCCTTTTCGCAGCCGTATCTAATTAAATCAGCTGTACCTCTGCCCCCAGCAATCAGACTCAGAGCATCAATCACGATCGATTTCCCGGCTCCTGTCTCACCTGTGAGTACGTGAAAACCGCGGTAGAACTTCACGTCCACCGCTTCCACCACTGCTAAATTACGAATTGATAAATGAACCAACAAGGTGAGTACAACTCCCTTCGCCTAATAAGTCAATTCAAAGGATTAAGAAATGAACCCCATAATCTGTTCAATAATAAAATGACTATATTTCTCATCTCTACAAATAAGCAGAATCGTGTCATCACCACAAATCGTTCCGAGCAAATCTGGCCATTCCATATTGTCGATCAAAACAGCTACTGAATTTGCTGTCCCAGGTAAACATTTCATCACCACAAGATTGCCCGTGTGATCGATATGTACGAAGCTGTCCACCAATGAACGTTGTAATTTTTGGATAGGATTGTACCGCTGGGCCGTCGGCAAAGAGTATTTATATTTCCCCTCATCCGTTGGCACCTTGATCAGCATTAGTTCCTTAATATCGCGAGATACGGTTGCTTGTGTAACTTGAAACCCTGATTTCCGTAATGCTTCAACCAATTCGTCCTGCGTGTCAATTTCCTGATTTGCGATAATTTCACGTATTTTAATATGTCGTTGACCTTTCATCATGTCCTCCAAGTGCCCTTATGGGCTGATTCGTCTTCATCTTCATCATTAATTAAAGCAATTGTCCTGATGTCCCCAAGATCAGTATCGACATACAGTACACCTGTACATTCAGGATATAGTAATAAAAACGGTAAAAGTTCTTTGCGAACTCCACTGCCAGTCCATTCTACCGTTAAACGTTCTCTTGCTGTCTTGACTAGATACATCTCCCTGTCCTTAGTTACGATATAGTCGATAAACAAGCGGCTATGTAGCACATTACCATTTACCTTAAATGCTAGCGGTACCTTCAACTTATCACTAATGATTTCAAACCCTGCCTGCTCTAAGAGATCTACTGCAGGATGTTCCATGATTTCTTCATTAAATTGAAAGCCGATTCCAGACCGTAGCGAAAATGGCTTACGTACCCAAGATTGCATGCCACGATAAATTAAATAAATCGCTATTCCCGTAATGAGAACCATCAATAGTCCATCGGTGTAATTTCCCACCCGAAATCACCTCAAGGAATTAATTCGACGAATCCTGGCAAGCTCCTGTTAAAAGTAGAACAATTTTATAAGACTTAATAATTATTTATGCATTTTTCTTCATTATAACGAACACCCGTTCTGATTTCAACTATACAAAAAGCCCATCACTTTGACGGGCTTCCTGTAAAGGTATCAGTAGCTTCAGCGACCACTTGCTTGGACCTTTCCTTAATGGTATCCAAATCGACAGGCTCTTCGTCTTCATTCTGTTCATCAAGACAAAAATGTGCCAGAAATTCGATATTTCCTTCTCCACCCGTAATAGGTGAGTAGGTCAGGTCCTTTAAACCGTATCCACTTTCCAGTGCGAATTGAAGCACCGTTTCCAATACCTCGCAATGAACTTTGGGATCGCGTACAACACCTGATTTCCCGACCTTCTCACGTCCAGCCTCAAACTGCGGCTTAATTAATGCTACAATATCCGAAGGCCTCTTCAAAAGCGTCAACAGTGTCGGCAAAATAATTTTTAGCGAAATAAAAGAAACATCGATGCTTGCGAAATCTGGAGCCGGACCATCTAAATCTTCTGGTGTCATGTAACGGAAATTGGTTCGCTCCTTAACATTAACTCGCTCGTCATTACGAAGAGACCAATCCAGTTGATTGTATCCAACATCAATCGCATATACATAACTTGCTCCATGCTGTAACGCACAGTCGGTAAATCCACCAGTCGAAGAACCAATATCCAGCATGACACGTCCATTCATGTCGATATTGAATCTCTTTAAGGCTTTTTCCAATTTTAATCCGCCGCGGCCTACATAAGGATGAATAGCTCCTTTTACCGTTAAAGCTATATCGCGAGGCACTTTGGTTCCAGCCTTCTCAATTCGTTCCTGACCACCAAATACTAGTCCGGCCATAATCGCAGCTTTTGCTTTTTCCCTACTATCAAAATACCCCTGCTCCACCAGCAGGACATCAATACGTTCTTTGGAAACAGACATGAATTTCTCCTGACTTTCTATGGCTCCAAAGGCCCTTAACTTAAAATGGGTTAGCCTTTTTACCGTATGTTAACTGATGTTCACTTCGGAATTTCTGAATCTCATGCACAACGGACTCTGCAGTTAGACCCACTTCCTCGAGTTGTTCTTTAATCGAACCGTGCTCGATGAATCGATCTGGAATGCCTAACAACGAAATATCCAACCCGGAAATACCCTGTTCTGCATAAAATTCAAGAACTGAACTTCCCAAACTTCCTGCTTGAGAAGCTTCCTCTAGAACAACAATTTTATTACCTGTTTGAGCTAATTTCAGCAGCATTTCATTATCTAATGGCTTCAAGAAACGAGCGTTGATGACACTTGCCGATACACCTTCACGTTTAAGGATATCCGCTGCTGCTTCCGCTACCTGGACCATCGGTCCTACCGCGATAATAGTAAACCCTTCACCCTCACGGACTTTAACCCAACTTCCAATCGGGATTGGAGTAAGTACCTCATCCAATGGAACTCCCGGTACGTTGATACGAGGGTAACGATAAGCAATCGGGCCCTCATTATATTCAAGTGCAGTCTTCATCATATGACGAAGCTCGTTCTCATCTTTAGGCATCATGAGCACGATATTCGGAATATGCCGCATAAAAGCTATATCGAATACCCCATGATGTGTTTCTCCGTCGGCACCAACAAAACCTGCTCGATCAATAGCGAACATGACATTAGCATTATGACGACAAATATCATGGACAATTTGGTCGTAGGCCCGCTGCATGAAGGTCGAGTAAACGGCATAGACCGGTTTCATTCCCTCCATAGCCATAGCTGCACACATCGTCGCTGCATGTTGCTCAGCTATCCCCACATCAATCATCCGATCAGGGAAACGTTCGGCAAACTTAACTAAGCCTGAACCACCTGGCATAGCTGGAGTGACCGCTACAATTCGCTCATCCTGTTCAGCAAGCTCAATAAGTGTTTTGCCAAAAACTTCGGTATACATTGGATTGCCGACCGCTTTCAACACTTGGCCTGATTCGATCTTATATGGTGAAATTCCGTGCCATTTATGAGAGTCTTCTTCAGCCGGAGTATATCCTTTCCCTTTAGTGGTCAATACGTGCACCAACACTGGACCGTTGACATTGTTAGCTTGGTTAAAGGAATCAATCAATCCAGGAAGATCATGACCATCAACAGGACCCAAGTATTTAAATCCGAGCTCCTCGAATAAAACACCTGACACCATTAAATATTTCAGACTGTCCTTTACACGTTCGGCTGTCTTCGCTATTTTACCCCCGATGGCCGGGATTTTCTTCAACAACTGCTCAACTTCATCTTTAGCACGCAAATAATTTTTGTCCGAGCGAATTTTTGTCAAATAGTTGTGCATGGCGCCCACATTCGGAGCGATAGACATCTCATTATCATTCAGAATCACCATCAGATTTCTCTGTTCATGACCGATATGATTGAGTGCTTCAAAAGCCATTCCACCCGTTAGCGCACCATCACCAATAACAGCAACAACCTTATTATTCTCACCTTTAAGGTCACGTGCTATCGCCATTCCCATTGCCGCAGAGAGCGAAGTACTGCTATGCCCCGCTTCCCAAACATCGTGCTCACTTTCAGCACGCTTAACAAAACCACACATTCCATTATGCTTACGGAGTGTGTCAAATTTGTCCATTCGTCCCGTTAATATCTTATGTACATAAGCCTGATGGCCTACGTCAAAAATAAATTTATCTACAGGACTGTTATAACAGTAATGAAGCGCGATGGTTAGTTCCACCACACCTAAATTAGACGCAAGATGCCCACCGGTCACCGATAGCTTCTCAATTAGAAACTGACGGATTTCCGAGGCTAATGGCGTCAATTGCTCTACAGAATATTTCTTTAAATCATGGGGTTCATTAATTTTCGAAAGCAGCATACAAATTCCCCGCTTTCCTTAAATAGTTTTCTCTTGATAGTAATAGCATTTATTATAACATATGAACAGCTTAATCGAAATCATCCGAAAAATTAATGGTCCCTCTTCATCAAATAATCTGCAATCGCCAGCAACCGCTCTGGATGTGGAATAAGACCACTTGTTATGGCCTCTTTTGCAGTTCGCGTCAGTGCTTCCATCTCAGCCTGCGATTGCTCCAAACCGATAAAAAAAGGATAAGTAACCTTCTGCTGTTTCACATCGCTTTGTGTCTTCTTCCCAAGCTTACTCTCATCTCCGATGAGGTCGAGAATATCATCTTGAATTTGAAAGGCTAGTCCAATCGCCCGGCCAAACTGTTCAAGTGCAGCTAGTTGTTTCTCTGTAGCCGAAGCAACTCGTGCTCCAGCTTTCAAAGAGAACACAATAAGATCACCCGTCTTATGTTGATGGATGTAGCGTAGTTGTTCCAGATCCGTAAGCCCTTGCTCACCTTCCATATCTGCAACTTGACCGCCTACCATTCCAGCAGGTCCAGCAAACAATGATAACTCCTCTACGATTGCTAATGCAGACTCAGCAGGAATATCATATTGACGGCTTGCCTGGATGATATTATAAAACGCATGCGTCAAGAGACCATCCCCAGCAAGAATTGCCATAGCCTCCCCGAACACTTTATGGTTCGTTGGTTTGCCACGCCGAAAATCATCATTATCCATAGCTGGAAGATCATCATGAATTAATGAGTAGGTATGGACCATTTCCACGGCGCAGGCGACAGGTAGAGCAGCTTCTCTACTCCCACCAAGCGACTCCGCCGCAGCAACAACTAGTAGCGGCCGAAGCCTTTTCCCACCCGCCATGAGCGAATATTCCATCGACTTTCTAAGGTTCTCTGGAACATACCATGAGCCGGGTACACTATTCAGAAGAGAAGAGGTCACCGTATTGGAAACATCCTCGATATATTGTTGAATTGACATGTTATCCAAGTTATTCACCGCTCTCCTCACCTAGTGGGGCGAAAGGCTTCTTTTCAATTTCTCCACCATTCTCTACGATCATTTCAATTTTGCGCTCGACTTGAGCCAGCTTTTGGCTACAAAGTTGTGAAAGCTGCATCCCCTTTTGAAACAGATCAATTGCTTTCTCAAGGGGGACATCCCCATTCTCCAATTGTGCTACAACTTCTTCCAATTGATTCATGGCATCCTCAAAATTAATTTGCTGTTCCTGTCCCATGATCGTCTCCTTCCCGCTTCATGCCCCATACTTGGCATTCCAGCTCTCCGTCGGTCACTTTAACTTTCACCATATCACCAGGCTCTACGTCTCCTAGAGATTTGATTAATGATTTCCCCTGTTCATCATATACAAGGCTATATCCCCTCGCCATTACCTTCAATGGACTAAGGGCATCGAGTTGTCTTATACCATAAGACAACTGCTGCGATTTCTCCTTGAGCATAGCACTCATGGCTGCGCGAAGCTGACGACCTGCATCATTCTGCCGACGCTTTGCTAATAGTAACGCATCCTGCGGGTGATAACGGAGTAAACGCTCATGCAGACGACCATATTTCGAAATCGTCAGCTGTGTACGTGACAGCATTCTAACCTCCATACGAGATTGAAGTGTATCCAATCGTTCCGCATGCTGTAGTAAGCTTCGACGCGGCTGGAGCAGCGCTGGAGATTTCTGCAAGCGGCGTAATCGCTCGCGTGCCTGTGATACCTGGTGCTGCAAGCCACGCTGCAGCACTTGCTCTCGCTGGCTGATCAGCGCTCTCAATTCAGCGCTGTGTGGAACGGCCAGCTCGGCGGCAGCTGTAGGCGTCGCGGCACGAAGATCCGCGACGAAGTCGGCAATCGTAAAATCCGTCTCGTGGCCAACGGCCGAGATGATAGGTATTGCCGATTCATAGATCGCACGCGCAACTGATTCTTCATTGAACGCCCATAGTTCCTCGAGAGATCCGCCACCTCTGCCTACGATCAGCACATCAGCTTCACCCATCGCATTTAATCTTTCGATCGCTTGAACAATGGATGGAGCCGCCCCTTTTCCTTGGACAAGAACAGGGTATAGTACAACCGCAGCCTGCGGATAACGCCGCTGTAGCGTGATTAAGATATCGCGTACAGCTGCTCCAGTTGGTGAAGAAACAACACCAATCACCTTTGGAAAACGAGGCAGCGGGGATTTACGTTCTGGGGCAAATAATCCTTCTCGTTCCAGCTTCTGTTTCAACTGTTCAAATGCAAGATACAAACTGCCTATACCATCCGGCTGCATATGTGTCGCATAGAACTGATATTGACCGTCACGTTCATAGACCGACACATTGCCGCGAGCAATGACACGCGTTCCTTCTTTGGGGATAAATGGCAGTCGCTGATTATGTGAAGCGAACATAATACTTTTAATCCGACTATCGGCATCTTTCAACGTAAAATACATATGTCCACTGGAGTGATGCGTAAAATTAGAAATTTCACCACGAATCCAGACATCAGCAAGCAGCGTATCTGACTCCAGTTTCATCCGAATGTACCGGTTCAATTCCTTGATGGAATATATTCGCTGTTCCAAAGGTGCTGCCCCTTTCCAGATGTTACGCTAGACCCTTCAATCTTTTGGCCGCAAGCACAGTATTCATCATCAACATCGTAATTGTCATTGGACCTACACCGCCAGGTACTGGCGTAATTGGGCCGGAGATTTCTTTTACACTCTCAAAATCCACATCGCCAGCAAGTTTTCCGTTATCCAGTCGATTCATGCCTACATCAATGACTACAGCACCAGGCTTAACAAAAGATGCGTCAACAAAGTTTGCACGACCGATTGCCACAACAAGAATATCCGCTTGTTTAGTCAATTCCTTCATATTGGTTGTTCTAGAATGACACATCGTAACCGTTGCGTTCTCCCGTTGCAACAAGAGTGAGACAGGTTTACCAACGATGTTACTACGTCCAATAACAACCGCATGTTTACCAGAGATTTCAACGCCCGACCGTTTGATCAATTCAATTACTCCAGCCGGTGTGCAAGGTAACAAGCTATCGTCACCGATCATTAGATTTCCTACATTGACAGGATGGAATCCGTCAACATCCTTCTTCACGGAGATCGCGTCGATAACTGATTTCTCATGAATATGGTTTGGTAATGGAAGCTGCACGAGAATACCATGGATGCTATCTTGATGGTTCAGCTTGTCCACTAGAGCCAATAGGTCTTCTTGGGAAGTAGATGCCGGAAGACGATGAACTTCCGAATAAAATCCGAGATCATGACAAGCTTTTTCTTTATTACGAACATAAACTTGGGAAGCTGGGTCTTCACCAACAAGAACAACCGCAAGTCCTGGCGTTAAACCTTGATTTAGCAATTGTTCAACCTCTTCGCGGAGACCTCCCCGTATATCCTCAGATATTTGTTTTCCACTAATAAGTTGTGCAGACATGAATTTCTCCCCTTTTCATGATTTATCTTCCAACACCCTATTTATTTTTAATGATCAAATTTTACTCTTGATTTGCTCCACATCATGAATCATTTTTCCAAGAACACCATTTACGAATTTCCCGGATTCTTCAGTTCCAAAGTGTTTAGCCAAATCGATCGCCTCATTGATTACAACTTTTCCTGGAATATCATCGCGGAATATCATTTCATACACAGCTAGGCGTAGCACCTGACGATCCACTTTGGACAATCGACTGATATGCCATCCCTTCAAGTAATCAACGAGTAATTCATCAATACCTACCTTCCGATCCCACGTACCATTAACAATCTCTAATACAAAGGCCTTAGTCGCTTCTACATCAGATAGGTCCACTTCACTTTCGTTTTCACCTGCTGCTTCTGAAATAAGCATCGTCACTGCTTCTTCAGCTTCTACTTCATTCATTTCCATTTGATACAAGCTTTGTACGGCAATTTCTCTCGCTAGTCGTCGTTTCATGTGTATCCTCCTTAATTGATGCCACTCATCCCTCCCAAACCCTCCCTTACCATAAGGGAGGGCCCCAAGGGCTGCCGCCCTTTGGATACCCGCTTAGGTAACGTAGGAGGATGAGAGGCGCTCCTGCTCGCTGTCCCCTTTGGGGATGCGCTCTACTTTGGTGCTCGGTACGCTTTTCCCCCTTCGGGTACGTCTTACTTTTGGGCACACCTGGGCTACCTAGGTAAACCTGCTGCTCAATGAGCTAAGATCAATCACCCGAATAGGCAATGTAACGTAGAGTCGCTTGTCGCCCTACGGGCACGCTCTACCTTTGGTGCTCCTGCTCCAACTCTCTATAACATTTGCTCAATAAAGGGCGCTGTCCCTTCGGGATACGCTCACTTCTGAGCAGAACATTCCTTCTTACCTTCATGATGATCCAAAACAGTCAGATTCATCACACTTTTTCAAATGACTCATTTATTTCAAACAAAAAAATCCCTTGACACGCTCTCTCCACAAAAAATGGGCAAGATGAAATCGCAGCTCTTTTTCCGGAGAAAGCATATCACAGGAATTATTTAAAAGGGCGCCAACGCGATTCCAGCCATCCCCGAAGCTCTCCCCAAGGGATGAGCGGGCCCTGACCCAAATCCTTGTGTTTGCCCACAGTATACCCGACAAACAGCAATAGCGCGCAGAACAGCATATTCCAAAATCCAAAAAATAGATAGATCAGGCAAAAAAACACAGCCGCCCCTAGCCCTAGCAGGCGTCCTTTATGACTCTCCCACATTTGTCTCCAGAACATCGGGTCACCCACCCCTATTCAACCCGGTTTTTCATAACAGTTGATTGAACGATGTTGGCAATATACACCGAAACATAAGAAACAGGAATGCCTGTAATCTCTTCAACATGATCGTGAACTTGCTTTTGTACATCCTCGGTCAATGACGGAATGGAGGTTTCTCCGTCTACCATTGCACGCACCATAATTTCAAGACCCGCATCTGTGATTCGAATTTTTGTCTTCACTTCTTTGATGCCTCGAACACGAGAAGCAGCCTTATATGATAAGTTCTGAATAGTTTCTATTGAGATTTGGATATCCCCATAATCGGTACGCTGATCAATCGAGGGTAGTGAGTTACGTTCCCGTCGAACTGAGATATAGAAGAAACGAATGCTGAGGATGAATAATAGTGCAGCAACTACCAACGATACAATATACCATGTTTTTTCATCTGAGCTACTCAGTGACAAAGGCATAATGTTCGTCAGCAGGAGGATGGCGATGACAGAAATTATTCCGATACTCAAGCTGTAAATAAACAGCAAAAGTCTGTCCAAAATTTTGGCCACGACAGGTACAGCCTCCTTAAAATGAGAGTGTTCAAAAGATGACATTCTGAACTACACTAAAAGTTCTACTCTTAAAGTATAGTAAACCCCTGACATGAGTCGGGGGTTTAGCAATGCAATTTATTTCACTCTGTGGGTCAATTCTACCTCTTCGACTTTCTCTACTGCCTTAAAGATTACATCGTGAATATGTACATTCACTTCAACCACAGTTAAGCCTGTCATTGTTTCGATAGAACGTTTAACATTGCGTTGGATCTCAGTAGCTACTTCAGGAAGGCGATGACCAAACTCAACAATAACAGAGACGTCAACAGCCGCTTCACGCTGACCTACTTCTACCTTTACACCCTTGGACAAATTCTTTCTTCCCAGGAGTTCAACAATACCTCCAGCGAAACCGCCGCTCATTCCTGCGACACCTTTGACCTCAACCGTAGCAAGACCTGCAATGACTTCAATTACCTCAGGAGCAATTTGAATTTCACCAATATCTGTACGTTCAAATTCAGTAGGCACTGTACTCATTCTATTCATCCACCTCTCAATAAGTATGACGTTGCCTCACATCCAAGAGACTAGCGCACTTATTATACATACTATATCATTTCGGGTTCATTATGACAAACAAAGAGACGGTAACTAAATCTCATTTTCTTCCAAAAATTTAATATCAAAGTCTCCCCGAATAAAAGTGGGGTGCTCCAACAATTTTTGATGAAATGGGATCGTAGTATGAATCCCTTCAATCGCGAACTCTGCCAACGCACGTTTCATCTTGGCAATCGCATCCTCACGAGTAGCTCCCCACACAATCAATTTAGCGATCATAGAATCGTAATAAGGAGAAATGGTATACCCAGGATAAGCTGCGCTATCCACACGTACACCAGGACCACCTGGCGCTAAATAGAAGCCGATTTTACCAGGGGAAGGCATGAAGTTCCGAGAAGGATCCTCTGCATTAATCCGGCATTCAATCGACACTCCATTTAATTGGACTTCTTCTTGAGTGAAGGAGAGTGGGTTGCCTTCAGCAACCGAGATCATTTCCCGAATAAGATCGATTCCCGTTACCATTTCTGTTACAGGATGCTCTACTTGAATTCGAGTGTTCATCTCCATGAAATAAAATTGTCCATCCGGACTTAACAGAAATTCAAGTGTCCCTGCACCGGAATAATCCACAGCTTGTGCAGCTCTAACCGCAGCCTCGCCCATTTCTTTACGCTTCTCTGGGGAGAGCATTGAACAAGGTGCTTCCTCTACCAGCTTCTGCCGTCTACGTTGAACCGAACAGTCGCGTTCACCAAGATATACAGCAGACCCATGCTTGTCAGCAATGATTTGAATTTCAACATGCTTCATGCCGGTTAAGAACTTCTCAAGATATACACCTGCATTACCGAACGCTTTTTGAGCTTCCTGTTGTGCCGTTGTTATCTGCTGAACAAGTGAAGACTCATCCTCAGCAAGACGTATGCCTTTACCGCCGCCGCCAGCCGTTGCCTTAATAATAACTGGATAACCAATATCCCTAGCAATTAAGATCGCTTCTTCGAGATCTTCAACCAGACCAACTGATCCTGGTATAACAGGAACTTTTGCATCTCGCATCGTTTGCTTTGCTACAGCCTTATCACCCATTTTGGTAATGGCTTCCGCGGAAGGACCAATAAACGTAATGTTGCACGAACTGCAAATCTCAGCGAAGTCTGCATTCTCTGCAAGAAAACCGTAACCTGGGTGAATAGCGTCGCACTCCGTTAGAGTCGCTACACTAATCAGGTTAGAAATGTTTAGATAACTGTCTTTGGACAAGGTTGGCCCAATACAATAGGCCTCATCCGCAAGCCGCACATGCAGCGAATCTCTGTCCGCTTCCGAGTATACAGCCACGGTAGAAATACCAAGTTCGCGACAAGCACGTATAATTCGAACCGCAATTTCTCCACGATTCGCAATCAATATTTTATGAAATTTCACTGTCTCGCATCCTCCTTGGAAAGCTAGATAAGCGCCCCATTTTGTTAGACGCCTTCAGACCGATCACTCCGGCTTCACCAGAAAAAGAGGCTGTCCGTATTCCACTAGTTGACCATTCTCCACTAGAACATCAATAATTTCACCCTTAACCTCAGCTTCTAGCTCATTCATAAGCTTCATAGCTTCGATGATGCAGACCGTAGTCTTAACACCAACTTTATCCCCTATATTCACGTAAGGGTTTGCATCTGGAGATGAAGAGCGATAGAACGTACCGACCATTGGCGAAACAATCGTATGTAAGTTTGCTTCCTGCTCACGTGGACTTGGTACAGTCGATTCAACACTTTGACCTTGGTTAGTCGGTTCAGTAGGGACATAAGTTGGAACACCTATTTGTGGTACCCCTGCAATAACCGGTGGTTGAACAAATACCCCATCATTCTTAGATCTACGAATACACAAACGTGAGCCTTCATTTTCAATTTCAAGTTCGTGAAGAGTCGTTTTATCCATCAGTTCAATCAATTCTTTAATTTCATCCAATTTAAACATATTCTAATTTTCACTCCTTCAGCTTTATCGGAAAGCCTTGGCCATTTATAACATAACTTTATGTATTATATCACAATCACTCAAAATGGAAAGAGTCCAAGATCGCCTCGGACTCTTCCCAGTGTGCATCGTATTCATTCTACAGTGGTGTTCTAGTTATTGACTTACATATTGCACCTTTACTTTGTCTTGCGAAACACCTAGTTCTTTAATGACCATGTCCATAATTCCAACAGCAGCTTTTGCGTCCAACTTATCGCTGATCACAACCACTTTGTATTGATCATTATCCTCGGTCACGACTGCATTAGCATATTGCTGTTGAAGGCGTTCTTCAATATCCGTGATCTTTGCTTCCTTCTCCTCAAGAGCGCCTAATTGTTGCTGAGCCATAGTCGCTTCTTCCAGTGTTTTCGATTCATCACTTATCGCTTGAGTTAGTTCATCTTGTTTCTTGATATTGTTCTCACTACGTTCACGTTGGTAAGCCGTTAGTGTATCAGCAGCAGATACCCCACCAGCCTCCAGCTGCTTCAGAACATCTTCATCATTTTTACCCGTATCCGTCTGATTCTTATCGGTAGTTACAGTAACACCCTTAGCGTTATCAGGAGATTTGGTGTCTGCAATTGTCCCATCAGGTGTGTTAGCATCAGGTGTAATAGCATCATCTGTTATTACTCCATTACTACTATCCATGACTACATCATTGGTCTGTTCATCCTTTGAAACTTCATTAAGAACCACATCATCTCCAGCAGTTGATCTTGTGTCCATTGTCGTTACTTGGGCCCCATCAGCAACAGGCTTTTTAGCACTACCTGAATCCTCAGTAAACAAATAATAAGCGGATAAAATTACCATCAAGCTAAGCATTGATACGAGCCATACTGTCTGTCTTTTCGATCTCATTGTAAAATTCCTCCTAAGTATTAAATAGATTTTTATATAAAAATGAACCTGGTCATCCGTGTTACTATCATCATTGAGCTTGTTTTCTTGGAACGACGGAAATTTGATAGGAAGGAACATTTAATCCCTTCTCAATGGCATCAATGATTAGACCTTTGACTGTTTTATTCTCAGCACCTCGTGCTACAACAAGTACGCCTCGAACCTTCGGTTTTATTTTCTTCGTAATGATGGGCTGTTCATCACCAGATACTGAATAAGTAACGATCTGCCCATCTCGGGTATACTGCGTAACATGTCGTTTCCCGCCGCCAGCATCCGTCTCTTCCGTCAATTCTTGGGTGTCCTTTACATTGCGTTGGACAACGATTTCTTCAGTAGAATCAATGGTGACTAACACATCAACCGCACCGACCCCAACAATCTTCTCCAAAATTTCTTTGGTTTTATTCTCCAGTGTCTGTTCAATTCCATCAAACGAATTATCTCCCGCCCCTTCACTGGATAGGGTCGATGTTGGCATATTTTGTACAACCGGAGGTTCTCTGCCTACTCCATCCGAGTCAATCTGTTTGACATGTACAAAGGAGTTAAATAACATGATCGCTACCCCAATCAGACCTAAAATTAATAGCAACCGAAAGGTGTGTACACTTTTCTTCCCCTCCGTTCCTTTGCCCAGAAACTGTTCAAGCTTCTTCAACCAATTCGGCACGGTTATCACCTCCTTAAAGTTAATGTTCTTCTTGATCCCGCCTTATAACGGCAACCGTATCTTTGGAAACGCCCCATTGTTTGTATAACAATTCCTTAACTTTCACTGTTAGTTCAACATCTTGAGCCTTATTTTGGCTTCGGCTATTTGAGCCATTGTCTTCTATGGAGTCCTTGTCTGTATCAGCCATTACCGTCTTATCCTCCATAATCCCTTCCTCATTATGCGATGTTGAATCTTGTGGCAATTGAACGTTAATTGTCACTTTTTCGACGGATGGAATTGCATCAATTTCTGAATCTTTCACGGTGTTAGCTCCGCTCTGAGTGAGCTCTTCCTTCATCGCTTGACCCATGTACACCTCAACTGCTGAGATCAAAAGCTCCGATTGCCCTGAACCAAAGCTAGCCTTCTTTGCAGTTTCATCCGTTGGTTTAGTAGTCAACTTCACAGTAACACGCTCTACCGGCTGTCCAATCACTCGTTCAATCTGTTCTTTCATTTGCCTTGCTGCTTCTTCACCCGCCCATTGGAGCGACTCAGATTCTCTCTTTTTCTTGATTTCTTCCCCTTGTTTTAAAATGAGCGCCGTGCTAGCCTTGTCAGAATAACCATCCAAACCATTCATATTGTCCGATAGAGCTGCAGTAATCGTCTGCTCCGTACCACTCGAAAATAACCGGATAATGGGTGATAGAATAGTTAGGAGTATCAGTAAACTGACAACGAATTTTACATACCGCTCCATGGACTTATTAGGTAGAAGTAGTTCAATGAACACTGCGATCAATACGACAAAAATAATTTCTTTTAGCCATTCACTAATCCATGTCACCCGGCAATCACCACCTTGTTCATTCCATCACCTCATCATCACTGTGATATTACCAGCCGTTAGCATAATCGTGATGGCTAGGAAGAACATCAGCCCGACCGCAGCCAGCGCTGCAAATACGTACAACATGCTCTTGCCGATGGTCTCAAGGCAGCTAACGATCGGTGTATCTCCAAGTGGCTGCATGACAGCTGCGGATAAATTAAATATCAGCGCTAGCGTAAGTATCTTTATGGCTGGAAATGCACAAAGGAATAACAGTATGATGACTCCGACAAGACCAATCGAATTTTTCACAAGCAAGGAGGCTGAGATCACCGTATCCGTAGCATCGGAGAACAATTTACCAACAACAGGCACGAAATTTCCGGTCAAATATTTGGCCGCCCGGAGGGTAACCCCATCTGCCACTGAACCCGTGATCCCCTTGACGGAGATGACACCTAAGAAAACTGTCAGCAACAATCCAAGTAAGGCCATGCTGACCGTTCGAAGCAAATTAGCTAATTGCGTCAATTTATATTTATCAGATAGCGAGCTAACGATATGAAGTACGGCGGAGAAGAATAACAAGGGAAATACCACCGTATGAACCACCGTTCCAACCGTATGAACCATGAAGACAACGAGCGGATGAGTGACCGTAACCGTAACCGCATTGCCCATCGAAGCTAGTAGCATAAAAAGTAGAGGAACCATGGCCATCATAAAATCAATCATTCCAGTGATAGCTTCTGTTGCGTAGGTGATGGCGACATGAAAGCTGTTAATCGCAAGAACAAGAATGACCATGTAACAAATGGAATAGGCTACTTTGCTCACTTGCCTTCGTTCGAATGCGGTTTGAAGCGTCTCCAGAATCATGCTAAATACCGATAGAAGTACGATGGTCACCAAGATGTGACCGTTATACAGAACTTCATGCCACATATATCGCATCAGACCTGATAACGCCGACTTCAGATTGAAGCCGCTATCTTTCTGAATAAGCATATCCATGAAAGAAGGCATATTCTGATCTGGAAAAAAACCTCCATAATTCTTCATCAACTGCTGCCAGTAGGATTCCACTTGGTCCGTTGGAAGTTCCTCTGCCTGACGCTGTACCCACCCATCATCTGTGCCTTCGGCAAACAACTGGATGGGATTGAATAGCAGTAACCCAAGGACAATGATGAATACTGTTTTTTGTCGCCATGTCAGGTCAAATTGTTTCATCCCTTGTCCCCATTTCGACTAAGCTGGCAGCAATTTCATTACCGTCTCGATAATGATGCTGATAATTGGGATGGCGAGTACCATAATTAACACTTTTCCCGCCAGTTCTATTTTGGAAGCTATGCTCTCTTGTCCAGCATCCCGGACGATTTGTGCCCCAAATTCAGCAATGTAGGCGATCCCGATGATTTTGAGAATCGTCTTAAGATATATCATCTGCACACCGGAAGACTCTGCTAACTGTTCTAGTACCTCAATGATTCCTCCGATTTTTCCTATGAGATACATAAAGATTAGTATCCCTGTGCTTGCTGCAATCAGAAAGGCGAAAATCGGCTTTTGCTCTTTAATAACTAAAATCAGCACTGTTGCCAAAAGACCTAATCCTACAATCTGAATCATTTCCACCGTAAGTTCACCTACTGGAATAAGAAGATCGATTTGATTTCTTGAAACAGACTGTCAAGCAGTCGAATCACCATAAACAGCACAACGACGAACCCGATCAACGTCACCCAATGTGCCATATCTTCTTTGCCCATTTGCTTCAACACCGTATGAATCATGGCGATAATTATTCCGATGCCTGCAATTTGAAAAATGGCGTTCACTTCTATGTTCATTGATTTGGCACCTCACTATCAATTTCACAGCGATCATCGAATGGGGAGGATCATAGAATTCAGTAGAATAAAATAACGACGAACGCTCCGCTAAGCAGTCCCAAGCTTTTACACATTTTCTCGTAACGAGATTGTTCATCTCTAGCTGCGACCTCTTCACTTTCTAATTGGCGGATCGCTGTAACGATGTGTCCAATTTGATCTTGCCGATCGCTTGTCCCGAGTGTGTAACTAAGCTGGTTCATAATGTCTTTCTCCGGCTTCTTCATTGAAGTGAAGCCCCATTGACTCTCAACAGCATGTTGTAGACTGTCCTGCGCGGTCCAGTTGTTTGGCGGATTCATATGACCGGCAGCCACTGTGAACAAGGATCTAATCGGTTCCTTATTCTGATTAGCAATCCGCTGCAGGGCATCCGGTAAAGGGGTGAAGCCATACATAATTTCCGTTTCTAGTCGTTTCAATGCTAAGATCAATCCTCTGATTTGATTTGGGCGGCTTGCAAATTGTCTTGCCTTAAGCCATCCAACAAGCGTTGCTGCCAGGATGACTAATGCGGCTCCTAGCATCTTAAGCATGTTCTTTCCCACCTTTCCAACCTGGCTCATGAGTCTGGATTACTCTACCTTTTCCATCCCATAGTCGGAAAGCAAGTCCCTTTTCCGTGCGATTGAGCACCGTGTAAATTTGAAAGAAGGGAGGGTTGAACAATTGCGCTAACGCCGGTCTGGAGGCCATTTCAGCTACATTTGAACCATGCGCTGTGGCAATAACTCGTACACCTGCATGCAGTGCTTCGGCTAATGCCTCTGCATCCTCAGAACGTCCAATTTCATCGACGATAATAACATCAGGGGACATCGAGCGAATCATCATCATAATGCCTTCCGCTTTGGGGCAACCGTCCATTACATCGGTCCGAGCCCCAACATCAAAACTTGGTACCCCTCGCTTGCTTCCAGCGATTTCAGAACGTTCATCAATTACAGCCACCTTGAGACCGGACCACTTCGCTTCTGGATGTCCCCACGTTCCATTACTGATCTGGCGAGCCAAATCGCGGATCAGTGTTGTTTTTCCCTGTTGTGGTGGAGATAGAATCAAGGTATGATGCACACTCTGTTGTTTGAAATCGAGTAGCTGCGGTAACACTTGATCAGCGATTCCCTGTACTTCCCGAGCGATACGAACATTAAATCCACTAATATCGCGAAGATGTTCGACCCGCCCCGAGCTGAGTACCGTCCTTCCAGCAAGTCCTATCCTATGCCCACCTGCAATGGTAATAAATCCTCTACGCAACTCCTCCTCCATCGTATATAGGGAGTGATTCGTAATTAGATCTAGCAGCGTGTTACCATCTTGTTTTCCCGGCTTAAAAGCGAGAATAGGATTGCGGGTGATCTCTCCACTAGAAGTTAGAAAATAGTGACGACCCGCCGCATTGACTTCGAGCGGACGACCTTCACGGATGCGTATTTCTTCCAACTCGTTAAAGAGAGAAGTAGGCATCTTAAGCAATAATCCCCGGATGTTATCAGGAAATACGGATAACCAACTTGGGTTCATTTGCAACCCCCCAAGACTTATGTCTCTTATTTATTAGAAATGGTTTCTGTTATATCTCATGTGTATGCTTGTACTTTGTCTTTATGACCGTAAATCTATCATTTCTTCAAAATACCAATTAAGAGACAGGTGATACCGCCACCGATCCACATCATTTTGCCCCACGACAGTTTGTCAGACATACCTGCAAGTCCAATAGCCGTTGTTATGATCAATACCGTGGGTCCTACGAAAGCAAGAGTAGAATTAACAACCAATGCTCTATCTACCCTTCCTAGCTTAAGCATAAGAAGCGCAGCTGTGATCTCAATCGTTCCTGAAATAATTCGTAGTGTTGCCATACTTGTCACAAATTTATCAAGCATACTGACCTCCTTTATGAACAGATAACTCTATGCAAGTTTGTCCCTTTCTTATCGATATGCTGGAATATCTTTTTTTATTAAAAAAGAAGGTTCAAATCAAAAAAATAGTGTTGATTTCAGTGAAGAAAGATAAAAAATAAAGGCTCGCGAGTAATATCTCACGAACCTTTCTTAATATTCAGAGCCCCTTAAATGATAGAACTCTTTGCGATAACAAAAGGCTGCTGTGGAGCCCCCATTAAATTCCGGTTTGCTGACACTAAGACGTCTTTATCTAAAATTACATTTTCAATCGTTGTCCCAGCCTCAATTATCGACTTCTGCATCACAATTGAATTGATCACCCTTGCTCCCTTTTCGATCCGGACCCCACGGAAAATAATACTATTCTCCACCACTCCATCAATCACGCAGCCATTAGCCACAAGCGAATTACTTACATTAGCCTCCGTCAAATACTTGGATGGCGCCTCATATTTGATCTTGGTCTGGACCGCTTGTTTACCAAACAGTCGCAAGTAGTGCTCCCTTTTCAAGAGATCCATACTGTTCTTGTAATAGCTTTGCACCGAATTGATTACGGCGTGATAACCTGTATATTTATATGCGGATACTTTTAAGCCTCCGCGCCCTTTCTGAATCACATCCCGGAAAAAATGGCTGCCACCATGTGCGATGCACAGATCCACCATTTCCAGAAAAAGTTCCTTCTCTATGATAAACATTTCCATGTAAATGTTGTGGTTATCTTTTTCTTGATGAATACCGCTCACTTCACCGGAAGATTCAACATCAAGCCTTGTACAAGATTCATGCTCTGGTTCAAGTTGCTCGATCTGTTTGTAGACTAATGTAACATCGGCCCCACTATCACAATGCTGACTATAAACCTCTTTAATATCAACCATGTTGATATGACGACTGCCAGAGTACACGATGTACTTCCCAGGGGAACGTCGAAAGAAATGAAGGTTATTATGAAAATGCTGTAATTCCCCGCGTGAAGTGTCTGTAGGATCATTCCAATCAGGAGGAAGAATAAACAATCCCCCACGTTTCCGATCCAAATCCCAAGGTTTACCGTCCCCTAAATGATCTAGAAGGGAACGATATTTTCGACGAATAAAGAGCCCCACGCTGACAATCTCAGCATACATCATATTCGACAATATAAAATCGATCAAGCGATATCGTCCAGCAAATGGCACCGACGCACCGCAGCGGAAATATGTTAATTCATTTAACTGGTCCAGCTCATGATCTAGACTAATGACTCCAAGCAATGGCTTCATACTGCCTTCCCCCTCCTCTTTTAGCTTTGTGGGTTTCTCGAAAGGTATGACCAGACATCCTCTTCACTATCAATGAGTAAAATGTCCTCATCCTGCGTTGAACCAATAACAGCATTATCTTCAATAACGATATCCTCATTGATAATCGCTCCATGAATGCGTACGTTCTTTCCGATTTTAACTTTTGGCATAATAACCGAGTCTGTAATTTCGCTGTCTTTTCCCACTTCTACTCCGTAAAAAAGTACTGAATGTTCTACTTTGCCGTGAATAATACAACCTTCATTAATGATGCAATTTTTAAGGCTTGCTTGAGGTGCAATATATTGTGCCGGTTGGTTAGGATTTCGAGTATAGATTCGCCAGGAAGAGTCGTTTAGATCCAAGGGTGGAGCATCAGATAGTAGATCCATGTTCGCCTCCCATAGACTGCGAACGGTACCTACATCTCTCCAGTATCCTTCAAAAGGATAGGCAAATAATTTCTTGTCATTATGGAGCATCAGCGGAATGATATCTTTGCCAAAATCATAGGAGGAGAAGGGCTTCTCAGCGTCCTCCAGCAGATGCGCGCGCAATACGTCCCATTTGAAAATATAGACTCCCATAGATGCTAATGTACTCTTGGGATGCGCTGGTTTTTCTTCGAATTCATAAATCTGCAAATCTTCATTCGTATTTAATATTCCGAAACGGCTTGCTTCCTCTAAAGGAACATCAATGACTGAAATCGTACAATCGGAATCACGTTCCTTGTGATATTCTAATAGGGCTTTATAATCCATCTTGTAAATATGATCCCCTGACAGGATAAGTACGTGCTCAGGATTGAACTGCTCAATAAATTTCACATTGCGATAGATGGCATCCGCTGTACCTCGGTACCAATTGCTTCCGTCTTCCCGTTCGTGAGGGGGTAGAACATATACACCACCATATTTGCGATCCATATCCCAATCTGTACCTACACCAATATAAGAATGAAGCACAAGAGGCTCGTACTGAGTAAGAACGCCAACCGTATCAATTCCAGAGTTAGAACAATTGCTCAGTGGAAAATCAATAATCCTGTACGTACCCCCAAAATAAACCGCAGGTTTAGCAAGAGTCCTAGTAAGTCCCTTGAGCCGCTTACCTTGTCCTCCGGCCAGCAGCATAGCTACGATCTCTTTTTTCCTCATGAAAGCACCTCTTTCACAGTGATGATTCCTATTCATATTAGATTCTGCAATTATTAAAGGCCGCTATATTTAAACATACTGAAGTTTCAGCGTAACCATGTCTCAAAATAGCAGATTATTAAAAAATCTTTTTGCAGGCACAAAAAAAGACCTGCAATAATAACCGCAGGTCTACTAAAATCAGAACATGAAATTAAAAGAACGAGCCTCTAGAATCTCTTCTAAGGCTCGTTCTGCATATAGGGGGAAAAACTGACCCTCCTAAATTTTAACGTCTATCCTCTGGTCCACCTACAAAAACCTGATCTTTGGTATCAAGGCCATAGGCAGTATGCAGTGCTTTCACAACTTCATTCAATTTGCTACCTTCGATAACGCAAGAACATTTAATTTCTGAGGTGCTAACCATTTTAATGTTAACCTCTTGCTTCGAGATAACATCAAACATTTGCGCTGCAACCCCTGGATGACTGACCATACCTGCGCCAACGATGGACACCTTAACGAGCCCATCTTCCGAGGTGATATCCTCGAATGGAACTTCTCCGCGAATATTGTTGATTACACTGAGTGCTTTCTCTCGATCAGAGAGGCCTACAGTGAAGGAGAAATCTGCTTTCCCGTCCTGAACACCACTTTGTACAATGATATCTACATCAATCTTGGCATTTGCAAGTGAGCCGAATACTTTGGCTAATACACCAGGAACATGAGAAACCCCTAATATACTAATCCGGGCTACGTTCTTATCATAGGCTATTCCACTGACAACTACACCTTGCTCCATATTGACTTCCTCCTTAACGACAGTACCTTCATTATGATTAAAGCTTGAACGAACGACTAGACAAACCTGATTGTGCTTCGCATACTCTACAGCACGGGGATGTAATACAGCCGCCCCCAAATTAGCCAACTCTAGCATTTCATCGTAGGATATTTCCGAAAGCTTACGAGCATTCTTTACAATTCGTGGATCAGTGGAATAAATACCGTCTACATCCGTATATATTTCACAGAAATCTGCGGAAATTGCCGCAGCAAGAGCTACAGCAGTCGTATCCGAACCGCCACGTCCAAACGTTGTAATTTCCCCATCTTCCGTCATCCCTTGGAAACCAGCGACAACGACGATGTTTCCAGCGTCTAGGGCCTGCTGAACACGCTCCGGCTGAATATCTATAATACGGGCTTTGCCATGAACCGGCTCCGTACGAAAACCAGCTTGCCAGCCCGTAAAGGAAACTGCGTTCTTGCCAAGTGCATGAATCGCTATGGATAACAAAGCAATCGAAATTTGCTCACCATTTGTCATCAGCATATCCATCTCACGTAATGGTGGTTCTTCATTTAACAATCTAGCTTGATCAATTAAATCATCTGTCGTATCACCCATCGCAGAAACAACAACTACGACTTGATGGCCCTCATCTTGCTTCTCTACGACGCGTCTTGCGACACGCTTCATGCGCTCTGTATCCCCTACGGAGCTACCTCCGAATTTCATAACATATAAAGCCAAGTCAGACCCTCCCTAATATGATCTTCCACATTCCACTCACTAAATCAGTAACGCTTTAAAACAGTATAATACGAATAAAAAAATTCCTCCACCAATAATGGATGGAGGAGGAACTTTTTTTGGAGATTTGGAGATACAGTGACATAACCCCAACTATGCGCGGGAAATGTATTTACCTTCACGAGTATCAATCAACAATATATCATCCTCATTGATGAATAAAGGTACTTGAACGTTATGGCCTGTCTCAAGTTTAGCATTCTTCGTTGCACCAGTAGCTGTATTTCCTTTAATTCCTGGTTCAGTCTCAACAACGCGCAGTTCAACACTGTTCGGCAAGTTAATCCCCAGAATTTCACCTTGATAGCTGACGATTTTTACATTCATGTTCTCTCTCAGGAAGTTAAGTTCCCACTTCAACTGTTCAGAAGTCAATGTAAATTGATCATAAGTTTCATTGTCCATGAAGGAATGCTCCGAACCACTTGCATATAGATACTGTACATCACGGTTTTCGATTTGAGCTCGTCCGATCGTTTCACCGGCACGGAACGTTTTTTCTACGGTGTTACCGTTACGAAGGTTTTTTAATTTGGAACGGACAAATGCTGCGCCCTTCCCTGGTTTAACGTGCTGAAAGTCAAGCACCGTATAAATATCGCCGTCTACTTCGACGGTCAAGCCTGTTTTAAAATCATTTACTGAAATCAATAGAGAACCTCCTCAGGTAAAGTTAACATTTATTAATAAAATATATCATAACTTCTATGCAATTACGGTAAAATCCTTTGTTGACTCGGTTAAACGGCGAATCCCGCTCTCCGTAATGACAACATCATCTTCAATTCGGACGCCGCCAAAACCTGGCAAATAAATACCTGGTTCAACTGTAACGACCATTCCTGGTTGAAGTACCGTATCGCTAAGTTTGGATAACCTTGGTGCCTCATGCACTTCCATACCTAGACCATGACCTGTACTGTGACCAAATTGATCACCATAGCCGTAACGTGTAATCACATCACGAGCTAAAGCATCAGCTTCTCTTCCTGTCATGCCAGGACGAAGATGTTCAAGCGTGTGTAGCTGTGCTTCCAGAACAATGTCGTAAATTTCACGGTGCTTCGGACTTGGAGTTCCTAAAACCACCGTACGAGTAATATCCGAGCAGTAACCGTTCAAAAGAGCACCAAAATCCATTTTCACGAATTCATTACCCTTGATAACTCGCTCACTCGCTACCCCGTGAGGAAGAGCAGAACGTTCACCGGATGCTATAATCGTATCGAATGAACTTGAAGTAGCTCCATTCTTGCGCATGAAGATCTCCATTTCAAGAGCCATGTCCAATTCCGTAACACCAGGTCTAAGAATCCCTAGCATATGATGGAAAGTTCGGTCAGCAAGATCTGCCGCCTCTTTCATGATAGCCAATTCTTCATCGTCCTTATAAACTCGCAGTCCTTCCACGAGTCCAGCTGCCGGAATAAGCTGACAGGGACTTAATTCAGTCTCATAGTTCCGATATGTAGAGTACACAACATTCTCATCTTCGAAGCCAAGTCGACTTATTTGCCCCACTTGTAGGAGCTCCTTGAGCGTATCCGTAACCGAAGCAGCATGCTCAACAATCTCGAAACCTGTAGCCTGTTCGGAAGCCTGTACCATATATCGGAAATCTGTTAACAAATAGGCTTTCTGTCCTGTAATCAGAACATATCCGGAACTTCCAGTAAACCCCGTTAAATAGCGGCGATTCACTTCTCCAGTAATCAATATGGCTTCCAAATTTTGAAGCTCGAGAGCTTCCCGAAGCCGAATAACACGAGTGTTCGCCATCATATGCGCCCCTTTTCAGTCCATTCATTACTTTACGCATCTATCCTGTGAATTAACCAAAAGTAATTTTAACATAAAAAGGAGTCAATTGAGAAGCTTTTTGTCCCTATTGGTACGCATTCTCCGGTTCTCGTTGTCTTTCATCATTGTATTCTACGGCTGCCGTATATCCGATAAATAACCCCCATAATAAATAGAGACAAAACTCACTGATCGCGGTGTTAACTGACAGCTCCTTAAAGGGAATCGTCATATGAGTCAAAGGGCCAATAAGAAGGAATATAATGATCCACCAGAAGATCCCATACAGAAGACCGGGAATAGGTCCCTTAAGTTTACGGAGACACAGAGTGTATATGAGCGTCACTATGATTGAGAATACGATAAACCCTAACCAACCAACGTAATATCCAGGCCCGCTATTTAGAAATTTTTGTTTAAAAAATGGTTCAAGTAAATATCCTGGCAGCACTGTCGTAAAGCGCATATAATAAAATAAGCCCTTAATTCCTCCCCATATAAGACCTGCAAAAAAGCCAATATTCAAAGCAAACAACCAAATGTTTGTGACCTTTTTGCTGTTTTGCTGATGCTGAGTCATATTTTGATTCTCCTTTAAAATTGTTCCATATCAAATTCGCATTTAGTATGACCAATTTTTAAAAGACTAAACAAACTAGAATTTGCTCTCAAAATTCGATACAATGGACTCATTAACATTAGGGAAGGTGAAATATTTGCCTCAAGAATCTAAACCAGCTATATACGGTGGTCAAGCCGTCATCGAAGGCGTCATGTTTGGCGGCAAACATGTCAATGTAACAGCAGTCCGCCGAAAGAGCGGAGAAATCACCTTTTTGGAAGTACCAAAGCAAGATAAAACTTGGGTAAAACGACTTCGTAGAATCCCGTTAATCCGTGGACTAGTCAGTATTATCGATTCTAGTGCCAAAGGCTCCAAACACTTAAATTACTCAGCTGAAGCTTTGGCTGATGATGAAACGTCACCAGAAGAACGTGCTCAGCAAAAAGAAAAAGAAGAGTCCGGTTTCTCTCTATCGATGATTGTCGGTGTGGCTGTTGCCGGTATTCTTTCATTCATTGCAGGTAAACTCATATTCACGCTTGTCCCTGCGTTACTGGAACAATATTTGTTTCAGCATGCATTTGACAATCGTGTCTTGCATACTTTGGTGGAAGGCATTATCAAAATTGTACTTCTCCTATGTTATTTATGGCTCATGACACTAACACCGGTAATCAAACGCTTGTTTCAATATCATGGTGCTGAACATAAAGTCATTACCGCCTATGAGAACGGTGAAGAACTCACTCCTAAGAACGTTCAAAAATATAGTCGTCTTCACTATCGTTGTGGCAGTAGCTTTATCATTCTAACCGTTATCGTTGGCGTCATTGTTTATTCTTTCTTTAGTTGGGATAACGTATGGGAACGGATGTATATCCGCATACTATTGCTTCCATTAGTTATCGGCATTTCCTTTGAAATGCTGCGTCTGACGAATGCTGTACGAGATCTTCCTGTGTTACGCTTTCTCGGGTATCCTGGGTTATGGTTACAACTTCTAACAACCAAAGAACCAACTGACGATCAAGTAGAAGTGTCTATTGCCTCATTTAATCGGATGCGTGAATTAGACGCCCGTTTGGAGCAAGAAGGTGTATTGGAATCGCCTCTAGGCCATTCCACTTTGGATCCTGTGAAAGGATGATGGGGTATGAAGAAGGAGTTTATGATTTTCTGGATTACCATCGGACTCGCGGTTTTCGGAATTGTAGGAGGAGGATTCAACTTAGGTTATATTCTCCCGCCGCTTATCGTTTTCGGGGTCGTGTTCTTACTCTATAAATTTCCGCCAAAGAAATATAGAAGACCAGCAACTCCCAAAGTTAAACCGTCAGCTCGCACAATGGCTAAGGTCAATGCGGAAAGACGTCAATCTACACCGGAGAAACGCAAGCATTATCCTTTTCAGGTCATCGAAGGCCAAAAAGGAAAAAACGATGATACACCTAAATATCACTGATTCGCTTTGATTAACCTTTAACTTATTACTTTTCTGAAGTCTGCTGATACTTTATGAACTGCTTTTCGTAATACTGGACATTCCAGTCCTCGAAAAAGCGATTACCGGCCATTAGCCCGGATTCATAAAGCAGCAGGCTTTCTTTTTTGTCGATATCAAACTGGGTTGTACCTACACCTAAAGTGGGGATCTTAACCGTCCGATAGCGATTGGATTGCTCAATATATCTTTCATCATGCGCCGATAACATCGTCTCAACCAGCGCTTGCAGCATACTAAATGGTCCTCTAATTACATGCGGTTGATTACTATTCTTCCCTACCATTTGAAAACCTACTGTCGGAATCATCTTTCCACTTTTTCTTTTACAATCCTCGTCAAATAGCCATAAAGGAAAATTGCTCAGCAGCCCTCCATCAACGATGTGAAGAAATTGACCAGCGAATGGTTTACCTTTGGTTTGCTTAGAAGGTAATCGTAAGAGTACGGGATCAAAGAAGTAAGGGATACTACAGCTCATTCGCACGGCTTTTGCTATTTCGAAGGTATCTGGATTAATTCCCATTTTGGGTAAATCATCTGGAAGAATTAGAATCCTTCCTCTTGTAATATCTGATGCAATAATGGTCAGTTTACCCTTTTCCAAGTCTCCGAATGTTCGGACCCCTTTAACCTTTAAAATTTGCCGCATCCATTCTTCAAGTGCCTCGCCCGAATATAGCCCTTTCTTAAGCAGTACACGTAACGCAGGCCCCAGAAGAGCTGTATTGAATATTGCCGATCTCTTCAAAAAGTGAGTAAACGAAGTAGACATAATAATGTTCTTCATTTCTTCTGCTGCGTGACCCGATGCAATGAGTGATGCTACGATCGAACCCGATGAAGTTCCTGCCACCCGATGAAATCTTGCACCATACAGTTCCGATGCCCGGACTGCTCCCGCTAAAGAGATCCCTTTTACGCCACCACCTTCAAACACACCATTGATCAACATAAGAAAAAGCCCCCAATCCATACCTAAGTCTACTCTTATGTATGTTGTCGGGGGCTGTCTGTATGCTATTTTAAGATCCGAAATATGACTGTAATAATGGAATAAGTCCTAATGGATTTTTCAGCAAATCTTTCGCGCTAAAAAATATACTTCCCTTAATTTCAGGAATCGTTTCATTATATTTCAATTCATTGATAATCTCAGATGCAGAATTCCATCCAACCTCACTCGTTCCGAGTTTGTATGGCGCATGACCGATATATAACTTCACGTTCGTACCTTTAACTTCGCTGGCCCACCAGTCAGCCAGAATGTCGTAACGAACCTCATTGCGCGACAAACTCCAGTACAACTGCGGAGCAACATAATCGACCCATCCGTTCTGAATCCAGGTACGTACATCAGCATAGTAGTTGTCATAAGCGGTAATTCCCGCTTTCGTATTCGAACCCGTCGGATCGGTCGCTTTGTTCCGCCAGACCCCAAATGGACTAATACCATAGGACACATTAGGCTTTGCACCATGAATACTTTGACCAAGATCGCGGACAAAATCATTGATATTGTCCCGTCTCCAATCGCCTTTATTGCTAATTTGATTATAGTTATAAGTTTTATAAGTGCTATCATCATTAAACTTTTTGGATGCTGTCTCGCCCGTCGGGTAGAAATAGTCATCTAAATGTACCCCATCGATATCGTACTTTTCCACAACTTCCATGATCACGTCAATAATGTGCTGCCGTGCTTCTGGAATTCCCGGGTTAATGTACAAAGTGCTCTCGAACTTAACGATCCAATCGGGATGCATTTTCGTGACGTGATTCTCTGGTAAAATACTAGTTTCAATTCCTGTGCTCGCTCGGAACGGATTGAACCATGCATGGAACTCCATCCCCCGACGATGTGTCTCTTCAATCATAAATCGCAGAGCATCATATCCCGGATCCTTACCAGCAGTTCCTGTTAGGAAAGAAGTCCATGGAACCAGATTCGAAGGATAAATTGCGTCGGCTGAAGGACGTACTTGAACAAACACCGCATTTAACCCCATACTTTGTAATTGATCAAGTTGTTTAATGTATTCATTCTTTTGAGTTTCAATTTTGCCACTTGAGGCTTTACTAGGCCAATCCAAATTAAATACCGTAGAAATCCAAGCGCCACGAAGTTCAGCTTTGTTACCTCCTGTAATTGGCGGTTCCTCAGTTACTGGCGGTGTGGTTCCAGGTTGTTCGTTGCCTGGTGGATCTATAACATCATGATTAGTGGTCAGATTAATGGTTTGGAGCTTCTGATTCCACTCTACATTTAGCCCCAATTGCTCGCTAACAAAGCGAAGTGGGACCATCGTTCGACCACTTACAATCTCAACCGATACATCCAAACCTATAAGACTATCATTAACTTGAGCTGTCTTATTCCCAATACGAAGCACTATTGTATTTCCGTCTTTAATGATTGTTACACTCTTTGCAGCCTGCGACCAATTGATCGATGCCCCCAGTCCTTCACTAATCACACGAAGCGGGACCATCGTAACGTTCTCTTTGGGTTTGATATAAGGAGCAGTATCACTAGCTAAAGATACTCCGTCCAAATAAATCGTAATGTCGCGGGATGATGCTGCCCCCACCTGACCCGTTGCGGAAGAAAACATAATCAGAATAAGAAGAGGAGTAAGCCATGTGCGCAAAAATTTCATCAGTAACCTCCAGGATTCTATTATTTGTACGAAAAATCTCCTACCTTCTTTTAACGTTATCTAGGTTACAAGAGTTGCGGTTTTGGGTGAACAAATAAAAGAAGCGACCTGTCATCGGTTAATACCGAGTGCAGATCGCTTCAACTTGACGGACTATAAACACGAGTACTTATTGTATTAAGATTCCGCTAGAATTTCCTGATGTACATTATTAAGATCATCGATTCGAGAACTATCACGTTTGAAGTATTCAACAAGTGTGGAAATTCGTGTGATGGAGTCCCAGCTTAAGTGATGTTCAATTCCCTCAACATCCTTATAAATATTATCATGCTCAACACCGATCATCCCCAGAAATTCTTCCAGCAAATGATGGCGGTCAACGAGTCTTTTACCTACCTTTTTACCTTTACTCGTTAACACTAATCCTCGATATTTCTCATAAATCAAATACTCATCCTTGTCCAATTTCTGAATCATCTTAGTCACTGAAGATGGATGAACCTCCAGTCCCTCTGCAATATCTGAAACTCTAGCATATCCCTTTTCATCGATCAGTTTATAGATACGCTCCAAATAATCCTCCATGCTGGGCGTTGGCATCTGTTGATAACCTCTTTTCCATGAGTTAACGGTAGCTTAACCTTGGCAAAACACTACTCTATTTATGATACATGTTATGCTTATCCCTTGGCAAGTGCACACCAAGTTTAACCTGTTACTTAAAACTTAAGCCACTCAGGTGTAATTTGCTGTAACCAGATCGTAATTTGTGACATCCGATTAGTAAATAGGAGTACGCCCATGAGCAACATTAGTGCTCCACCGACTTTCATCATGATGCCCGAATAGCGAACGATCCATCTCGTTGACCCAATAAAGAAGGCCAATACAAAGAAAGGCAGTGCAAAGCCGATCGTATAGGCGGTGATCATACTTAACCAGACTCCCGGTTCACTCGCAGCAAGCGCAATAATCGCAGCTAGAATTGGTCCGACGCAAGGAGACCACCCCGCAGAAAAGCCGATTCCGAATATAAAAGAACCCAAATATCCAGACGGCTTAAACTTCATATTCATTTTTCGTTCTTTAAGTAGAAACTGGGGTTGAAAAATGCCAAGTAAAAATAAACCCATGACAATGATTAAAATGGCGGAAAGCTGACGGATTAAGCTACGATTGGCGTTAAAAAAATCACCGAATAGTCCTGCGCCAAACCCTAGCGTGTAAAATACAACCGAGAACCCAAGAATGAACGCCAGCGTATGAGTCATCGTTCGGAAACGAACTTCCCGCCGACTCTGCTCGTTCTTCAATGTTTGTACCGACATACCAGTAATATACGATAAATAAGACGGATAAAGAGGCAGACAGCATGGTGAAATAAAAGAAGCCACGCCCGCACCAAAAGCCAGCCAAACATTGAGATCAGCCATAATTACCTCCAAGCTATCTATACTTTCTTCTTATACTTTAAAACCTCTTTTACCGAGAAGGGTTAATATTAACATGGCGATCAGAAGTAGTACAATAGTTGCTCCAGGTGCTAAATTCCATATTCCTGCGATCATTAATCCTAATACAACAGCAATTTCGGCAATGATTACAGAGTAAATAACCGAGGTTTTAAAACTCCTTGCAATAATCAGACTACAAGCAGCAGGTATTGTAAGTAATGCGGATACTAGTAACGCTCCAACAATCTTGATCGCAGTGCTAATAACTAGTGCGGTCATAATGGTGATGAGCATGTTTAGCAACTTAACTGGCAACCCACTCACAGCGGCTGCATCCTCTTCGAACGAGAGTAGGAAGAATTCTTTGAAGAACAGAGAAATTACTATAACTACAACAACGGTCACAGCACCTACAACATACAGATCTGTCGTATCTAACGTATAAATACTTCCGAACAAATAACTAACGACATCCGTATTGTAACCCATACCGAGTGTAAAGAACAATGACGCGAGCGCTACGCCTCCCGACATAATGATCGCGATAGATAGTTCAGCGTAGCTCTTATAGGCCTTACGTAGCTTCTCAATAGCAAATGAGGCGATCACAGCAAAGATCAGCCCCATGCCTACTGGATACACCTCAATGAGGAAACCTAAAGCTACACCCGCTATGGTGACGTGAGCTAGCGTGTCCCCAATCATTGATAATCGTCTAAGAACTAAAAAAATACCAATCAGGGGGGCAGTAAGGCCGATCAAGAGACCACCTGCCAACGCTCTTTGAAAGAAATCAACCGTTAATATTTCCAAGAATCACAACTCCTTAAAGTTTTGCGAAGCAAAACTACTTCGTAAGCATTATCTTAAGTTTTGCGAAGCAAAACTATTTCAATCCATGTATTAAAAAATTAAGTAAGCGAGTGCTGCAAGTCAGGAATAGCACATTCCTGCTCATGAGAATGTCGTACATATAACTTAATTGCGCCACATTGATCACGTGGTTCCTGACCCAAGTAGCCCTCAATGATTTCGATATCATGTGATACCATCAGGAAAGTCATATGATGATGGGCGTGTAAATGAAAGATAAGTTCAAAGAAGTCTCGTTGTGTTTGCGCATCAATTCCGACCGTTGGTTCATCGAGAATAAGCAGATCAGGATGATTAATTAACGCTCTAGCTAGAAATACACGTTGCTGCTGTCCACCTGACAGCTGTCCAATTCGTTTATCAGCAAGGTTACTAATCTTCATAACTTCAAGGGCGTCATCACACTTCTGTTGGTCCTCCCGTCCAACCCGGCGGAAGATCTTCTTATTACTATACAATCCAGACAACACCACTTCCCGTACCGTGGCTGGGAATAACGGGTTAAACGAGTTCTTCTGCGGTACGTATCCAATCCGATCCCAGTCTCGGAAGCGTTTGATCGGCTGACCAAACATCTTGATTTCTCCCTTAGTCGGCTCTAGAAGTCCAACCATCATGCGCAGCAATGTGGTCTTCCCAGCTCCATTGGAGCCGATCACGCCGACAAAATCACGCTCATTCACTCCAAAACTGAAGTCGGAGATCACTTTTTGATCATTATAGGAGAAGGAAACACCGTCAAGTTCAATTATTTTATCGTGACAAAATGCCGTGTTAGCGGCGCTATTTGATTTCATCGTGGCCATCCTTCCAGTTCAAAATTCAGCTTTATTGTAATACTTGAATTAGATTTTGTAAGTTTTTCTCCATTAAGGTGAAATACGTATCTCCTGCTTGCTCCTGCTCTTTTGTTAACCCTTCAACAGGATTCAGAACCATCGTCTGCACTCCTGTTTCTGCAGCAAGAGTCTTTGCCAACTTATCCGATACTAGTTCTTCGAAAAAGATATACTGTATACCCTCATCCTTCACAAGTTTAGATAATGCTACGAGATCTTGCGCTCTTGGCTCAGCTTCAGGGGATAGACCCATAATCGCATGCTGTGATAATCCATAATCGCGACACAAATAGCCAAACGATTGATGAGATACGACAATCTCTTTTTTTGTAGTCTTAGACAACTCTTCTGTAAATTTCATGTCCAATTGTTCCAATTTATCACGTAAAGCCGCATATCGTGTTTCATAACCATCCTTATGAGCAGGATCGACGTCTATGTAGCTGTTTTTTATATTTTCAGCCATAATGATCGCTGACTTAGGACTAACCCAAGTATGTGGATCCAAATGATGATCTGCTGTCTCACCATGATCATGATCGTGCTCGTCTTCTCCATCCGCCTCTATAAGCGAAATGCCCTCACTAACTTGGATCGACTTCACTTTCGATTGACTCCCCAGCCCCTTCATGAAATTGGGTACCCAACCTTCCAATCCCGCTCCATTATAAAGAAACAGTTCAGCTTTAGATGTATTCATAATATCTTGGCTACGAGGTGTCCATTCGTGCGGCTCCACACCCGTTGGCAACAGATTAATCACATTCGCTTCTTCTCCTCCTATTTCCTTGGCAAACTCATATATAGGATAAAAGCTTGTCACCACATTAACCTTCCCTGCTACTATTCCTCCACCCTGACTCTTGCCGCATCCAGTGAGGAGAACTAGTGCCACGACCATCATCAAAGAAAATTTCCAAACTTTATTTTTATATGAAGTCACTAGCCTCTTCCCTTCTTAATCGTAATAATTACTATAAGGATTATAGGGGCATTCGCTTGAGGTTGTCAACCTAGGTAATTCATCTCCTATCTTTGACAAACAACCATTCACCCATTAACATGGTGAAGTGAGTTTTTTCATACTATTAAGAAAGAGAGGAGAATTCAGTTTGGACTTTTGGGAAGTACTTAAATATGCTCTACTAGGCCTCATTCAAGGGATAACCGAACCTATTCCCGTCTCTTCAAGCGGCCATCTCATTATCGTAGAGAGATTATTTGGAATTCATATAGAGGGTATGAGCTTTGAGGTATTGGTTAATACTGCTTCGCTCTTAGCCATCGTGTGGATATATCGTAAGGATCTCTCAAAACTAATCATCTCATTCTTCCGCTACATAGCGAAACGTGAAACTCGTGATTATGCCGATTTCCGTATGGGCCTGTATCTAATTCTAGCAACGATACCAGCCGCTGTGCTGGGGTACTTGTATAGTGATGCGATTGGCGATTTGTTCAAAGGAATGACCACGATCGGTATCGCCTTACTAGTCACAGCATTAGCCTTGTGGATTATACGTAATTTACGAGGTAAAAAGGGAGATAAAGATCTGTCTCTCCGTGATACTTTTCTCGTAGGTCTGACCCAAGCCATCGCTCTGATACCTGGGATCAGCCGTTCAGGTTCAACGATTGTTACCGCAATGCTACTTGGTTGGAAGCAGGAAACCGCCCTGAAGTTCTCGTTTTTTCTTTATATTCCGGTCAGCGTAGGTGGAATGATTCTCACAGCTAAAGATTTAGTGAACGATCCACAAATCTCACAATTACTATTGCCTTATGCTGCCGCATTTTTGTGTTCCCTTGTTGCCACATACTTTGCATTAAAATGGTTCATGAACATTATGGCCAAAGGTAACCTAGCTGTATTCTCCATTTACTGCGTTATTGCAGGGTTATCTGTACTAATTTTTCTCTAGAAGCGATACTTTCGAAGTATGTTTCTTATGGATACATTTCAAACAACAAAAACAGCAAGTCTCACGAGACTCGCTGTTTTTCTATATCTAAACTTTATTTCACAATTGCGCCGTTAGGCATACTATCCGGAACCGTCGCCAGAGAAAGATTATCGCCTTCTGAAGCAGCTAGGATCATACCTTGAGACAATTCACCGCGCAGCTTCACTGGCTTCAAATTAGTGACACAAATGACCTTACGGCCAACAAGTTCTTCCGGTTTGTAGAATTTAGCAATACCGGAGACCACTTGACGACGCTCGAACCCTAAATCTAATTGCAGTTTGAGCAGTTTGTCGGCTTTAGGTACTGGTTCACAAGCGATGACCTCTGCCACACGAAGCTCGACTTTAGCGAAATCGTCGATTCCGATTTCATCCTTAGGTTCTGGTTTAACGACCTCAGCAGCAGAAGACTTCGCTACCTCAGTTGCAAGAGCTGGTGCTCCAGCATTCATCGCATTCACAATAAAAGCAACTTCCTGCTCCCCATCAAGACGAGGGAAGATCGGCTCCCCTATACCTAGCTTCGTTCCTTCAGGAGTAATACCAAAAGTCTTAGCACTTTCCCAAGTTGTCAATTCGCCCGCAGTGATACCTAGTTGTTCCCAAATTCTTGACGGGGCTTTCGTTAAGAAAGGCTGCAACAAAATGGAAGCAATCCGTAGTGACTCTACAAGATGAACCATAACAGAAGCAAGTTCCTCGCGTTTGGATTCATCTTTTGCCAAGGTCCATGGCTGTGTTTCATCAATATATTTATTGGTTCGACTAATGAAAGCTCCAATTGCGGTAAGGGCTACAGAGAATTCTAAATTCTCCATCACTTCCTCCACTTTTTGAATCGTCCGAAGCGACATATCCGTGAGTTCCTGATCAAAAGCCGTAACTTGACCCTTATAAACCGGAACACTGCCGTCAAAATACTTATTAACCATTGCAACAGTACGATTAAGCAAGTTACCCAAATCATTAGCAAGGTCAGAATTTACACGTTCAACAAAGCTTTCCGGTGTAAATGCTCCATCTGAGCCAAACGGCACCTCACGAAGGAAATAATACCGAGCTGCATCCAAACCATAACGGTCAATGAGCAAGTTAGGATCTACCACATTACCCTTAGATTTGGACATTTTACCTTCCTTAGTAAGCAACCATCCGTGTCCAAACACTTTCTTTGGAAGTGGAAGATCAAGCGCCATCAACATGATTGGCCAATAAATCGTATGGAAACGAACGATCTCCTTGCCAACCAAATGAACGTCCGCTGGCCAAAATTTTTGAAACTGCTCATCTTGGTCCGTACCGTATCCGAGCGCAGTAATATAGTTAGACAAAGCATCAATCCAAACATAGACTACATGTTTTGGATCTCCTTTAACTTTAACTCCCCATTCAAACGTCGTACGGGATACCGCCAAATCTTCTAGGCCTGGCTTGATGAAATTGTTAATCATTTCATTCTTACGAGATTCAGGTTGAATAAAGCCTGGGTTATCCTCATAGTACTTCAATAGTCGATCCACATAATTACTCATCCGGAAGAAATAAGATTCCTCTTTTACCAGCTCCACCGGATGTCCGCTTTCCGGACTTTTACCACTAACGATTACGCCCTTGTCATCGCGTACAACATCCACGAGTTGTGTTTCTGTATAGTAGGTTTCATCAGGAATACTGTACCATCCTTCGTACTCCCCTTTATAAATATCGCCTTGTTTCAACAATCGATCGAATATTTCCTCTACAACGATCTTATGACGGGGTTCTGTTGTACGAATAAAATCATCATAAGAAATATCAAGCTTCTTCCATAATTCCTTAATCCCAACAACGATGTCATCGACGAATTGTTGAGGTGTCTTCCCCTTCTCCTGAGCTTTACGCTCGATCTTCTGTCCATGTTCATCGGTTCCCGTCAAATAATGGACGTCGTACCCACGCAACCTTTTATAGCGCGCCATTGCATCTCCTGCGACGGTAGTGTAAGCATGCCCGATATGCAATTTATCGCTCGGATAATATATCGGTGTAGTAATATAGAACGTTTTGTTTGTTGACATTAGTTCTTCCTCCTTAAGTTTATGGGCATACAAAAAAACTCTCACCCCTAATGGGACGAGAGATTGCTCACGTGTTACCACCCAAATTCCCCATGTCTTCGCAGACAACGGGCTCTGTCGGTCTTTACGACCCTCCATTAACGCCGGATTACGCGTCATTCCCTTACCATAGGCAGATGCCGTAGGCTCGAAAGCGATTCCTCCAGGACCATGTTCCAAAGCCAATTCAGACCGGTTTGCAGCTCCCCCGGCTCTCTGTTGCTGAATCCCTTCCTTGTACTTATCCATTCATCGGAAATGTATATGACTAATATTAAGAAAAGATAGTAACCCTGTCAAGTTATCTCATCTTCTTCATGTTGTTTCTTAGCTGTATTTGACTTGGGAGGAACAAGATCTATCCCTCCGGGATGAAAAGGATGACATTTCACGATCCTTCTCGCTGCAAGCCATGAACCCTTTAGAGCCCCGTGAACCTCAATCGCCTCTAGCGCATAAGCAGAGCAAGTTGGATAAAAACGACATGTCGGTGGCTTCAAAGGAGAAATGAATTTACGATATACATGAATAGGTCCCTGAACTACTTTACGCATGACAGCCATGTTAAGAGTTTCCATCCTGATGTGATTCTGAATGCGTTCCTTCTTGAGCTTCTGGACGACAAAGTTTACAATATCCAAAAACTTCAAACTTATGCTTCACCACTTGAAACTGATCCGGTGCATCCGTAAGTGGCATAGGGCAAAAATGAATGGGGTACGTCTTCTCGCATTGTAAACAAATCATATGATGATGATGGTCACCTTCATTACAACTAGCTCTGAATTTAAGGCCATCCTCAAACATCACTTGTTCTAGTACTCCCAGTTCTTCCATGACGCGTAGATTCCGATATACTGTATCAAAACTGAGTCCGCTATACTGCTTCCCCATATATTCATATACATCCTTGGGAGTTAAATAACCGTCCTGCTCTGCGAACAGTCTGGCTAGACTCTTCCGCTGGTCCGTAATCCGTAACCCCCGGTTAGACATAACTCCGATTATTTGGTCTGTCGACAACATATGACCTTCCTCCAGTCTAAACCTTGCACCATATACCTTATCTCTACTAATAATGCCTCAAAATACATACAGCGTCAATGTTCGAAGGCTACGAAAGGACTATAGACTATGTTAAAAAAGGACGCGGATATGAAAACCCGCGTCCTTTTCGTTCTTATCCTGAAAATCAAGTTTCTCAAGAGATTGAATGTTTATTAACGTTTGATCTCCGGCATCGGTTGTAGAAGAAGGTTCACCGATAAGTTACTACCTGGTGCAGCTGTGAATGTGAACTCCACTGTCTGTTCACGATCGCCTGAACGGAACAATACACTGTTCTCATTCGGCGCAGACAGACTTCCCGAACTCGACAATTGTACAATGTCTCCATTCACCATGATAGATCCATAATATCTTCCCCCACGAGGGTTAAAGGTAATCAATGTATTTGGTGCTACACGATATAACTTGATATGGTAGACAACCCCGAAATTACCTGCATTCATTTTATATTCGCCTTTTGGACCCGTGCCGATTATGAATGGATCCAAAGAATTGTCACCTATCATAAGACGAACTGGCGAATTACCAACTAAATCCCCATATTCAATAATACGAGTTGCATCCTTATAAGTCCCACGGTTATGCACATCTTCATCTAGTAAATTTAGATATGGTAGTGTTTTGAACGGATCCTTATTGGCATCAATCATGATGACGTCGTATTGAAGGGTATTATCACTATATAAATCTGCGAACAAAGAGATGACCTCTCCCTGCTTCATGGCAACAGCGTTCAACTCTGGCATGATAATTTTACTTTCACCTGGAGCAATCCATACATCCTTGTATTTATCGCCAGTTTGCATCGATTTATAATAACGATCAACCGAAACCTTTCCAGCCGCTGTTGCAAATGGGGATGGTCCACCAAAACCAAAATTAGTTTGAGTCAAACGCGTTGTTTCCGTATTCTTATTGGTAGCAATGACATACATCTTCACATTTTTACCGGTAGCATTCACATGGTGAATCATAAAACGCGTATTGCCGCTGGCTGTTTCCGTATACACACGACCATCAGAATATACCGTTTCCGGGCTGTTAACACGGATCAAGGTCGTAGGCTCAGATGAGAAAGTATAATTAAGTTTATCCCAGCTTGGAACTCCTGTTCCATCAAAGGTATATTTATCACCAACAGGGGTAAAGATCTTATTAAATTCATCTCTGGTATATAATACTTCATCTGTAATTGTGATTGTCTTCTCTACTGTTGAGTACAATCCGTATTTATTTACAACTTTCAAGCGAATAGTTGTTCGTCCTGGATTAAAGAAGGCCAGTTCCTTATTTTCCCATACCCGATCCTTAATCGAGTTTTCTTCATCCGTACTTAAATCCGTATAGGTAATAAGTTCACCCATTTTGTAAGTGTCTTTGTCTGTCGTAAAATTAGCTACTGGTGGTGTATGTGGCTTAACGACATTTAAAGTAAGGGAGAACGGATTACTCCATTGTCCATTGGAATCTTTGACACGATAAGTTACAACATAACTCCCCGGGGTAGTGAAAGTATCTTCGCGACCTTCCCACTGCTCTTCAACGATTTGAAGTCCCGACGGAGAATAAGAGTTAGTATTGTATTGAACAACCGTCTCACCCGCAACGATCTCTTTGTTTCCCACACTAAAAGAAGCCACTGGATTAGTAGAAAGACTCAGAATAACCCGCTTACCAGGCTGATCGACTGTATAAGGAATATTTAATGCACTTGTAATTGCTGTCAGTGGAACCATGAAGTTATTTTTTGCTGAATAGGACATGCCTTTCATCGGTTTAGCTACACCATTTACTTTATAATTGCTTTTGTTCATTTGGAAACGTAATTCGTCGCTACCTCGTGTAATAATTGTTTCTTTGGTCTTATTATCAAAACTCAATTGTAATCCGGCACGTTCCACAATTGCCCGGATCGCAACGTAGGATACTCCGTTTTTAACTTCCATTGGGTTGCCCGCAAGATATAAAGTGCCGTTTTGATACATCTTGTTGCTGTTCATCATCAGAATCAGTTCGCCTGCTCCTGCTCCTGCCTTACCTTGATCAATTGGGTCAGTTACAGGATCTGTCACGGGCTCTGTTACAGGAGGAAGGACTTCACCCTCAGTTCCCTGCTCTTCATTCTCAAGAGCTTTCTCTGCATCCAACTCAGCATTTAAGTCTACATCGTTATCCTCTACTTGATTCTGATTCTGATAAACTTGTTCAGTTACATTTGTAGCTTGTAGGGGTGCTTCTTCCGCACTAACAGGAAGGACCATTGCCACTTGTGATGTTACCAATATCGCAGTGATCAGTATTCTCTTGAAATTCATGCCTTAACTCCTTCTGCTTCCGATTTATGACTCTTTCAATTTTTACACATACATATTAAACGCTGTAAAAAGGGAAAAGTTGCTCCAAATATTATAACAATGTAAAAACCGGTAGAAAAACCGCAAAAGCGGTGGTTCTACCGGCTCATTTGTAAGTTGTTAGCTT
This sequence comes from Paenibacillus segetis, assembly GCF_014639155.1. NCBI lineage: Bacteria > Bacillati > Bacillota > Bacilli > Caryophanales > Paenibacillaceae > Paenibacillus > Paenibacillus segetis. Next base: position 2,715,082 of record NZ_BMFT01000001.1, read on the forward strand.
AATAGTAATATAACTCTTTATTTGAGTTTATTCTATTATAATAGACCATGTCCAACAGGATACTCAGAATTCAAGCTCACAGGTAGGATGCCCTTTGGCTTCAATTCACCCGTTAATACTTTGGCAAGTGCCTCCAATGAGAATACTCTATTCTCATATAGACACAAATATGTTCCGATATTTGGAAAACCTTGTATATCATATGGATTTCTTGTCGATACAACGACTAATCTTGATCCATCTTCACTTTCCAAGGCTTCAACCAAACGACGTTGTCCTTCTGGAATTTGACCTTCCGACGTATACGTCACGACAACGATCTGTTCATATCCAGAGCTTTGATCAAGTACAGCTTGTATTTCTGCTTCCTCAGGATGAGTACCAATAATGCTTAGAGCAATGTTATCCATATAAGGCTCAAGTGCATCCTTAAGACTGTATGAGTGTAGGGATGGTTCATCGACCTCGGTACGATGTCGCAATTCTGGCCAAACTACTAACACAGGCTTATTTCTCTGCAATGGTACATTACCTGAATTACTAACCAATGTAACGCTATGCTCGGCAATCTCACGTAAGAGAGCTTCGCTCTCTTCTACCGGTGTCAGAACGTTTCCTACTGGAATGTAATCAGAAGTTGAATCCACATCTGCCAATCGCTTGGCCTTCAACTCCAAGACACGTCTTACAGATTCATCAATCTGTTCCTCCGTTAGAATCCCCTGAGCAACTGCATCTCGAACTGCTTGAATCGCCTGTACCTGACCTTCCAAGGTATGACTAACTAACACTATATCGGCACCCGCTTGGATCGCTCGAACAGCTCCATTAGCAATTCCGTAATGCTCCGAAATCGCGTGCATTTCAAGACAATCCGTGATAATCAATCCCTCATAACCCATTTCTTCTCGCAACAAGTCATGAAGTACACGACGAGATAACGTTGCTGGAATTTCCTCAGGCTCAAATGCCGGGAAAATTACGTGAGCGGTCATCATGACATCAACGCCCTCTTCAATCGCTTTACGGAAGGGCAGTAATTCTATTTGATTCAATCTTTCTTTATCATGAGGAACTACAGCCAGACCTAAATGTGAATCTACCGCAGTGTCACCATGTCCCGGGAAATGCTTAGCCGTTGCGCTAACACCTTGACTCTGATATCCACGGATAGCAGCAGCGCCGTGTTCAGCAACGCGCACAGGGTCCTCACCAAATGATCTTACACCTATGACAGGATTCATAGGATTATTATTAACATCCACACAAGGAGCAAAATTTAAATTGATACCTAATTTGAGCATTTCTTTCGCAGCAAGTACAGCTGCTCCTTCTGTCAATTCTAGGTTATTGGCTGCTCCAAGTGCCATGTTCCCTTGAATCCGGCTTACACCATCGTGATCCAAACGAGATACCATGCCACCTTCTTGGTCTATCGATATAAACAATGGGATATCAGGTGTACTGCGTGGAATTTGCTGCAAACTATGCGACAATGCAGCCAACTGCTCAACAGACTCGATATTCCGACGGAAATATACGACACCGCCCACATGAAATTCACTGATTAATTTCTTAATTTGATCATCCGGAACAAGACTATGAAAACCACAAATAAATAGCTGCCCGATTTTTTGATCCAACGTCAATGAAGATAAATCCATCATAGTTCACCTTCTTTTCTTATGATCCAACAGAATCCTTTAATCGGTATTCCGATGGGGTCATTCCCGTGTATTTCTGGAACACCTTCGTAAAATACCGACGCTCATGATAACCAACCTCAGAACCGATTTGAGTAATCGATTTGTCGCTGCTATAGAGCAAAGATTTTGCCATTTCCATACGCTGTTTGGTCAGATATTCAACAAATGTTTCACCAAAGTAGTTTTTGAAGAGAAGACAGAAATAGCTACAACTAATCCCAAGATATTCAGAAATATCATCGATTCCAAAATCGCTCTCTAAATTATGTTGAATGTAATTTTGCGCGGACATCATTAACAGTTCAGAGGACTTTTTGGTTGATAGAGAGTCTCGGGACTGCTCTATCAATGATACAATTAGAGACAAGAGCTCTTTTAAACTTAACGACCCTTGCAGCCTTTGCCAAATATTTTCCTCTTGTTCCCCAGATAATAATTGCATCTCACGCATTTCACGAAGCAAGTGGATCAAAAGATAATGCAGCATTTTTTGCGATTGGCCAATGCTGTTCTCTTGCAAATGGCCCACAAAAGATTTAAGATCGTGAGTCATTTGAGCAAGGACCTCTACATTCCCATTCCGAAGTCCACTGCTTATCTTCTCAATCCAATGCCACTTCGATTCTGTTACACCTAGCTCTGGTCTGGATGTCGATTCTAAATTATTAGTACCCGCTTCCAAAAACCATTCATTAGGTGAGTTAAGTATTAGCTTTTGCTGCATTCTTTCGTATACCATGGCTAACTCATTTAAGGAAAGATAGTTTTGTTCTAAGCACATTTGAAATAACATACCATCGTTGTTGTCGACTAGGGTCTGTAAAATGATATATCCCGGGTACAATTGTTCTTTTGTAATCGGGTGGTCCTGATCTGGAGAAGGGAAGATAATACACCATTCCCCCTCCCGAATCTGCAAGACCGTTTGTCCTTTTAGGATCGGGCTGAAAATATCTTTTAGCATGTTTTTAATCCGTAGATTCCATGCTTTCCGTTCGAGAACGGTCCAGGATATAGACCGGTGTGAATAACCCTCCAGGTCAATTAACAAGACGGAATAAGCCTTTTTATTAGCAAGTCCATCCTCTTCATCCCACAATACGCCCTCTTCCTCCGTCTCCTGTCCCAATAACGAATGAAGCATATAGTTTTCATTAGCCAGGTAAGCTACCCGGTTTAACCTTTGCTCCTTCTTCTGTTTCTTACTCTTCTCTCTAATTTCGGCAGCAAGATTTCGAACGGTATCTTCCAGTTCAAAATAATTAATCGGCTTGCAGATATAATCCCTTACTCCATGCCGAATCGCCGTTTGAGCATACTCAAATTCCTGATAACCTGTTAATAGTAGAATCTCGCAAGTTAACCCTTGTTTGCGGATTTCCTGAAGCAGAGTCATTCCATCCATTACAGGCATGCGGATGTCGCTTAAGATCAAATCGGGATGATGCTGGATAGCTGCTTCTAAAGCATCTATACCGTTCTTAGCCAAACCAACAATTTCTATGTCCATATCTTCCCAAGGAAGTACCTTAGATAAATTGTTTAAAATGTGGACTTCGTCGTCAACTAGCAAAGCTTTCAGTCTCAATCTTTATCACCCAATTCATATTTAGGAATCACGCATTGTATAATGGTGCCTTGCCCCGGTTGCGAGCAGATGAAAAGTCCGAATTTATTACCATATTGAAATCTTAAACGATCGAACACACTTCTTAATCCCAAACCCCGACGTTCATGACTTGGATACGGTTGCAGCAAATGATAATCAGGATCGTCTATATCTGCATATTGAATGGAAGACAATTGTTCACTCGACATCCCAATACCATTATCCTCAATTCTCAGTAATATCCTTTCCTCTTCCATTTTACCTGTAACCGTGATTCTACCTTTATAGTCGATGCCTTCAAATCCATGTTGAATACAATTCTCCACAAGTGGTTGAAGCGTAAGCTTGAGGAGTAGACAGTTCATCATCTCATCTGGGATCTCTATATGATATTCAAACAAATCATCAAATCTGAACTTCTGAATTTCCAAATAACTCCGAAGATGTTCGATTTCGAGACTCAACCTGATCTCTTCCTTGTCCTGAATACTGATACGCAAAATACTTGCAAGACGTAATACCATCTCGCTGACCTTACGTCCCTCATTCTGGACAGCAAGTACATTAATTGACTCTAGTGTGTTGAACAGGAAGTGTGGCTTAATCTGGGCTTGCAATACTCTAAGTTCGGCATTCGTCTTCTGAAGTTGTTCACGTTTAACCTGATGGAACAATTCATTGATTTTATCCATTTGATTGTTAAATCCCTTTTGCAATAACAGTAGTTCATCATCGCCCTTTTCATCCACCCTGGCGTTCAAATCACCGTCCTCGACTTTACGCATGAAACGTACAATCAAGCCGATCGTACCGGTAATCCGATTCATGAACAAGACGTTAAAAAGGATTGCAGCAACCACACAGATAGAAATAATTAATACAAACCATTTAGCAAAGGTTGTTAACTCCTGAGATAAATAACTCCAAGAAGTCACCGACACCAAACTCCATGGGTACTCCTTTAAATTATAAATCGATATAACGCTTTCTTCCCCGTTGAATTTCCCTCTAAAGCTTTGATAATCGCTATTCAATTGAAACTTTTGCTTCATATGATCCTGAATCAATTCGCCATCAAATTCAGATTTATAATCATATAAAATAAGTCCTTTATCGTTAACGAGCATAAATTTAGTGTTCCGTTTACTGCTTCCCAATTCCAAGTTCTGAAAAATCTTTTCAAATTCCCAATCCTTGATTTGTACTACCAAAACTCCTGCCCTTTGCAAATTGCTCAATTCCTTAATTAAACGAATTTGCGTAAAAACCTTATCTGACCCTGTTAATTCAGGATATTCATGGGGAGCAATCCATTTCGGTAATCCTTTCAAGGACATCACTTCATTATATAATGGATGCTCCTTAAACTTTTCGTAAGGCAAGGTTTGGAAATTTTCTTTATTGAAAATAGAGATTACATTGGACCCTTTTCCACCATGTACATCATATAAGAACGCATAATCAATAGCAGGATGGTTGTATAATAAGGAACGAAAATTTCTCTGGTTAGCATTTAGTTCAAGTTGAGTTGACGCCGTCAAATTTTGCGAATCAGGATCCTTTGCAACAATCGCCGCTTGAAATACTCCCTTAGCGATCCCATTGTCGGTCACAGTATCCATTTCTTTAAATACGCTCTTGATACTGTAACTAATCGCTTTAAGCGAATATTCTTCCTGCTGACTATGCTTCGTCTCGATCGAACGAAACGTAACAAAGAAGGTAATAATCCCAAGAATAAACAAAGGAATAATAACTAGCGCAATAAAGGCCGTAAATAATTTGATTCGCAGGTTCATAAGCGGCAGCTCCCAAATAGACTACTAACGCGTCATATAATGACAGAGATATTATTCACCTCTATTATCCTTTTACGCTGCCCGCCGTTACCCCTTCAATAATCTTCTCTTGCAGAATCGCATAGATGACCAATACAGGTACAACGCTAAAGACAATACCAGCAGACATTTGGGCATAGTTCGTGTTATAAGCATCTCTGAAGCCAACCATACCTACAGGAAGTGTCTTCAATTCATTACTAGATAGGAAGTAGTTTGCAAGCAAGAATTCGTTCCAGTTTCCTAGGAAGTTAACGATGAATACGGTTACTACGGCAGGAATGGTAAGCGGTATTATAATTCTAGCAAATAACCCTGCAGAGCTCAATCCATCAATAACCGCTGCTTCCTCAATTTCCCCTGGTAGAGATCGCATAAACGCAGCTAGGATGATAACCGAAAATGGAATCGCGTTAGCCACATAAGGTAGAATCAGAGCCATGTGCGTGTTCAAAATATCCAAATTTCTCATTATTCCATAAATCGGAAGCAAGAGAGAGTTGTTCGGAATCAACATACCAATGAGAATTAATTGAAACACAATTGCACTAATCTTGTTGTAACGCATACGAGTCACGGCAAATGCAAGCATCGCTGCAAACAAGATAGATACACATGCAGATAATATACCGATGTACAAACTGTTAAAGAAATACGTACTAATTTTAGCATTTACCCAGGCATTCACGTAGTTATCAAACATGATGGAACTTGGAAGCCCAAACGGATTAGCAGCAATAGATTGGTTATCCGTCTTCACGGAAGAGAATAGAACGAACAAAAAAGGATATAGAATAATGAGCAGGTAACCCATCAGAAAGATATGTGGAATAAATTTTTTGAGTGCTCTCATTAGTATTCAATCCTTTCTGAACGTCTAGCAATCAAGACTTGATATAGTACTGTGATAATCATTGTGAAAATAAAGATCAGGATAGCGATTGAGTTACCAAATCCATGTCTAAAGCTTGTGATCGCATATCGGATCATATACGTTGCCATAACATCCGTTGAACCAGCAGGTCCACCTTTCGTCATAACGAGAATGATATCCGCCGCTTTCATTGCACCAGCTACTGACAACATGATGACTACAGAAACAATTGGCATAATAAGTGGAAGTGTAATCTTCATAGCTCTTTGGAAACCAGTTGCTCCGTCGATCGCAGCCGCTTCATCTAGCTCTTTAGGAATAGAAAGAATCGCTGCTAGTACCATGATGATATAAAATCCGGTCCATTGCCATGCATTGGTGATCAGGATCGCTATCATGGCCCAATTCTTATCAGACAACCAATAAATCGGTTCGATTCCGAATATACCCAACAACTCATTCATGAGACCGAAATCTGGGTTATAAATGAACCCCCACAAAATCCCAATAACTGCTGTTGACATAATAGATGGCATAAATACTGCCGTTTTGTATAGACCTTTGAGTTTCTTCACGTTAGCGATAAGCAAGGAGAAGATAACAATGAGTGGTACTTGAATGAGACAAGAGAATAAAATGAAATACAAGTTATTACGTACAGACTTCCAAAATGCAACATCTTTGAATGCCGTTACGTAGTTGTCCAATCCAATATAGGTCATATGTTTAGATATTCCGTTCCAGCTAGTCAAACTGTTATTTACCGCAGTGAAAATTGGATAAATGAAGAATGCGAGAAACAGGACAAATGCCGGCAATATAAACACAATGTAGATCAGAGGGTTTCTTAGCGCTTTATTCATGGTAACCTCCGTAGTTTATGCCTTACTTAATATAAAAGGGTGCCCCCACATGTATCGAGGCGGGTGGCACCCTTTCAATAATTCTAAATTATTCCGCTGTTGCATTTGCTGCATCTTGAGCAGCTTGCACGTTTTCTAACATTTTCGCAGGGTCGATTTCGCCACCGATGACTTGTTGGATACCCATGCTAAGCGCTGTGTTAACTTCTGCTTGAACAAGAGCATCAAATGCTGGGAATGAAGTTCCGATTTCACTAACTGCTTTGAAAATATCTTGCATTAATGGATCGTCGGAAGTCGATTTCATTTGATCAAGGCTAATTTTCATAGCTGGAAGAACTCCATCATCTTTCAATCCACGAAGCTGCATTTCATCAGTCCACATGTTCTTGATGAATTCTTTAACTGCTGCTAATTTACGAGGATCTTCAGCAACTGCACTAGAGAAACCATAACCATTGTTAGCATCTTGCATCACGATAGCTTTGTCTCCAGCGTTTACAGGAGGCATATTGAAGTAACCAATTTTACCAACCATGTCACCAGCTTGAGCTGGATCTCTGAATACGGAGTTAGCCCAAGATCCGTCCATCATCATGATAGCTTCACCAGTGATAACTTGGTTTCTCATATCAGCGTACTCAAATCCGAGTTCGCCTTTTTTGTAGTAGCCTTTTTGAACCCATTCTTGGTGCTTAGTAACCGCTTTCACTACGTTTGGATCAGTCCATTTAGTAGTGCCTGATTTGAATCCGTAAGTAATGTCAGCTCCTGCATAGTACGACCACAGGTTGTTCGTAGTCATCAAAGGAATCCATGCGTCTTTTGAAGATTGAGCGAAAGGAACTTTACCGTCCGCTTTAATTGTTTCAGCTAATTTGTCTAACTCATCAAGAGTTGCAGGAACTTTAAGTCCTTTTTGTTCAAAGTACTCTTTGTTATAGAAGAATCCTTCGATTGATCCACCGATTGGAAGACCATAAACTTTATCTTGGTAAGTAAATGGAGCTAAAGTATTAAATTTTTCTTTGATACCGAGCTCATCCAAAATTGGAGTCAAATCAAGCATCAAACCTTCTTTAGCATAGAGTTGAGCATCTGGACTACCAAATACATCAAATACTTCAGGTGGTTTACCCGCAGCCATTTCGCCTCTGAGCTTTTCTTTACGGTTAACTTCAGAATCTACACCGTCTAGCTTGATTTTCAAACCAGGAACAGCCGCTTCTGTTTGCTTGATTACATCTTCTAGCATTGCCAAACGGAATTTCTTAGCTTCCCCTACTTGAGTGTGACGAATTGTAATTTCAAACGGTTCGTCATTCACCTTTGGTTCATTTGTTGCGGCATTCGTTGCAGCTGGTTCTTGTGTCGGAGTGTTCTTAGCTTCGTTGTCTGATTTACCGCAACCTGCGAGTAAACCGGATGCTACGAATACTAGTGATACTAGCAGCACCAAACTCTTTTTCATATTTCTTAGACCCTCCTCAAGATCGGTTTGTGTTACATCTTTATTATAGAAAGCGCATTCACTTTTGTTAAGGAGGACATTTTTCTATTATAGGGATAATATCATCCAAACCTCAATAAAATGAAAACGGTTAAACCTCACATCTGCTGTAGGGTTTAACCGTTTAATGGAATTTTACACGTTTTGCGTCATGAAACATGACACGAAGCTTATTTAGTTGCAGACACTACCTGCTGCCGCCCCTCTTCAATTAGGCGATTTGCCCGCTCGATTTCCTCAGCCGTAGGAGATGGAACTCCTTCCAACTCATATTTCCAGCCGAGCTCCTGCCATTTAAACACACCCATTTGATGATAAGGAAGAAGTTCAAATTTCTCAACTGCATTCAGTCCACCAATAAATCTGCCTAAATTCAACAAATCTTGCTCATCGTCATGAATTCCAGGTACATAAACGTGGCGAATCCACATATTTCGATTATGGTCAGATAACCATTTTGCCATATTTAGCATTCGTTCGTTTGATTTACCTGTCAACTTGATGTGCTTCTCATCGTCAATATGCTTTAAATCGAGCATGACCAAATCAGTAACATCCAGAAGGTCGCGAATTTTATCCCCTTCATTATAACCGTTTGTATCCAGCGTAGTATGAAGATTCCAACGCTTCTTCACTTCTCTGAACAATTCGGTTACAAAAGGCGCTTGAAGCGTCGCTTCCCCGCCGGATACCGTTAACCCACCGCCTGATGAACGGTAATAGCTTAAATAAGGTTCGATTTCAGACAGAACCTCTTCTAGGCTCATTTCCTTACCGTCCGTCAGGCTCCAAGTATCTGGGTTATGGCAATACTGGCATTGCAACAAGCAGCCCTGCATAAAGAGTACGAAACGAATACCGGGTCCATCGACCGTTCCGAAAGTTTCTAATGAATGTATACGACCTTTTAGCATCTTTCGTCACTCTCCATTCGGCTACTATAGTTTGAACATGCTAGTTATATGAAGAAAAAGTTACATCGAACCGTGGAAGGTCCGGTTAATTACATCAAGTTGTTGCTCACGAGTCAATTTAATGAAGTTAACGGCATAACCAGATACACGAATGGTAAGTTGCGGATAGTTCTCTGGGTGCTCCATTGCATCCATCAATTGCTCACGGTCAAATACGTTAACATTCAAGTGATGTGCATTACTACCGAAATAGCCATCCATCATGGATACCAGATTGGATTTACGTACTTCTTCTTCTTTACCCAGTGCTTTTGGCACGATGGAGAATGTATTAGAAATACCATCCAAGCTGTGCTCATATGGAAGTTTAGCAACGGAACTCAAGGAAGCGAGTGCGCCTTTCTTATCGCGACCATGCATTGGGTTAGCACCTGGAGCAAACGGTTCGCCTGCTTTACGTCCATCTGGTGTAGTTCCTGTTTTCTTACCATAAACAACGTTAGACGTAATTGTCAACACAGATTGTGTTGGCATAGCATTACGATACGCTTTGTGTTTACGGATCATACCCATAAATGTTTCTACCAATTCAACAGCGATTTGGTCAACTTTATCGTCGTTGTTACCGTAGCATGGGTATTCTCCTTCAATTTCGAAGTCAACAGCAATACCATTTTCATTACGGATTGGTTTTACTTTTGCATATTTAATTGCACTCAAGGAGTCGGTTGCTACAGACAAACCGGCGATACCACAAGCCATGGTGCGAAGAATATCGCGGTCATGCAGAGCCATTTCGATCCGTTCGTAAGAATATTTATCGTGCATGTAATGGATGACATTAAGAGTGTTCATATATAGTTTAGCTAGCCATTCCATCATCGGTTTGAAACGTTTCATAACTTCATCATATGTTAAATATTCAGAAGTGATAGCTGGGAATTCAGGTCCCACTTGCACACCAGACTTCTCATCTTTACCACCGTTAATAGCATACAGCAAAGCTTTAGCCAAGTTCGCACGAGCTCCGAAGAATTGCATTTGTTTACCGATTTCCATTGCGGATACGCAGCAAGCAATACCATAGTCGTCGCCATAGATCGGACGCATCAAATCATCGTTCTCATATTGAATGGAGCTTGTTTCAATGGATACTTTTGCACAATATTTCTTGAAGCCCTCAGGTAATTTCTCAGACCAGAGCACTGTCAAGTTTGGTTCCGGTGCAGGTCCCAAGTTATATAGAGTGTGCAAGAAACGGAAGCTGTTCTTTGTTACGCGAGTTGCACCAGTTACAGACATACCACCGATGGATTCAGTTACCCAAGTAGGGTCACCACTGAACAAATCATTGTAGTCTGGAGTACGCAAGAATTTAACAATCCGCAATTTCATAACGAAATGGTCAACTAATTCTTGAGCTCCTTCTTCTGTCAATGTTCCTTCTGCAAGATCACGTTCAATGTATGCGTCAAGGAACGAAGATACACGACCAAGGGACATTGCCGCACCATTTTGTTCCTTAATAGCTGCTAGGTAACCGAAATATACCCATTGAAATGCTTCTTTAGCAGTATTTGCTGGTTTGGAGATATCAAAGCCATGAGCTACTGCCAATTGTTTCAATTCGCCAAGTGCACGAATTTGTTCAGATAGCTCTTCGCGAAGACGAATAACATCTTCATCGATTACATCAACTTCAAGGCTCTTTAACTCTTGTTGTTTTTGTTTGATTAGGAAGTCTACACCGTATAGAGCAAGACGACGATAGTCACCGATAATACGTCCACGTCCGTATGCATCTGGAAGACCTGTGATAATACCAGCCTTACGGGCAGCTCTCATTTCTGAAGTATATGCATCAAATACGCCTTGGTTATGCGTTTTGCGGATATTCGTAAACATGTCTACAATATTGCTAGGAAGCTCGAATCCGTAAGCTTTACAAGCATCGATCATCATTTTGATGCCGCCAAATGGTTGAATGGAACGTTTGAAAGGAGCATCAGTTTGTACACCGACGATTTGTTCCTTGTCTTTATCCAAATAACCTGGAGCATGTGATACGATCGTCGAAGGTGTGTTAACGTCTACGTCAAGCACGCCGCCAGCTTCGCGTTCTTTCTTAGTCAGATCCGATACAATTTCCCATAATGCTTTTGTGTTTTCAGTTGCACCTTGCAAGAATGATTCATTTCCGGTGTAGGAAGTAATGTTACTGTCGATAAAATCGCGAACATTAACTTCTTTCATCCATTTACCTTTTTTAAAACCTCTCCAACTCGACTGTACTTCTTTAACTTCTTGGATTTCTCTTTCAATCACCGACATCTTTATTCCCTCCATTTATATTGTTTGGAGTACGCGGTTTGAAGGATATGTTCCGCGTCTCATGATCCCTAAAATTTGTGATGTTTTTCACAACTTTGTCACTGATAATTCCAACCTATAATAATAGCTATCAATGAACAAGGAATCATTTATGCTATTATCATATAACAATTACTATATAAGCAGTGTGACAAATATCACTTTTGGAGTGATATTTGTCACCTTTTTCAAACTAATTGTTCACTTATTCTTCAAATCTTCCGTAGAACGCGTCACGGTAAACTTCAGCTAGTTCGGTAACCAATGGAAGCTTAGGATTAGCTGTAGTACATTGGTCTTCAAAAGCACGGTCTGCCAAGTAATCTACGCGTGATTCGAAATCTTTCGGATCGAAACCAAGTTCTTGGAAAGTTTCAGGAATTCCAAGTTTCTTGTTCAAATCGCGGATAGCTTTGATCAAGCTCTTAACGCCTTCTTCTGTTGTACGAGCTGGCAATCCCAAGATACGAGCAATTTCTGCATAACGCTCGTCAGCAACGAAGTGAGTGTATTTAGGGAATGCAGCAAATTTAGTTGGTTTCTTAGCATTGTAACGAATAACGTGTGGCATTAGAATTGCATTCGTACGTCCGTGCGCAGTGTGGTATTGACCGCCCCATTTATGCGCCAAGCTGTGATTGATTCCTAGGAATGCGTTGGCAAAAGCCATACCAGCCAATGTAGATGCGTTATGCATTTTTTCGCGAGCAAGTTTGTCGCCTGTCAATGCCGATTTTTCTAACCATTGGAATACCAGTTGAATCGCTTTGATCGCAAGTCCATCTGTATAGTCACTAGCCATAACGGATACATAAGCTTCAATCGCATGTGTCAATACGTCCATACCAGTGTCAGCAACAGCGAACTTAGGCAAGCTGTATACGAATTCTGGATCGATGATTGCAACGTCTGGAGTTAATTCGTAATCCGCAAGTGGATACTTCGTGTTACCATTTTCTTTGTCTGTGATAACTGCGAATGATGTAACTTCCGAACCTGTACCCGAAGTTGTTGGAATCGCTACGAATTTTGCTTTTTGTCCAAGACGTGGGTATTTATAGATCCGTTTACGGATATCCATGAATTTTTGTTTCAAGTTGTTAAAGTCTGTGTCTGGATATTCGTAGAACAACCACATACCCTTAGCAGCATCCATTGGAGATCCGCCACCTAGTGCAATGATGCAGTCAGGTTGGAATTTTTCCATCATTTCAGTACCACGTTGTACTGTTGTAGTCGATGGATCTGGCTCAACATCCGAGAATACTTCGATAGCTACTGGTGTTTGACGTTGACGAAGATAATGTTCAACTTTTTCTACATATCCTAGTTTAACCATCATAGGGTCAGTTACAATCAGTACGCGAGTAATATCAGGCATTTTCGCAAGATATTGAGTGGACCCTTTTTCAAAGTAAATTTTGTTAGGAACTTTGAACCATTGCATATTCACAGTACGACGATTCACCCTTTTCACGTTGATTAGATTGATAGCCGTTACGTTCGACGAAGTCGAGTTACGTCCATAAGATCCGCAGCCAAGTGTCAGCGATGGCAAGTTTGTATTATAGATGTCACCGATACCACCTTGCGAAGAAGGTTGGTTGACCAAGATCCGGCATGTCGGCATACGATCGGAATATTTTTGAATAATTTCTTCATTATTAGAATGAATTACCGAAGAGTGACCCATACCACCGAAATTAACAACTTCAAGTGCACGTTCGATACCTTGTTCAGCGTTCTTCACTTTGTAGCAAGCTAGAATAGGGCTTAGCTTCTCTGCAGAAAGTGGATATTTAGGTCCAACACCTTCAATCTCAGCTACTAGAATTTTAGTTCCAGCTGGTACGCTGATTCCGCAAATTTCAGCAATCTTCGTTGCAGGCATACCTACGATTGTTGGATTCACTGCGCATTTGTCTGCAATAATAGCACCTGCAGTCAATTTTGCTACTTCTTCTTTATTTACAAAATAGCATCCGTTTGCGATCATTTTCTTCTTCACTTGATCGAAAATCGGTTCTTCGATGATAACTGCTTGCTCAGAAGCACAAATCATACCATTATCAAATGTTTTGGATAGAATCAGGTCGTTAACAGCTTGATCCAGATCAGCAGTTTTCTCAATGAAGCATGGTACGTTACCTGGGCCTACACCTAGTGCTGGTTTACCACAGCTATAAGCCGCTTTAACCATTGCAGATCCGCCAGTTGCAAGAATGCAAGCTACGTCTTTATGATTCATAAGTGCGTTGGTACGATCCATCGAAGGATTCTCGATCCACTGAATGCAATTTTCAGGAGCCCCATGTTTCACTGCTGCTTCTAACAAAATCTTAGCTGCTTCAGTACTACATGCTTGAGCAGATGGATGGAAACCGAAGATGATTGGATTACGAGTCTTGATTGCAATCAAGGCTTTAAAAATTGTAGTTGATGTTGGGTTAGTTGTTGGTGTAATACCCATGATGATACCCACTGGTTCAGCAATTTTTTGGAAGCTGTCATATGGATTATCTTCAATAACGCCTACCGTTTTGTTGTTCTTAATGCTGTGGTAGATATACTCTGTTGCGAACATATTCTTAATGATCTTATCTTCATATACACCACGACCAGTTTCTTCAACAGCCAATTTTGCCAGGTGCATGTGTTTGTCGAGTCCTGCCAGTGCCATAGCCTGTACGATATCGTCAATTTGTTCCTGGTTCATTTCAAGGAAAGCTTCCGTTGCTTTATTTGCCTTGTTAATCAGACTTTGAATGTAATCCTGTGCAGTAGGTTCTGCCTTTGTCGTCACTTCGTTTTTAATCGCCATCTCTCTCATCCTCCTAAGTATTGGTAGCGGATCGACCTTGGAAAGTTTCGTGAAAATTTTCACTTACCAGTTCGCCCTGCGAAGCTTTGTGCTTCTCTTTATGAATAAAGCATATCACATGAATTACGTCTTGTATAGTGAAATATTTCACATACTATAAAGAAAATGAAAATATTTCAATTACGTGAGTGTATTTTCATGTATTATTTACAGAAAAAGTATGTTTAGCAAGATGAAGGCCTTACAAAAAATAGTCACTTTTTTTCCCTTCTATAAAACGTCACAAAATGATGCATCATAAAAAGGCTATCCGATTACCTTGCATGTTTTTCCAATTGAAAAAATAAAGTGAAATTAGTCACAATGTTGAAAATTCGACACTTTTTCACGCTTGAAATGTCCCTCAAAACTAAATAAACAGGTTATAATTAATTTAAAATTTTCAGAAAAATTTGGAGTACAAAGGGGAAATAACTGATGAATGAAATGATGAATGCTGCCCTGCCCCGTGGGAATACGAGTTGCTTCTCAGAGCAAAACTTCAATCGACTTCTCGTGACCATGAAAGATAAGGCGTATCCAGAAGGAACGCATTTGTTCTGGGAAGGCGACTTTTCCGATAAACTGTTCTATATTAAGCGCGGACGCGTTAAATTAACCAAATCAACCGACGAAGGCAAAGAACTTATTCTCTATATGTATGGCCGCGGCGATATGGTCGGTCAAGCAGATCCATTCTTTAGCACGAAGCACAGTTTTACGGCTGAAGTTATTGAAGATAGTGAAATTGGAGTTATTGAGCAAAAAGATCTAGAAATTATGATCTGTCAGCACTGTGACTTTGCCATTGACTTTATGAAATGGATGGGTATCCATCACCGTCTGACTCAAACGAAATTCCGCGATCTCATGATGTACGGCAAACCAGGTGCTCTCTGCTCCACACTCATTCGGTTGAGTAACACATACGGCGAGAGAAATGGTGACACAATCCTAATCAACAAGAAGATCACGCATACGGATTTGTCCAACATGATTGGAGCAACTCGCGAAAGTGTAAACCGGATGCTTAGTGATCTGCGTAAAAAAGATGCTTTGGAATATGAAAATGGGATGATTGTCATTAAGGATCTTGTTATGTTACAGGATATTTGTCACTGTGAACTGTGTCCTAATGAAATTTGCCGAATTTAATGTATGGTGCCTGGAAATTATCTGTTTCATGTCCTGTATATGCAAAAACAAGGTTGGGGGGATGTTACCCTCAACCTTGTTTAATTTATAGTTCTATTTTTTTCTCACAGGGGAGATAAACCAATAAGCCATTCCAACGAATACCGCTCCACCCACCATGTTGCCGAGGGTAACCGGAATCATGTTGTGCATCCAGCCTGCGATCGTAATCGTATCCGGATGATTCGGCAAAATCAAGGACAAGCTAAGCAATGTCATATTAGCTACGCTATGTTCATATCCACTAGCGATGAACGCGTATAGACACCACCAGATCAAGACAAGTTTGGAGATATCATCTTTGGCCCGATTAGCCATCCATAGGGCAAGACAGACAAGCCAGTTACACAAAATGCCTCGGAAAAACAATTCTGAGATCGGAGCTGCCATCTTTTTGGCTGATGCGGCAAAGATAAGATGTTCGGGAGCGGCGGTCTTAAATATACCGCTACCTACTACAAGCAAAGAGAGCAACACTGCACCTGCTAAATTACCCAGGAAAACTATAGTCCAGTTCTTAGCTGTATCCCTCACTGTAGTTCTTTTTGCGAGTGTACTCATTGTAAAAAACATATTATTGCCCGTAAACAGTTCGGATCCCGCAAATACGACAAGTGTGAGCGCAAGCCCAAACGACATCCCCATCAATGTCGTCTGGAACGGTGATTTGACTGCTGCAAGTGGCGCACCAATACTGAATATCAATATAATCCCCAGCCCCACATAAGCCCCAGCTAACATGGCAGCAACGATATATCGCGGTAAGCTCTCATTCATCTTCTCTTTCTTTTTTACTGCCGCTTCAATGATGGTCTCCACATTTTGTGTGAACATTCCGGCCTGCCTCCCCAAACTCTTATATGATTACTTAATTAATCAACGGCTTAGGTTATACCGCCAAAAATTCTGACGTAGCAACCCATACTTGACCATCTTCCAATCTCACAGGATATGTTTGAACCCTTCCGTTATCTGGAGCTTGAACATTCCCGGTCTCCAGATCAATTTTCCAATCGTATAATGGATCGTATAAATAATGACCTGATACGATGCCTTCAGCCAGCGGTCCACCTTTGGGGTGTGGACTCTGATTCCGTATAGCAAACACATTGCCGTCTGAAGTGCGGAATACCGCGATCTGCAGCCCATTTAATTCAATTACACGGCCTACTTGTATCATAAATTGATCCAGTGAACCAACAGGATAGAACGCTTCATTTGATAAGCTCATATTCATGACTCCCTTCTCTCATACCGCTATGATAAGCCTACAACTTAATGACTGACTTCCAATCGGTGGAACATTCTATTGCGACTCTTATCATCACTTAGCATCTTTTTCCAAGGATCTTCAACTTGCTGAAGTGCAAATTCGATCCGATTTACAAGTTGCTTGCGCGAATCCATGTTATCTACAATAACTGCTTTGATCTCTTCGAGCCCGATCCGCTCTACCCACTCGGAAGTTCGCTCTAGATAGTTGCCCGTCTCACGGTAATGTTGAATGATAGCTGAGCAAATATCGATCAATTCTTCGTCCGTCTTCACCTTGCAGAAAGAATCCGCGAGACGAGCTTTGATCCCGCCATTGCCACCAATAAAGATTTCCCATCCACCATCGTTACCGACGATGCCGATATCTTTCGTGCAGGATTCAGCACAGTTACGTGGGCAGCCGTTGACTGCCATTTTAAATTTTGCCGGAAGATCGAGCCTTTCGAACTTGCGTTCCAGCAGTGCTCCCATACCCATTGAATCTTGTGTACCAAAACGACAGAACTGTGAGCCTACACAGGTTTTTACTGTGCGTAGTGACTTGGCATAACCATATCCCGATGGCATATCAAGCTCTTGCCAAACCTTCGGCAAATCTTCTTTCTTCACACCAATTAAGTCAAGACGTTGGCCACCTGTCACTTTTACAACTTTGACATCATATTTCAAGGATACATCTGCAATCTTCTTCAATTCCTCGGGTGTGGTAACCCCGCCATACATTCTCGGAATAACCGTATACGTTCCATCCTTCTGGATGTTAGCGCTCATCCGTTCATTGACAAAGCGTGATTCCTTTTCATCCTCATGACTGTCTGGGTAGATCATACCTAGATAATAGTTAACTGCAGGACGACACTTCGAGCAGCCCTCTGGTTGGCTCCATCCCAACACGTTCATCACTTCTTTAGTTGTTTGGAGACCTTTGGCTTTGATCTCCGCCACAATTTCATCCCGTCCCATGGTTGTACATCCACAGATGCCTTGTTTGGCCGCGGTTTTAAATCCATCTCCAAGTACATATTGTAAAATTTGTTCCACTATTGGTTTACAGCCGCCGCATGAACGAGTTGCTCCGGTACAAGCTTTAATCTCATCAATGGTCGTTAATCCTTGATTCGTAATAACATCTACGATGGTGCCTTTCGTGACACCATTACAACCGCATACTATTTCTTCATTAGACATATTTTCGACTGAAGTAGATTTCTTACCCGCTCCACCACAGCATCCCGAACCCATCAGAGATTCGTATAGTTCATCTGTCATCTCTGCTTTCTGCTTAATGAGCTTTTGCAGCTCTGCGGAATCTGAAATATCACCGAACAACACTGCCCCGACCATAACTTTCTCCCTAAGCAAAATCTTCTTATATGTCTGTTTCCATTCATCCTTGTTTGCAATGATCATATGACCCGGTCCATCGATAAACTCTCCGGTTGAGAACACGTCAACACCCGATATTTTCAATTTAGTTGACACAACGGATCCTTCGTATGGTGCAGTTTCAACGCCACAAATATGTTTAGCCAAAATCATTCCTTGCTCAAACAAAGGAGCTACAAGGCCATAGCAAGTTCCACGATGTTCTGTGCACTCTCCAACCGAATACACACCTTCCATCGAGGTTTGCATGTAATCGTTCACGACGATTCCACGGTTCACCATAATCCCGCTCTCTTTAGCCACCGCAATGTTCGGTTTAATCCCCACTGCCATGACTACGAACTCCGCTTCCAATACGGAATCGTCCGCAAATCGCAATCCGCTTACTCTTTCATCGCCTAGTAACTCAGCCGTTTGCGCGCCCATTTTGAATTTAATTCCTTGACGCTCAAGTTCTGCCTGAAGCATTGACGAAGCCTGATGATCGAGTTGACGCTCCATTAAGTCTTCCATTAAATGAACAACCGTTACGTCCATGCCGAGTTGGACCAGGCCCTTGGCTGCTTCTAGTCCAAGTAGTCCACCACCGATTACCGCAGCTTTTTGATATGTTTTGGCCGCTTGTAGCATTTGGTTGCAATCCGCGATATCACGAAATCCAACAACGCCCTCTTTATCGCTGCCAGGAACCGGAAGAATAAACGAATTTGATCCAGTGGCAATAAGTACTTTGTCATAGGGAACCCGTACTCCATCAGCGGTTACAACTTCCTTCGCTTGTTCATCAATCTTGGTTACCGTTGTTCCGATATGCAAGGTAATTCCGTTATCCTGATACCATTGCAGATCATTAAGCACGATATCATCGATCGTCTTGCTCCCCTCCAAAACATAGGAAAGCATGATCCGGTTATAATTCGGATGTGGTTCACTTCCGAACACGGTAATGTCAAATTTAGTAGTAAGTTTTAAAATTTGTTCAACCGCACTGATTCCCGCCATTCCGTTACCAATCACTACAAGTTTCTCTCTATACGTTGTCATTATAGATTGCCTCCTTCAAAATCCTACGGATACGACGATATGACGATCACAACTTCTATTTCAGAATCATGCTGAAAGTCTACAGTAATAGGCATCACTAGATTGTGATTCCATTCACATTAATTGTGAAATTTTGCACAATAATTGTCATACTTATCTATTTATAGTTATTGAAAAATCCGCAAACCCTCCTATTGCAGAGTGCTTGCGGTTAAATGAGCCGAATTTATTTTAAGCTTTCATATAACGTGGAAATAATATATTGTTTTCCAAATGCACATGTGTAAATGTCATGCCTTCCAATTCTTCCAGACGTGCATAGGTCATCCGGTAGGTCGTACAGGCGTGTGCAGGAGGTACAAAATCACCCGTTAACTCCCGAAGCTTCTTCAGAATATTCCCCGCGGCATCATGTTCCGCCTCTAATTCATCAATAGAGGAGCGAAGTTTAGATAACGTATCATCGTGCCGGTCTAATTCCCATTGAATCATTTTGGGGAACACTTCTGCTTCTTCTTTCTCCGTATGTTCTAATAATTCAGACATAAGTTGTCCATATAGACGCTCTACCTCTATCAAGTGAGGCCCACTGTCACCATGAACGCGTGCCACTTTCATCACACTTTTCTTTAGTTCGGGTAACTCTTCACGCAAATAACGATGGTGTTTATTAACAATATGCTCAATCAAATCCCCTGACTTCGCTCCGTTTAAAAAGTCTCCTTCTTCCTTGTCGGGATGATCCGCGGCTAGCTGGGCTAAATCCACCAGCAATTCGTTTACATCAATACCCTTCTCCTCCGCCGCTTCTTGAAGAGGACGGTTTCCTCCACAGCAGAAATCTACTCTACGGTTACGGAAATAATCCGCGGACTTCGGGAACCTCACAACAATGTCCCTAACTAAATCATCTTTATCAAAATACAGCTGTGCGTTAGCCATATCATATTCCTCCTTGGAAATAGGATGTTGAAGTAATTTTCTTCAAGACCATCGTACTCCAAGGATTCGAAGCCCCTTGTGATTACAGTCACTTGTGATACGCGGTTAACTAAAAACGTCAAAAAAGGCCTCCCCCACTGGTATCCAGTTGAAGGAAGCCTTTCCTCATCAAACGTTATTCCATCACAATACTTATTTATTTAAGAACGTCGTGATCCACATAACGTTCACCGTTCAATTCGCTAATCAGCTCAATCGCTACCTTAGCTCCATCTCCCGCTGTAATGATCGTGTGTACACTGACCCCAGCTACCGTTCCGGCTGCCCAGATACGCGGCTTGCTCGTACGTCCAAATCCGTCAGTATCAATCACGGTCTTGATACGTGGCTCTCTGCCATCTCGAAGTTCTAGCCCGATAGCGCTTGCAAGTTCAGTTATAGCACCTGTTGCCAAAATAATGTGGGCAGCTTCGTAGCTGCGGCCAGATTCCGTTTTGACGGTAACCTTTGTCCCGCCATTCGTATCCACGACAGTAACTTTTTCTGTAATAAACTTAGCGCCGAATGTCTCAGCTTGTTCCCGTCCAGTTTTAAGCAAATCTGGTCCGGTTACATCTTTGGCACCATAATGGTTCCTAAGCCAAGCTCGTTTCGTCATACTGGCATTGCTATCAAGGACAAGCGTTTCCTTTCCCGCTTTTGCCAGGAACAAAGCTGCGCTGACTCCCGCTGGCCCCGCTCCGATTACAATTACCTCAGCCACAAATACACCCACTTTCATTTTTGTTCATGCCGCACTTTCACTAGGAACGGCATGCCTTATGCCTTGCTTACTACTACACCCACTGCTCAGCCCAATTTTGTACCTGATCCATCACTGGACTTAGCGCACGTCCCTTGTCAGTTAACTCATACTCAATTCGAACAGGTGTCTCTGGATAAACATGACGAACAAGAATTTCTTCATTTTCTAAATCCTTCATACGCTCTGATAACATCTTATCACTCATCGAAGGAATTTGGTTGGAGATATCCTTGAATCGCTTCGGTCCACTCATTAAGGTATAAATAATAAGCCCGTTCCAGCGTTTTCCCAGAATAGAAAATGCCGTTTCAAAGCGCGGACACATTGCACATTGCTCCTCCATTACAATTTCACCCCTTTACTAGTTAGAAGGTAACAAACCTCATGAAAACTTACGTTTAGTTAGTATATATCATTTTAGCACACTTTTGAGTTGGTGCATACCGAGATGATTTGTTCATTATTGCTAATAAGAAACGACCACCTGGGCGGTGGCCGCTATTCATAGTATATTTTGTTCTATACTTACTTATACCCACCAAGCTTCAGTAGGAGCATCTTCTATAAGAATACTTTGCAAATTGCGCACAGCTTTGGTTAAGCCTTCCTCAATTGACATCAGCCCATCCTCATGCTCAATGCTGACCGCATAATCATAACCAATCAAACGTAATGCACTGATGATATCAGCCCATGTCTTAAGATCATGACCATATCCAACAGTACGGAACTGCCAAGCGCGATCTAACATAGCCGTATAAGGCTGCATATCAGTAATGCCATATTTGTTCACATTTATTGGATCAAGCGATGTGTCCTTCGCATGGAAATGGTGAATCGCACCTGCCCGGCCAAGAATGTTAATCGCTTGTACAGGGTCAATTCCTTGCCACCACATATGACTTGGGTCCAAATTGGCCCCAATAACTTCCCCTGCGGCTTCACGAAGGCGAAGCAATGTAGCTGGTGTATGCACGGAGAATCCACCATGAAGCTCTAATCCAATTTTTACATTATGATCGGCAGCATATTTGCCCCACTCTGTCCAATAAGGAATTACCTTATTGTCCCATTGCCATGTCAGGATCTCTTGAAAATCATTTGGCCATGGAGCAACGGGCCAGTTCGGATATTTAGCATCTTCATGATCGCCAGGACAACCCGAAAATGTGTTAACTACTGGTACTTCCAGTAGTTCAGCAAGCTGAACCGTTTTAACGAATGTATCGTGAAATTCTTTGGCAATCGCCTTCTGTGGATGGAGCGCATTACCATGACAGCTAAGTGCACTAATCACCATGCCACGGGACTCCACTGCCTTCTTAAAAGCATCCCGCGCTGCCTTATTCTCCAAAAGTTCATCCGGATTACAATGAGCATTACCTGGGAATCCACCAGTACCGATCTCTACCGCCTTCAACCCTTGAGCCGCTGCTAAATCCAATGCCTTCTCAAATGGTTGGCCCCCAAACAATACTAGAAAAACTCCGAGTTTCATATCTGTTTCCTCCTAAAAGTTTTGTTTAGCATTACATCTATGATTCATCTTCGGACAAAACTTGCTTCGTAAGCATATGCTTAGTTTTGTTTAGCATTACTTCTACTTATTAATTAATCAAAATAGACCGCTTTCCCTGTCTTAGCTGACTCGTAGATAGCCTCTAAAATTTGCGTTACAACGAGTGCTTGTTCGGGTTTTACCAATGGCTCTTTATCCTCAAGTATAGCTTCTACCCAAGCTTTTGCTTCCCGAGTAGCATCTGTCTCCTCTTGTCCATCAAAGAAAGCTACGCCGCCTGCTCCAAGCTCTACCTTCGTCTCATACAATCGGCTAAGCTTCTCCCCATTGATACGAAGACCATCAGTCATATCTGCACCGCCTTCAGTACCGCACAGCAATGTCTTGGCTTCACCCGTTTCGACCACGTTCAACGCCCAGCTTGCTTCCAACATAATCGTAGCGCCGTTCTTCATCGTAATGAACCCAAACGCTGAATCTTCAACCTTAAATTGTTCTGGATCCCAAGGGCCAAAAGCATTAGCTGCATTTGCACGGCCGCCTAGCTTATGGAATACGGATCCTGTTACACTCTTTGGTTCGTAGTTGTCCATCAACCATAATGTCAAATCGAGTGCGTGCGTACCGATATCGATTAATGGTCCGCCGCCTTGTTTCTCTTCATCTAAGAACACACCCCAGGTTGGCACCGCACGACGTCTAACCGCCAACGCTTTACCGAGATAAATATCTCCTAGCTCCCCGTTCTCACATAGTTCCTTCAAATACAGACTGTCACTACGGAAACGATTCTGATAAGCAATGCTCAGCTTCTTACCGGTACGTTTCGCCGCTTCCAGCATTTCGCGTGCTTGTGCTGTCGTCTTTGCCATCGGCTTCTCACACATCACGTGTCTACCTGATTCCAAAGCTGCCACGGAAATTTCAGCATGCGAATCGTTTGGTGTACAAACGTGAACCACATCAAGCTCACATTCTTGAAGCATTTTCCGGAAATCTTCGTATACTTTGGCACCCTCTGCGCCGTACTTAGCTGCTGCTTGTTCTGCACGATCTACAACGATATCACAAAAGGCGACCAATTCCACCTGAGGTTGAACTGAAAGACTTGGCAAGTGCTTGCCATTAGCAATACCTCCGCATCCGATAATCGCAACTTTTAACTTTTTAGACATTTAAATTTCCTCCTTGTTTAGCGTAACCTTTGATCCAGTCCATACTAACCTTAATACTTTCAAGTGGGTCTTGCGCACAATAGTCTTGTTCTACAACCAACCACTCAACTCCTGCTGCCACTGCAGCGTCTGCAATTGCTTTAATCGCAATCTCACCTTTACCAAGTTCCACAGTCTCCGGAGATCCATCTTCCTTGGTAACCATGTCTTTGAGATGCAGGATCGGTAGCCGATCACTATATTTTGCAATGTACTGTAAAGGGTCGTAACCAGCATACGATACCCAGCACGAATCTAACTCTACTTGAAGCAGAGATGATGGAACTTCATCATATATAGTATCCAGAACGGTCTTATCCCCAAGCAACTGCGTTAATTCAAACTCATGATTGTGATAGCAAAGGACGAGACCTGCTTCTGAGCAACGTTTACCGATTACTTTCAAATCCTCAATCACTTCGTTCCACCGATTACGATCTTCTTCAGTCAAATACGGACAAATAAGAAAGCGGTTACCAATGGCTAAATTAAAAGCAATTTCTTCTTCTAGTTGATCACACAGATTTGTATATGGTGTATGAGCACCTAGAACGATCAGGCCTGTCTCATTTAGAATTGAAGTTACCTGTTCAGCTGAGCGACCGTAGAATCCTGCAAATTCAACGCCCTGATAGCCAAGTTCAGCCACCTTGCGCAGTGTTCCTTCAAAATCATTTTCCATAGCTTCACGAACCGTATAGAGCTGTAATCCTACTTGTGCCAAATGAATCACCTCTTAATGTTTAATTTCACTCTCTCATGGTATTTCAATTTGCATCAATGTAAAATGAATAATATGATTGAAACATGAACAATCTGATCATTATTTTTGATAAAACAATGGAGGACGGTCATGAATGAGAAACAAAACATAGCAATATTAACAGCAGGATACTCGATGCATCGCAAACCTTACCTCATGATTCGAATGGATGGATTAGATCATTATTTAATTCGTCTGCAGACTTCAGGTAAATGTCGTATCCGTTTGAATGGACGCTTAGAGCTTATAGAGCCCGGGGATTTGGTTCTTTTCGCACCTAACGAGCCTTACGAGCTTAGAATAGAATCAGAGCAGAACCAACTAGGAGAAGCCTATGTCTCAAGCAGTGATTACCATATTTTCTTGGAAGGGGAATGGGTTGAGAACTGGTGGAAGCAACATCAACGTCCGAACAAAATTAAAGTTCCGCTCTCCGAAGGGATTATCGGCGCTTGTCGACAGATTATGACTGAGCAACGAAGAATTTCAAATCCTTGCCCAGAAATTGCGGAGTATTATTTAAAAATATTATGTATGGATATCGATCGAAATCTACTGCAGCAGCCGCTACCAGCCTATCGAACCTATCTTGCCCACCGTATCAAGAATTATATCGAAGAAAATGCTTCATCTACATTTAAACTTGAGGATGTCGCTGCTCATGTTGGAATCAGTGTGTCTCGTGCTGTTCATCTGTTCAAGGAAGCGTTTGCCACAAGCATTATCCAATACACATTAGAGGTTAGGCTTACTATGGCCCGTGAGCGTATTCTTTTCAGTCCCTTGTCTCTAGAGCATGTCGCAGAGAGCTCTGGCTTTCCGAATTATAATTATTTCCATAGAGTTTTTCGCAAGCGTTATGGTATGTCTCCAAAACAATTTCGCCTTGATGCTCAGCAGAATGAGTAGGTATTGTGGACATATAAAAGCCGCTTGACAGAAATCATCAAGCGGCTTTTTTGTGTATGAGTGCTCTTTTAGCTATGTGGATGATTCATTATACTAGGTTGCTTCCGGTTTTTCTTAACATAAGTTCCTATTCCTACAATTACCACAATAACAAGCAATTCAAAACCATATTTTATAAATCCATTTGCGAACCAATCATGTACGAGTGGTTCTTCTACAAGCATCTTCGCTGCTGTCCAAGCTAGCACTGCCGCACCAATTGTAATGACAATCGGAAAGCGTTCTGTGAGCTTCAAAATCATGGTGCTACCCCACACCATAATCGGTACAGAAATTGCCAGCCCAATCACTACTAACAAAAAGTCGCCATGCGCCGCTCCTGCTACGGCAAGTACGTTATCCAATCCCATCATCGTATCTGCGATAATAATAGTCCGGATAGCGGCCCACATTTGATTACCTGCTTTAATATCATGATTCTTCTCATCCACGAGTAGCTTATATGCAATCCACATAAGCGCAAGCCCCCCGGCAAGGCGAAGACCTGGAATGTTAAGTAATTGAACCACGAGTACCGTCATAATAACCCGTACTACTATAGCACCGACCGTTCCCCACAAAATAACTTTTTTCTGATCAGCTTTTTGTACATTCCTTGCTGCAAGTCCAATGACAATCGCATTGTCGCCAGCTAGCACAAGGTCAATCAGTACAATAGACAGCAATGCTGTCCAAAACTCTACTGACATGAAATCCATTTGCTTTCCCCCTTTGTTGTTTATGATGCCCAATTCAAAAAAAAAATGCGCCGTGCCAGTTACTTGGGCACGACGCAAAATCGCATCAAAAGAGACCTTTACCCAAGTACTAACGCCGGGCAAAGGTCTCGCTAACAACATCAATTGTTGTCAATAAAGCCGGGGATTTCTCCCGTAATGACGACTTTACTGTTATAAGCTACTCCCCTTTGGGAACCATGCATGTTTAATTGTCCACATTATAGCACGTACTTTTCCTTTGCGCTAGATTTTTTCCCGCTCTATTAGATGCAGAGTCCTGTTTTTGATATGATAGCAGGAGTTAACAGGAGGTATTTATGAAGAAATGGCTAACTTTTGCTACATATGTCGCATTATTCGTTTTAGCTTTTACATTTAGGGAAGATTTAGCTACCTTAACTACAGGTCATCCTTCCATTTGGAGCTTATTTGCTCTCTCCATATTATTGGCTATGTTTCCTGTTATTCCTTATAAAATTGTAATCGCTGCTGTGGGTTTTGTAGCTGGTACATGGACCGGTGGTGTAATCACATTGATTGGCTCTACAGTAGCCGGAGCATTCATATATTGGGGTTCTGCATATGGATTCCGCGAGCCTGCACTAAAATGGATCTCATCACTTAAGACATTAGACCTGGTAACCCAGTTTATCAATCATCGACCCTTTGCAGCTATTATCGTATGTCGCCTCATTCCCGTGTTACCCCAGACCGCAGTTAATATTTATGCTGGGGTTGCTGGTATTCCGTTCATAACCTTTTTGCTAGCCTCCATCATAGGAAAACTCCCCAGTATTTTCTTATATGCTTATCTGGGTAATTCTATTCTAACTGCCCCTATGACGGCACTGAGTGTTTTCGGAGTGTACTGCGTATTTCTCTTGGTCGTATTTTGGGCATATCGACGTCTCAAAAGAGACTAAAGCAAGTAATTTTTGGTTTTTATCTCAAAATTGATATAATAATTCATGAAACGGAGGGATAGATATGAATCAAGCTACAGATAGAGAATTAGCTACTTTTGCTGGCGGTTGTTTCTGGTGCATGGTATCACCATTTGAAGAACTACCCGGCATTCATAGTATAGTCTCGGGTTACACGGGTGGGCATACGGACAATCCGACTTATGAAGAAGTTTGCTCCAGTGACACCGGTCACTACGAAGCCGTACAGATCACGTTTGATCCAAGTATTTTCCCTTATCGGAAATTACTTGAGTTATTCTGGCAACAGATTGATCCGACGGATGCAGGAGGACAATTTCACGATCGGGGCCAGTCGTACCAGACAGCTATTTTTTATCATAACGAGCAGCAACAAAGAGAAGCGGAGGACTCCAAGCAGCAACTTGCACAGAGCGGCCGATTCGACAAACCTATAGTTACACCGATTTTACCCGCTTCCCGGTTCTATCCGGCAGAAGATTATCATCAGAATTACCATAGGAAGAACCCAGGCCACTATAAGCGGTACCGCAAAGGGTCCGGCCGAGAAGATTTCATTGAACATCATTGGTCTGGTCCAGTAAATAAGGAAGAACTTAAGCAACGACTAACGCCAATTCAATACGAAGTCACGCAGAATAGTGGTACGGAACGGCCTTTCACCGGCGAATATTGGGACCACGAAGGTGAGGGTATCTATGTTGATATCGTATCGGGTGAACCATTGTTCAGTTCCCGTGATAAATATGATGCAGGTTGTGGATGGCCCAGCTTCACACGCCCACTTCGCGAGTACAATATCAAAGAGAAGGTCGATTCGAGTCATTTCATGATCCGAACTGAGGTCCGTAGCAAAGAAGGTGACTCCCACCTTGGTCATGTGTTTAATGATGGACCGGGACCTAACGGACTTCGTTATTGTATCAATTCTGCAGCGTTACGCTTTATACCTACAGAAGATCTGGAGAAAGAAGGATACGGAGAGTACCTTCCGTTATTCGGGACGAACGTTTAAGAAATGGGTAATAACAAGGTATATTCCCTTATAAGGAGGACAAAACATGCCTTGGAATAAACAGGAATACCCACCATCCATGAAAAACCTTGATGCTCGCGTTCGGAATAAGGCGATTGAAATCGCCAATGCCCTACTGGAAGAAGATTATGAAGAAGGTCGTGCAATTGCTACGGCCAAAGCCGAGGAATGGGATCAGAACCATCCACAGGATGAATGATCGGTAACTCCCCCAGTCACAAAACGCAAAAAAACGGCCTGAGCTTTAAGCTCGAGCCGTTTTCTTTTTCATGCCATATGGAATGCGAAGCGGTGCCAGATCTCTCTTCCCGTAATTCACGATCCATGTGATTACTTTCCCTGAAATCAATACTGCCATAATCGTAAACATTGTTTCTGCAAATGGTAAGAAGAACAATGATATCGTTAGTACTACTGCATCCATCAGAATAAATACAGTTCCGATCTTGATACCAGACCACGAACTTACGATCAGAGATAAAATATCATCCCCGCCCGTCGCTCCTCCAGCTCTCAGCACCATACCCGCACCAATTCCAATAAACACGCCAGACAACAAAGCTGCTAGCGGCAAATTGTGATGCAAATTAAAAGTAAGTGGCGAGAACCTCTCGCATAACTCGTAGAACGCAGAGAACATCATCGAAGCGAACAAGCTGCTTACAATGAATTTTCGTCCTTTCAGAAACAGAGCTAGAATAAAAATGGGAATATCTAATGCAATCATCGATAACGCAGGTGGCAAATCAAATAAGTATTTACCTAGGAGCGCAAGCCCCACAAAACCGCCTTCCGACAGCCCATTTTGAAAATTAATATGATAATAAGTAAAAGCTAATAAAAAAGACCCAAGCAACATCATTAATAACTGTGAACCTTCAATTTGCCATTTGTGCGCTTTCCTCATCCGGAATCCCTCTAATCGTAGTTTTGTTGACCTTACGGCAACTCCCTACGAAGAAGGTCCTTGAGGACTCTATCCTTCGCATTGTCACACTCTTCTTTCGTAGGGTTGTTGGCCATAAACCGACACGCCACGAAAGAAGCTAAGTATAAGAGAGATCACAACGTTTCCAAATCGTCCTTTGGGGATTCGTCCTTCGGGAACTCATGGTATCCTGATCCTTTCATGTTTATTTATTTATAATTATTATAACACAGACTCGTTAATGACTAAACAGTATGAAAATAAACTTTTTATTTACATCCTTGATTTGTGATAAATTTCATTGCACGATTTTCAGAGTTCATATTTTAGAAAATATTTATGTGACCAAAATCACATTCCCGTTTTTTTCTGCTGCCTATACTGATGAGGTATTTGATTAACTCTTTAGGAAGAAGGTTCTTACATGCTCGACTCAAAAATGATTGAAATTATTAAATCCACCGTCCCGGTACTTGAAATTCATGGACAAACCATTACAACAACATTCTATCAAGCTATGTTTAAAAATCATCCCGAACTCCTCAACATATTTAATCATGCTAACCAACGTCAAGGTAAACAACCTACAGCGTTAGCCAATGCTGTCTATGCTGCCGCTGTACACATTGATCGTCTTGAGGAAATTCTCCCTGTTGTCAAAGGGATCGCTCAAAAGCATCGGGCTCTAGGTATTCGGCCAGAGCATTACCCCATCGTAGGAGAAAACCTGCTAGCTGCGATCAAGACCGTACTTGGTGATGCTGCGACGGACGATATCTTGGAAGCATGGGGTCAAGCTTACGGTATCATCGCCGATGTGTTCATTAGCGTTGAAGCGCAAATGTATAATGAAGCCGCACAGCAAAAAGGCGGATGGGACGGTTTTCGTCGTTTCGTAGTTGATCGTAAGGTGAAGGAAAGCGAGGTTATTACCTCCTTCTATTTGAAACCAGAAGACGGTAACGAAATTGCTTCCTATCAGCCAGGACAATATATTACAATTCGCGTCAAACCCGAGAATCAGGAGTTCACCCATCTTCGTCATTACAGTCTGTCTACTGCTCCTGGCCATGCTTATTATCGGATTTCCGTTAAGAGAGAAGATGCCATCTTGAACCAACCTGCGGGTATCGTGTCCTCTTATCTGCATAATGAAATCGGAGAAGGAGATATTCTAGAGCTCACTGCACCAGCTGGAGATTTTACTTTAGACCAGTCGAAACAAACTCCAGTTGTCTTGCTAAGTGGCGGTGTCGGACTCACTCCAATGGTCAGTATGTTAGAAACGATTGTACAGAATACTCCGGAGCGGAAAGTCACCTATATCCATGCTGCACGTAATGGAAGCCAGCATGCGATGAAGGAACATATCATTGAACTCACTAACCAGTATTCAAATCTTCAGTCCTACCTCGTCTATGAATCACCTGAAATGGATGAAAGCTGTGATAAAAGCGGATATATTGACCTTCCATGGTTACAAACCATCGTTGATCCCCAAGCGGATTTCTACTTCTGCGGGCCTGTACCGTTCATGCGAGCGATCAACCAGGCACTTCGAGAATGGGGTGTACCCGAAGAACGTATTCATTTCGAATTTTTTGGTCCGGCGGATACCCTAGAGAACACAGCATCAGAATAAGCACATCGATAGTTTTCATCCTCCTACGCCAAAAGGCAACGATCTCTATAAGAGATCGTTGCCTTTTTAATATTTTACATAGCGAAATTTATGATCTAATGTCCACGCAGTAATCGATTAACCGTCTCCCGCCTAACACCAATCAGCTGGCCTATCTCTTCCTGCGTTAAATATTCAGTCAGAGGGATACCCTCCGCATGGTTTGTCAACCATTTCTCCAGCAGCTTGAGCCGCTCGGCAGGTGTACCCACGGTGAGATGATCCAGTCGTTCCTGCATGAACCTTACCTTTTCCTGTAACAACTTAGCTACTTCAAGCGGTTTCTTAGGATCCTCCTGCAACTCTCGGTACCATTCCTGGGCAGGAATCGTCTCTACTTCACTGCGTATAAGTGCTATTGCCGTGCCATGGGTCTCCTTAGGTGAAATTAGAGAATGATGTGGGACTGTTTCCCCAGGGTATAAAATATTGAATAAAACCATGTTCCCATTTTCATGTAGACGCGTCACTTTAAATAGCCCACTCTTGATATGATATAAGAACTCCCCGTCATCCCCCTGATGAAATAAAATCTCTCCCTTATGTAAAATCATTCTATCTCTCCATTCCGACAATCGCTATTAAGGCTTATTATACCAAAAAACTAAGACAAGCTTCACACTCAAAAATAACCTCTGGATTATTTACCCTTTGTATTATTAAACTGAATCTGGTATATAATAAAATACGAACATACTTTCGCATTTTTCATAAAATGAAGAGTCATGGAGTCAAAGTTTATGCTTGAATATACCCTGTTCCATGATCACGATCATTTTTAACGGAGGGTTAACCCATGACGAGACAAATTTTTCTAATTGACGGACAGTCCTTTTACGCATCCGTGGAAAAAGCGGCTCATCCCGAATATCGCGATAAGCCCGTTGCCGTCGGAGACCCTGCAAGGTTAAACGGTATTGTACTGGCGGCATGTCCTATCGCTAAATCTTACGGTGTAACTACGGCGTCACGAGTCGGAGAGGCATTAGCTAAATGTCCAGAATTGATTGTCATCCGTCCCAGAATGCGGACCTATATTCAAATCTCGCTATTCATCACGCAAATCTTCGAATCCTATACAGATCTTGTGGAGCCTTACAGTATCGACGAGCAATTCTTGGATGTTACGGGCTCGTCCACCTATTTCGGATCTCCTCATGAACTAGCCAAAACGATTCAAAACCATGTGCTTCTATCAACGGGTGTCTGGACGAGGGTTGGCATCGGGCCCACGAAAGTTCTCGCCAAAATGGCGACCGATAATTATGCCAAAAAGATGCCGGAAGGAATATTTGAACTCTCATTTGATAAATTAGAATCCACCCTATGGAAGCTTCCCGTGCATCATATGTTCATGGTAGCATCCGCGATGACCCGTCATTTTACCCGAATGGGTCTATCCTGTATCGGTGATATTGCATGTATGGAACTTGCTGAATTTAAGCAACGAATGCGGCGTGAAATGGGCAAACAAAGCGATATCCAGGCGGAATATTACTGGCAGGTTGCAAGGGGTATCGATCCAAGTCCCGTTGTATCTGGAATACGCCATCAATTAAAATCAGTCAGTCATGGCAAAGCGCTTCGCTGGAGTCTATATACCCAGCTCAAAGACATTGAAATCGTCTTACTCGAGCTAGTCATAGAGGTCTGCCGACGCACCAGGCGGCATCATTATATGGGCTCAGTTGTTTCCGTCTCCGCTGCGGAAACGGATGGTAAACGCTCCACTTGGTTTAGTCGACAAACAACACTACCACAACCGACTTCCCTAACCCATGAAGTTGCTGCTGCTGCACATAAGCTATTCATAGAACACTGGAGTGGATTACCTCTCAGCAACCTAAGTATTTCCTTGTCTCAACTGACGGACGATAGCACGATCCAACTTACCCTTTTTGAAGATCGATCGCTGGCTTATCGTAAAGAACGAACGATCGATGGAATCAAAAATCGATACGGAAGCGATGCTATTGTGCGCGCCTCTTCTCTAATGGAAGCCGGTGTGGCACGAGAAAGAGCCGAACAAATTGGAGGGCATTATAAATGAGTAAGCTTGACGATAACGAACGATGGAAATCTAAAATGTTATTGACAGAGCATGTTGAGGGATATGAACAACGACAACAGTCTCATGAGAATAAGATCATTACTACCGAAGAACGGACGATGATCCGTGACTATATTTTACTACCGTACATGGAAAAGATGGTTCAGAAGAGCCTGGCTGACATTGAATACTCAACTAATATTCTAAAGCGCTTGTATCTGATGGCTGGCCAAAAGATCCTAGATCAGATCGTAAACGATTTATACAGACTACGACGTGAGCTTAAACGGCGGAATATCAAACTTTTGACGGAAGAGCAATCCGAGATGGTTATCTATCATCGTTATTATTGCCGGGGATATGAGGAACAGTTTGGTATGACTCGTGATATTATGCGAGCAGAGATAAGCGTACAATTGACAAAGTATATCTCTGGGTTAACCGCGCAGCTCAAAGAATATTCCAAAGAAAAAAAATAAAATAAGATAAAATAAGATAAGGAAGCATCCTATAACTAACGACAAAAAAGAACTCTAGCCGATAGACCAGAGCTCAGCAAAAGCTTATTTAATCATTTAAACTTTAATCTAAGGTATATGGCGCAAGTCCCAATGGCAACGCTAGAGGACGGCTGCACGTACTCTTCATCTCGTAATGGCTACGGGAATCAGACGAATCATGGAAAGCCCACATCGCCTCAAGCACATGATAAGCAAGCTGGCCGCTGGCACGATGCTGCCTTCCCGTAACAATCGCATACGCCATATCCGCTGGTCCAATACCACGTGTATTCTCATCGTATCCTGGTAGCAGAGGTTGCTCCGTCCATTCGCTTTCACCTTTCCGGCGGATCTTGACCGGGCCACCAAACGTGTTCGGATCAGGTACTTGTATCGTCCCTTCGGTACCGTATATTTCGATAGGAGGAAGATCGCTACCTCCAAAAATATCAAAACTGGTAATCAATGTGGCAATAGCTCCATCCTGGAATTGTATTGTTCCCGCGACATGAGTCGGGATGTCTACCGGAATCTTTTGTCCTGCTTTCTTCTCACTTGTGATGGTCCGCTCCTGAAGTGCCTTACTAGTCATTCCCGATATCGTACGAATCGGACCCAGTAGTTGCACTAGCGCTGTTAAGTAATAGGGCCCCATATCAAACATCGGCCCCCCTCCGGCAGCGTAGTAAAATTCAGGATCTGGATGCCAATGCTCATGCCCCCGAGACATCATAAATGAGGTTGCTGCTACAGGACGGCCAATCTTTCCGTCTTCTATCAGTTGAAGCGCCGTTTGGATTCCCGCTCCAAAGAAAGTTTCCGGTGCACTTCCGACCAATAGTCCTTTGGAGTCTGCGCTCTCCAGCATTTTGCGACCATCCTCTGTTGTAACAGCCAGTGGTTTTTCTACGTATACATGTTTTCCAGCCTCAAGCGCCTTCAAGCTGACCTCTGCATGTGCTGCCGGAATCGTTAAATTAATAACCAATTCAATCGCAGGATCATTAAGCAATTCCTCGGTAGTATAGACGTGAGGAATATTATATTTATCCGCCTGCTCCTGAGCTCTCTTCAGATCCATATCAGCGCAAGCAACAAGGTCCAGTATCTCGAACTTTTGACAATTTTCCATATAAATACCGCTAATTTTTCCGCACCCGATAATGCCGACCTTTACTTTATTCATGAATGATCTCTCCCAAGAGGTTTTATTGACTATCTCCCATGCCGCTATAGCTATTTCGAAGTGTAGGGACTTCTTGTTCTGCAGACAAGGCAATTCGTTTACCGTCCGCTGCCCACAATAATCCTCTTCGCATCAGCTCTTGTACTTGGGGCATTTCAACGATGTCCGCATGATGGCCTAGAGAGTTATAATATACACGCCCTATCCCCCAACGTTTACTCCAAACTACGGGCATATCCACTGCTTTGTTCAGCGCGTGAGGTCCATCCACTACAGGAAAACGGGTTGTTGCCAGCACCTCTACAGCGGGATCGACATGCAGGTAATATTGCTCCGAGGTAACGCTGAAATCCTCTATCCCCTCAACTAGTGGACTTGTGCTCTGTCTGATTTCTACAGTATATGTAACGCCATCGTTACCAGGATGAGCTACCCATTGCCCTCCTGTCATAAACTGCCAGTCTACGTTATTGCGGAATGAATCGCACATTCCACCATGGCAACCCGCTAGTCCTGTTCCATTCTGCACGGCTGCCGATACGTTATCAACTAATTCCTGGGAGATTTCTCCCATCGTCCATACCGGGACAATAAGATCTAATCCCATGAGCTTCTTTGCATCCGCAAAGGCTTCCAGTGTATTCGATACTTCTACTTCAAACTGCTCCTGTCGTAAAATGGCTGCGAAAATGCCTGCAACCTGCTCCGGCTCATGTCCATCCCAGCCGCCCCAGACGATCAATGCTTTTCTCATCATTTGCGTTCCTCCCAGTGGTCTATTACATTACATTTCAGATATATTCACCCAGCGGCGTTCATCAATCGAGCGTTCAACGGCTTCAAGCACGGCCTGGCATTTCACTCCGTCATGGAAATTAGGCTCTGGCTGTCGCCCTTCCTCAATAGCGGATGACAGCTCTAACATTTCATGAATGAACGTGTGCTCAAAACCAATCGTATGCCCCGGCGGCCACCATGCTTCGGCATAGTCATGTGCAGGATCTGTTGCCAAAACTCGGCGAAATCCTTGTACATCCTCATGATCGGAAGTTAAATAAACTTCAAGCTCATTCATCCGTTCAAAATCAAATTTCACACTACCTAAACTTCCGTTAATTTCAAAAGAATTCGTTGAGCGGTGTCCAGCGGCAAATCGCGTTGCTTCAAAACTACCCATGGCACCGTTTTCAAAACGGGCTAAAAACAACGTCGCGTCATCAACAGTTACAGGACCCTTAGGATCATCCTTACTTCCTTTAGCGCTTAAGCCCGTCATTTCCGTGGCAATCGGACGCTCCTTGATGAAGGTCTCACTCATCCCGATAACCTCATGTATATCACCAACTAGAAAATGAGCCAAATCAATGAGATGAGCACCAAGATCACCATGTGAACCTGACCCAGCGATTTCCTTCTGTAATCTCCAAACCAATGGGAATTCGGGATCCATAATCCAATCCTGCAAGAACCAAGCTCTAAAGTGATAAATAGTGCCTAATCTTCCACTCTCCACAAGCTTCTTCGCCAATCTTACCGCGGGAGAAAAACGATAGTTAAATCCGACCATATGAACGATACCCGCTTCTTCAGCAGCATGTAGCATTTCCCGAGCATCCTCTAAAGTTAGCGCAAGCGGCTTTTCGCAAAAAATATGTTTACCCGCCTTAGCTGCAGCCAGCGCAATTTCCTTATGCGCATTGCTAGGTGCATTGATATCAATAAGATCGATGTCTTCCCGAGAGATTAGTTCCCTCCAATCCGTGACACTGTCACTCCAGCCTAACTGAACTGCCGCCTGATTCACCGCGCCAGCATTTCGCCCGCAAATAACAGACATCTCCGGCTTTATGGCCTGGGGGAAGAACATCGGCAAGCTTCGATATGCATTACTGTGAGCTTTGCCCATAAATTTATAACCGATCATTCCGATACGTAGTTGCTTCATCTTAATCCTCCTTTATTTTTTGTGGAGTAAAGTGACCTTCGGAGTCATTCTTAACTAAAGATGACTCACGCACGACGAGACTAACAGGAAGCTTGATCCGAATTGGATCTTCTACGGGAATTCCATTCCTCAGCATTTCGAGTACACTAGTAGCAGCAATTTCACCTAGATTATAGAAGGGAACTCGGACGCTGCTTAGGGCAGGCGTAGTCAATTCAGCTACCTCCGAATCGTCATAACCAACGATTGCAGGCATTTTCTCTTCCGTAATACCCAACTTTCTTAGTCCCTGCTGCAAACCGATCGCCATTCTGTCATTCGCTACAGCAATAGCCTCAATTTTGTCCAAGCAAGGCACAATGTCTTCAGCAGCTGAGATCCCGCTCTTACGGCTAAAGTTACCTTCGAATTGTAGTGAAGGGTCCCATTCTATACCGGCTTCTTCTAAAGCACGGATATAACCACTCAGGCGATCACGACTGTTCGAATAAGCCAGCGGACCATTTAGAAAAGCAATTCTCCGATATCCTTGCTGAAGCAAATGCATAACAGCCTGCCAACTTCCTTCAACATGATCAGCATCAACCTCATGAAATGATTCTCCTTCAAAATGCTGATTAATCAAACAGAAGGGATGACCTTCGTCCTTCAGACGACGTAGGGCCTCAAGCTCACCATATTCTTCTTTGGCACCAAGTATGATACAAGCATCGATCTTCCGCATTCTAAACAGCCTATTATAGTCCATGACTTCATTAGGATCACGAAAGAGCATTAACAGATCGTAACTCTCTTCCCGTGCTATACCACCGATTCCGCTCAAAATCTCTGAGAAATAATATGCCGAGAACAAGCGTGCCTTAGGCAAATAAGGCATAACAACCCCCAGGCTTCCGCTTCGTCTACGTGCAAAACTGCTTGCTAGCGAACTTGGTATATAGCCTAATTGTTTAGCCGCTTGCAGCACCCGTTGCTTCGTCTCTTCTTTGATGGGACCCACATCATTAATTACACGAGATACGGTCGCTTCAGATACGCCAGCTAGCTTTGCAACCTCTTTACGAGTAGAGATATAAATCATCCTTTCCGTTAATGTACACGCGTACATTTTCTCACAGAGAATGACCTTGGTCAATCCCAGATCTATAGATCCCACCACTTTTTAATAAAAAAGATCGTTCACCAGCTACGCTCGCGAACGATCTCCTCAATTGTCTGTCCTATGGTCCTTATTGGGCCGTCAATATTTGTGGACCACTCTCCGTAATAGCAACAGTATGCTCATATTGAGCCGACAATTTGCCATCAGCAGTTCTCGCAGTCCATTCATCATCATCGATCGAAATACGATACGTCCCTTCATTGATCATCGGTTCAATCGTTAGGACCATGCCTTCCTTCAATCGAATTCCTTTACCCGCATGCCCCACATGCTCAAAGTTGGGCTCTTCATGCAAGCTTCTGCCAATTCCGTGAGCAAGTAGATCACGTACGACGGAGAAACCGTTGGATTCCGCATGAGCTTGAATAGCTGAAGTCACATCACCAAGACGATTGCCCGGTAACGCCTTCTCGATCCCGATATATAGGCATTCCTTCGTAACCTTCATCAGTTTCTCTGCAGTCGGACTCACCTGTCCAATGGCATAAGTCCAACCTGAATCACCGAACCAGCCATCATACTCCACCACGATATCAATCGTAACGATATCACCCTCTTCTAGCTTCCTCTTTGACGGAAATCCATGGGCAACCACATCATTGACGGAAGCACATGTTTCAGCAGGAAAGCCGTTATAGCCTTTAGTAAACTGCTTTCCGCCCAATTTTGTAATATGTCTAGCGACCATATCGTTAATTTCGAGCGTGCTGATCCCAGGTCCAATGATCTTGGCAATCTCCCGATGACAGTCTGCTACAATCTGGCTTGCTGGTTTCATTTGCTCGATTTCTTTAAGTGATTTCAATATAATCAACTTTCTCTCACTCCTTAAGTTTGGACTTGCTTATGTTGAATCAGACCCTCACACAGAAAGTCAGCGATATCTCTGGCATCTTCACTCAAGCTTCCACGACTGAGGGGAGCTAAGGTACAACCGGTCATCGCGGCGAGTAACATCTCCGCTTTCCTTGTTGCGACTGACAACGACCGTGAGGTTCCATACCCAATGATTCGGGCCAATGGGATAATCATTTTCTCCTGGTAAGCAGCGCTTAGCTGCTGTGTAGTTTGCTCCTCAAACAATGAACGAAAATCATCACACTGGAGTTTACACAACAAATACATTGCGTGATCCTCCGCCCAATGTTCCATAAGCGAAACAACGACGGATTTGAGCTCCCTTTGAGTAGAGTTACCATGAGTGGCTATGTCATACATCCAATCAGATGCCCGCTCCATAGCCTGCCATAACAAATCATGAAGCAGATCACCTTTATTCTTGTAATAATGATAGACCGTTCCATACCCCAGACCAGCCTGCAGAGCCACATCCCGAATTTCCATAAGCATACCCTTATCCAAATAAACGTCGGCCGCAGCATTCACAATTTGAGACATTCTGCTTCGCCTGATTTCTTCGTTCTGTTCCCTCGTCCGTGGAGTCATAGATATATCGGCCCCTTCTTGTTTTGACCTACTGTCATGTCAATATAAAAGAAGTATATACCAAATAACAAATTTATCATAGCCCCAACGTTTGTGAATATGAAAAAAGGAAAAGACAGCCAGAGTGATCTGACTGCCCTCTCGAACAAGATAAGCTTTAAAATACCTATTTCTCCCTTACCGGAACATACCCCATAGCTTAATTAAATGGAGCGTATTACGCGGGTCGATTTTCTGATCGACCACAAATTGCACAATTTTGTCTTCGTCTGCGCTAGTCAAATTTTCATTTAACACCTTACTCGCCGACTTAACGAGTCTACGCACTTTTGCGCGATCCTGTAGATCTGATTTGGTTAATCCGTCTACAAGATTTTTGACCCGATCCTTCACAGCTGGATTTTTCATTTTGAGCTTGATTCGCTCGACTAACTGCGGACTAATTCCATATGTTTGATAACTCGCCAAAACTACTCAACACCTCCCGTCACTTGGAGACCTTCTCTAATATATGACGGAAGGACCGGAATTAGTGCCGACAAAAAGAAAAGCTAATCAATCAATTCACCTTGTAGTATTTGCTCACGTCTCAAATAACTTCGCAGCGGCTCATATTGTGGCGATGTCCAGAAGGACGGTTCGCGCACCAATCTTGCGGCGTCATCCCGCGCCGCCTCTAACACAGCGAAATCGCTGACCATGTCCGCAATTCGAAATTCCGGCACACCGCTCTGCTTCGTGCCAAAGAAATCGCCGGGCCCGCGCAGCTCTAGGTCCCGTCTAGCCACTTCGAAGCCATCGTCACTTTCGGTCATGACCTTCATCCGTTCCTGACCTACCTCTGACTTCGGATCGGCGATGAGCACGCAATAAGACGCGTGCTCCCCCCGGCCTACCCGCCCCCGCAACTGATGAAGCTGTGACAGACCGAAACGGTCTGCGTCCATCACAATCATCAAAGTTGCGTTTGGAACATCGACGCCGACTTCCACAACCGTCGTTGACACGAGTAGCTGTATCTCATTGTCGTAGAAGCCACGCATGACTTCTTCCTTCTCGGATGCCGTCATTCGGCCATGTAGTAAGCCTATTTTGAAATCCGGGAAGGCCTGACTCATCGAGACATAGAGGTCAATTGCATTCTGAACATCCAGCTTATCCGACTCCTCGATCAATGGACAAATAAGATACGCCTGACGCCCTTGTAATACTTCACGTGATATGAAGCCAAGTACCCGGTCCATCATATCCTGCTTCACCCAATAAGTTGAGATGGGTTTACGTCCCTTGGGACGCTCCGATATCGTAGACACATCCATATCACCAAATGCGGTAATAGCCAGCGTTCGTGGAATTGGGGTTGCCGTCATGCTCAACACGTCAGGATTAAATCCTTTACGCCGCAAAATGCTGCGCTGATTCACACCAAAACGATGCTGCTCATCGGTCACAACCATACTCAGAGAACGAAAGAAGACATCCTCCTGAATTAATGCGTGTGTCCCAATCACAATATCTATCAGGCCCATCTGCAATGAGCCCAGCAGGTCCTTCCGTCTTCTACCCGTAACACTTCCCGTAAGCAAGCCTACAGCAATCCCAAATGGCTCAAACAGCTTGGTCAATGAGCGAACGTGTTGCTCCGCCAAAATTTCGGTTGGTACCATAAAAGCGCCCTGATGTCCGGATTTAACCGCTGCAAATAAAGCAATCGCCGCAATCACCGTCTTACCTGAACCAACATCCCCTTGCAACAGTCGGTTCATACAAAAGGAAGCGCGCATATCATGTAAAATTTCAAGTTCAACTCTTTTCTGCGCATCCGTCAACTCAAAAGGTAGACTACGTACGAACTCACGGATCGTCGCATTATCGACTTCATGACGCACACCATCCATACGTTCGTGATTCATCGCTCGGTATGCTTGAAGCTTCAATTGAAACAGAAACAGCTCCTCATATACCATCCGCCGCCGAGCAGCTTGACCTTCCTCACTATCCTGCGGCTGATGAATACGCTGAATGGCGCGTTTGCGGGCCATCAAATGATATTCATCCAGGAGCTCCTGCGGTAATATTTCTGGAATCATCTCGCCATATTGGAGCAAAGCTTGTCCGATACTCTTACGCATCCAAGCCTGTGTGATATTTCCGCCAACGGAATAAACAGGTTGAAGACTTCCACTCCGTAAAGTTCCCTTATCCGGAAACTCTGACTCCGACACCGTTAACTGGCTGCGCCGTTGATCCCATTTTCCCGTCAGTACAATCTCCCGGCTCACCGTCAACTGGTCTCTGAGAAAATGACGATTAAACCAAGTAGCCGTGAACATCCAATCCTCCGCAATCATCTTACAGCTTAATCTGGATTTACCACCATACCGCTGTAATACGGGAACACCTATAATTTTGGCCTGTACCGTTATCTTGTCCCCATCCTTGACCTCAGTCAACGAGCGAAGTCGGTAGTCTTCATAACGATATGGATAATATTCAATTAAATCATTTACTGTAGAAATGCCAAAGGCGTGAAGCTCTCCAGCTTTCAGAGCACTCACGCCATTAACTTTTCCAACCATAATTTCTGTTAAATTCATGGTCGAACCTCCGCTTAAGCCGGCCACACGAACACTGCTAGTGTGCCCTGTCCGACATGTGTACCTACAACGGCTCCTATATTCGTACGAACCACTTCGTGTAAAGTGAAGTGCTCTGACATTAATTTCAGAAACTCTTCCGTGCCTTCCGGATTAACAGCATCACAAACCGCTATATTTAGGTCCTTATGATCACCGAAATCTTTAATGAATAACTCAATAACACGGGATAGCGCCCGTTTACGACCTCTTGCTTTATCTACCGCATATATAATGCCCTCTGAATCTACGGAAAGAATAGGTTTAATATTAAGAAGTGTGCCTAGGATTGCCGCGGCTTTCCCAATTCGGCCACCCTTCTGCAAGTATTCCAACGTATCTACTAGAAAGTAAAGTCTACGCTGCTTGCCTAAATCAATCACCTGAGCAGCAATGTCCTTAGCTGCCAGCCCTTGCTTAGCCAATCTAGCAGCATGAACCACTTGTAAACCAAAACCGTATGTAGCACACAAAGAATCAATCACGGTAATATCGAGGTCCTCACCTAACTCTTCCTCTAACATCGTTTTAGCTAATAACGCGGCTTGATACGTGCCGCTCATGCCAGATGAGAGGTGAATTGAAATGATCGAAGCACCGGGATTGTCTTGCATCAGTTTAC
Organism: Paenibacillus segetis; assembly: GCF_014639155.1. Taxonomy (NCBI): domain Bacteria; kingdom Bacillati; phylum Bacillota; class Bacilli; order Caryophanales; family Paenibacillaceae; genus Paenibacillus; species Paenibacillus segetis. The sequence continues at coordinate 2,757,592 of NZ_BMFT01000001.1, forward strand.
GGTAAACTTCAACATATTGGGATGGAGACGTCTGGGAAGTCGTTGGCAACTCACGTGACTTCGCCAGCTTGTCGTAGAACTCCACCGCAGTAATGTCAATGCCTTCTTGAAAAGATTCCTCTCCAAATGCCACTCTCATTGGAACAATATGAATACCATATTCAGAAAGCATGGCCTGCGGGACATCTGCCGTACTATCGGCTACAATAACGACTTGACTCATTGGATCTCCATCCTTTCAGTTTTTCACTGATTTCAAGTCCAATCAGGATTCAACAGAAAATAAATAATAATAAATAGGTTGACCCCCTGAATGGGTCTCTACTTCCACATCAGGATAATGCTCATGAATCCAAGTCGCAAGAGATTCTGTCGTCTCGTTTGTCGCTTCCTCACCAGCAAGAATAGTGACAATTTCATCACCGCCAGCTAGCATGTTTGCAAGCAACTGCTGGCTCGTCTCCAATAATCCTGAATCAGTTGCAACAATTTTGGAGTCCGCAATACCGATATAATGTCCGGCTGTAATTTCAAGATCGTCAAATACCGTATCCCGAACCGCAGTAGTTACCTGCCCTGTCTTGACATTCTTCACAGCATTCACCATATTGCTGCTATTGCTCTCAACCTCATCTTCCTCTTGGAAAGCAAATGCTGCAGCTATCCCCTGAGGAATGCTCTTACTCGGGATCACCGTCACACTACGTTCGCCTTCAAGAAGATCCTTCGCCTGCTGAGCGGCAAGTATGATATTCGAATTATTAGGCAATACAAACACATGCTGAGCCGAGATCGAATGAATCGCTTTAACGAAATCTTCGGTACTTGGGTTCATCGTCTGCCCACCAGATAGAACGACATCTACACCTAGACTTGTGAAGATATCTGAAATCCCTTGTCCAGAAGCAACTGCGATAAATCCATAAGGTGCGAGTTCATGGGCCGGAAGTTCTGCAGGTTCTGGTTGCCGAGCTGGCTCCGCAGGCATATCTGCAAATAGCTCTGGCATCGAAGCAGCATCCATTCCAGTCGATAACAGGTCACGGTGTTGCTCACGCATATTTAAAATGTGAATCTGAGTAATTTCTCCATAACGCAGTGCCAGATTCATTACCTCACCTGGCTCTTTGGAATGGACATGAACTTTAATGATTTCATCATCCGCAATAACGATGATGGAATCCCCGTTGATGGATAGATCTTTACGGAACTTATCCTCATCAAATGCCGCATTTCTCACTCCGCCCAATTGGCGGTTAATGAAGAATTCCATGTCATATAAAAATTCGATATCCTCTGTTTCAAGTCGTGCCTGAGCTGACACAGGGGCATGAGTAATCACACGAGGTACAACCGGAGCTGCATGGGATACAGGGGTAGTAGCTTGTCCCTGAGCCGGTACATGTCCTGGAATATTACCTGCTGTTAATACTTCCATAAATCCTTCATAAATATATACAAGACCTTGTCCACCAGAATCAACGACTCCTACTTGCTTCAGTACAGGCAACAAATCAGGTGTGCCCGCGAGAGCTTCCCGTGCTTTGGCTAATACTTCAGTCATCAGCTCTACAACATCGGTTGTCCGTCTAGCACAGTAAACTGCATGCTTAGCGGATTCCTTCGCGACGGTAAGAATTGTACCTTCAACTGGCTTCACGACTGCCTTATAAGCAGTATCGACACCACTTTGCAAAGCAGCTGCAAATTGAACTGTATTTAACTCTTCATATGGAGCAGCATATCGACCAAAGCCGCGGAATAGCTGAGACAAAATAACACCAGAGTTCCCCCTAGCACCCATCAGCAAACCTTTGGACAAAGTGCCTGCAAGACTACCTAGTCCTCCAGCTCCGTTATTCTTCAGTTCGGCCACACCAGCCGTCATCGTCAAATTCATATTCGTTCCGGTATCCCCATCAGGAACTGGGAATACATTAAGGGAATTGACGTGCTCGGCTTGCTCCGCAAGCCGCTGTGCCCCGGCAAATACCATGGCGGTGAAATCTGTTCCATTTAGAGAACGCTTACTCAATTGAAAATTCCCCTTCCTAGCTTGATACACGTACGCCTTGAACTGAAATGCTGACTTTATCTACAGTCAGTCCAACGACTTCATTTAACACGTATTTCACTTTTAACTGTATGTTGTGTGCAACCTCGGAAATTTTAGTACCATAACTGACTATAATATGAAGATGGATTGATAATCGATTATTCTCCAGGTTTACTTCCACACCCCGGGCTAGATTCTCACGCCCGAGCAATTCGGCGATGCCGTCTTTAAACTGCTTTCGGCTTGCCATTCCTACCAGTCCATAACATTCCATGGCGGCCGATCCGGCGATAACCGCTATTGCTTCATCCGATATATTGATTTGTCCATACTCGGTATCCAGTTTTATAGTCACGCCCGTACTCACTCCTCCCTTGAAATTATTATGGACTAAACAATATTGTACTATAAGAGCAAGGAGAAATAAATAAAAGAAGCCGGCAGGACAGAAATTAAATTTAATGATCGGTTGACGGCGCTTTTTTTACTATGATATTATAGGTAAGTATTGTTTTATGAGGTTTCCATTGCCTAAGCGGCATTGATGAAGGAAATCAACCGGTAGCATACCGGCTTGAACAATAACTGTGCATAAATAAATTAACTGTTATTTTCAAGACAGGTGTAATTGAACAGGAGGTGTAATGAATGTCTCGCAAATGTTATGTGACAGGTAAAACTCAAGGTAGCGGTAACCATGTATCCCACGCAAACAATCGCAATCGTCGCTCTTGGGGCGTGAACGTGCAAAAAGTCCGTATCTTGGTAGACGGTAAACCAAAACGCGTATACGTCAGCACTCGGGCTTTGAAATCCGGTAAACTGACCCGCGTCTAGTGGTGGGAATAAGCATATAGACAAAAAGCACCTTTTTTGATAAGGGTGCTTTTTTGATGTTCACTTATTCCTGTATCACACTTCACAGGGCGAGCGCCGCAAACCTGGATGTTCAAGATCCGCGCACGCCCTATCCGTTTCACCTCTCCAGAGATGACCCTTAGTTTTTGTGAAATGTGTTCAGAACGGCTTTTACAAACCCTCCCAAAAACTTAGGCAGCCTGAATGTGTAAAATTTCATCGTTTACCCTCCCCATCATTCTCATGCCTTCACCCTATTCTATGTCACAAGCCCATTACCCGTGTGTTCTCGTCGCAAAAAAAAGGCTACATGAGAACCCTCTCATGTAACCCATTGTATGCACCGCACTTGATCCCTATTCCACTCAGACAAGTAGAAGAACTTAACAGATTCGAGAAAGTAGGTGCCATTCCTAGATAAAAAAATTAAAGTGGCAAATTAACACTACTACGAATTGCAGCCATGGCTGCACCGCGATCAGCCTGACCAAACACCGCACTACCAGCAACTAGGACATCAGCCCCAGCTTCTACAACAAGCGGTGCTGTGGCAGCGGTGATGCCCCCATCCACTTCAATATGAAAATCTTTGCTGTTCTGCTGCTTCCACTCACGCAGCTCCTTTATTTTGCGTACCGTTCCTGGAATGAATGCTTGCCCTCCAAAACCAGGGTTAACTGTCATCACCAGAACCAGATCAACATCCTCTAGTACCTCACGAATCGCAGACACAGGTGTAGCTGGATTTAAGGCAACACCCGCTTTTACGCCATGCTCTTTAATCATATGCAAGACACGATGCAAGTGTACACAAGCTTCCGCATGAACCGTAATCACTTGGGCTCCTGCTTTGGCGAAAGCAGGAATGTATTGTTCAGGATTTTCTATCATCAAATGTACATCCAGCGGTAGCTTTGTATGGGGGGCGATCGCCTCCATTACAAGCGGTCCAAACGTCAAGTTAGGTACAAAATGACCATCCATGACATCCACATGTAACCAATCGGCTCCCCCGCATTCTACTTCAGCTACTTCTTCCCCAAGCTTAGCAAAATCTGCTGACAAAATAGAAGGTGCAATGATAATGTTCGTCATGAAGTTAATACCTCCGTTTTTTTTCTTTCATTTCTTCATGAAACTGCACGTAATGTTCATAACGGCTTGCAGAAATTTTACCGTCTTCCAGCGCTTGTTTGACTTTGCAACCCGGCTCATGCAGATGACTGCACCCACGGAATTTACAATTTTCAGCATATTGCTGGAATTCTCTGAAGCAAGTAGATAGCTCTTCTACGCCAAGCTCTAGGAAATCAAGCTGACTAAAGCCTGGTGTATCAGCAACATATCCACCGTTATCAAGTTCAATTAGTTCCACATGCCTTGTTGTATGACGACCACGCCCAAGTCTCATGCTGATCTCGCCTGTCTCAAGTGATAGATCAGGCAACATAGCGTTCAACAAAGTGGATTTACCAACGCCCGATTGACCGGAAAATACGCTGATTTCTCCAGCTAAGTAATTTCTGACTTCCGCCGTTCCTAGCCCCGTAATGGAGCTTGTAACGATCACGTCATAACCGATACTCTTATACAATTCAGCGACTTGCTCTGTTACGTCCTTGGCTTGATGCTTCTTATCCTGTGCCAGTAGGTCTTCCTTCGTCAGGCAAATCAGCGTTCGAAGTCCCGAATGTTCAATGTGTACAAGAAACTTGTCCAACAGCTGAAGATTTAGATCAGGTTCTCGCAGGGAGAACAGAAGCACAGCTAACTTTGCGTTTGCTATCGGTGGACGAACCAATTCCGATATCCGCGGCAAAATTTCATCAACCATGCCCTCTCCATTCTCCGTTAAAGAATAGATAACCCGGTCCCCCACAAGGGGGGTTACCCCATCTTTCCGCAGAATCCCCCGTCCCCGACACTGAATATTATCATTTTGAGTTAAATCAGCGGGTTTCACATAATAATATCCGCTTAATGCCTTAACTATTAATCCCTCAGGCATATATGCCGGCCTCACTTTCATGTCTCATCAACCGTTATTCGAATTTCCTTCTACATTTTCTGGATTATAGGAATTGTTATCCGTTCCACCACTGACAGGTAGGTCTGGAATAGGTACTGTCCCCTGTTTTGCATCAAAATACGAAATCGGATAGGTATCTATTAGAATACCATCTCGCTCGACCTTAACTACCCCATTCTTATTCGGAGACAGAATTAGGTCGATGGAAAGATATTGCGGCTTCCCAATGCCTCTTGTTCCCCATTCCCGATTGTCCCCACGTGCATCATCGTAGATGATACGGATTTTACTCTTTTTGCCGTCTTCCGCTGGAGCAACTGGAACCTCAAATGTATAATTAATCGCTTCTGGCGGGTAACCGGAACTAATGGTGAGAATGAATTCAGTTCCCGGAGTCACCATGTCGCCTGCTGCAGTTGGCCACTGCTGGGTCACTTTGCCTGCCTCAACTTCAAAGCTAGGTTCTTGCTTGATTCCGTCTTTAGCAACTTTCAGACCCAGTTGTGCAAGTATTGCTTCTGCTTCCGCTTGAGTCTTCCCAATTAGATTTTGCATTTTCACTTCTTCTTTTCCTTTACTAACCGTTAAGACAACTTGGACTATAGCAGGATCAAATTCTTCATTTGCTGCAGGATTTTGTTCGATAACTTTTCCAGCCTCAATATCGTTGTGAAATTGTTCGTCCTTCTTGATGCTAGCTTGGTCCACACCGCGTTCAATCAACTGTTCGACAGCCTGTTCATAGGTCAAATCATTCAATGAAGGCATTTTTTCGAGTGGCTGGGGGCCTCCAACCATCAGATCAATACTTGATCCTTTCTTAACTGAGGAACCTTCCGGTTTACTTTGGTCGTATACTATTCCTTCTGCTATACCCTCTTTATAGATCCGATCTACCTTACCTACTTCAAGACCCTTCTCACCCAAGGTAGAAATCGCTAACGTTTCCTCCAAGTTGATTACATTCGGAACCGTAACGTCTGGAACAGTTAATGTTGTTTTGACGTACCATACTACGCCTATCATAGCTGCCAACAATAAGACAGTAAGACTAACCCATAAAACAGGCTTACCCCATGAATTCTTCTTTGGCTCATTGTCACGTTCATCGGAGAATTGGGAATCTCTCGATAATTTAGATGAGTTTCCTCCAGAATTTCTTCCCTGTGGCTTAATAGCAGGTATGATACGTGTACTATCCTCATCATCATCATCTACAAAAGCAAGCTTGGACTCCTGACGTCTCTCTGGAAGCAGACAGGTCTCTAAATCACGCAACATTTCTCTTGCCGATTGATACCGTTCATTTGGATTTTTGCGCATCGATTTGAGTATGATGTTCTCCACACTCTGAGGAATCATCGGATTCACTAAGCGTGGTTCCTCGAAATGCTCTTGCAGATGTTTCAGAGCAACACTAATTGGACTCTCGCCTAAGAAAGGCAGGCGTCCTGTTAGCATTTGATAGAGTACAATCCCCAGGGAGTATAGGTCTGATTTCTCTCCAGTCGCTACGCCCTTGGCATGTTCCGGTGAGAAATAGTGTACAGATCCTACGACTGAACCCGTCTGCGTAATTGTTGAAGAAGTAGCCGCGCGAGCAATACCAAAGTCGGTTACCTTCACGCGCCCATTACGTCCAATTAGTATATTATGAGGTTTAATGTCTCGATGTATGATTTGATTATGATGGGCATGATCTAGAGCATCAGCAATTTGCGATGCGATTCGTACCGCCTCTTCAATTTGCAAAGGCGCACGTTCTTTAATAATTTCATTCAGGTTCTGGCCTTCAATATACTCCATTACAATGTAATGAATTTCATCTTCCTGGCCTACGTCGTATACACTAACGATATTAGAATGAGACAATGACGCCGCCGATTGTGCTTCACGGCGGAAACGACGAATAAATTCCTCATCGTTCACAAATTGCTGGCGCAGAACTTTAATGGCCACATTGCGATTCAGTAGAATATCACGCGCTTTATATACAAGCGCCATTCCACCTCCGCCAATTCGTTCAATAATCTGATAACGACCACCCAATTCGTGTCCGATCATGAATTCCACTCCTTTGTGCTTGACCCAGCTTCTTCATGAAATTCCAGTAAGGCGACCGTGATATTGTCATCGCCTCCTGCATTTAGTGCAAGCTGTAGCAGGTCATCCGCTTTCTCTTTGAGAGAGCGTGAATCTGAACCTAGCTTCATGGTCATTTGTTCCGTTGTTACATAATTGCTTAGACCATCACTGCATAAGAGCAGGATATCCCCAAGCTCCAAAGTGAGCGGATCCATATCAACCGTCACCTGTTCATCGGTACCAAGCGCTCTAGTCAGCACATTGCGACGCGGATGAACACTTGCTTCTTCTTCACTAATCTGTTTATTCTTCACAAGTTCGTTGACCAACGAGTGATCATCGGTCAATTGAACCACGTTCCCTTGACGGAACAAATAAGCCCGGCTATCGCCAATGTGGCCGATAATTCCTGCCTGGTTCTTAAGTAGAACAGCAACAACCGTAGTTCCCATGTTGTGATACTCTACATTTTCCTGTGATTTTTGATATACAACTTCATTCGCATGCAAAATAGCTTGTTTCAATGCATTGTCGCAATCTTGTAGAGATAGATCAGCAGGCAGAGTACTTAAATCTTGCACCATCGTCTCCACCGCAAGCTGACTGGCTGTTTCTCCAGCCTGGTGCCCACCCATGCCATCAGCAACGATTCCTAACGTGTAGCCATTCTCTAAAGGAGCTACCCAGGCATTATCCTCATTCACCGAACGAACACGCCCTACATCACTAACATAAACTGTCCTGATCAAACTCCATCACCTCGTACCAGACTCCATATGCTTCGCTCGCAGTTGACCACAAGCGGCGGCAATATCATGTCCTTGCTCACGGCGGATCGTTACATTTATGCCTTTATCCGCCAATATACGCTGAAATTGAAAAATATCATTTCTCGAAGTTCTAACATACTTCCGCTCCGGCACATGGTTTACCGGAATTAAGTTCACATGACAGAGCATGTCCTTCAGCACGTCAGCCAGTTCCTCTGCATGCTCTGGACGGTCATTAACACCTCCAATTAGTGCATACTCAAAGCTAACTCTCCGCCCTGTCTTGGCGATATAATATCGGAGCGATTCCATCACGTCGGCAAAAGGAAAACGACGGTTAACCGGCATTAACTTAGAACGAAGCGCATCATTTGGCGCGTGGATCGAAATGGCAAGATTAATTTGAGTGCCTTCATCTGCAAACTTATAAATGTTCGGAACAATACCGCTCGTTGATACAGTAATATGCCGTTGTCCGATGTTCAAGCCCTTTTCATGAATCATAATCCGTAAAAATTTCATCGTAGCTTCATAGTTCTCAAACGGCTCACCCGTTCCCATAATAACAATACTGCTCACGCGTTCCCCACGAGTATCCAAAATCCTCTGAGCCTGAACCACTTGAGCTACAATCTCACCTGCAGTCAAATCTCGCTTCAATCCACCAAGTGTGGATGCGCAGAAGGTACATCCTACTCTACAGCCTACTTGAGTCGTTACACAAATGCTGTTGCCATAGTTATGTTTCATAACGACCGTTTCAATCGCATGATCATCATGGAGACCGAACAGGAACTTGACCGTTCCATCCTTCGATTCAAACTTCGTAATCTCGTTCAAAGTTACAAAGGAGAATTGTTCGTCCAGCTTTTGACGAAGCTCCTTCGACAGATTGCTCATTTGTTCAAAAGAGTCCACTCTCTTAACATATAACCAATCAAATATTTGACCTCCACGGAAAGCGGACTCCCCTTGCTGCACAGCCCACTCCTGAAGTTCTTCTAAAGTATAATTGTATATAAAAGGTTTCATCTTCACACACCTATTCTATAGTATATCGTAAGTCATTCCTTACTCATTCTACCCATTTTAGCATAAATCGTGCTCACACTAAAGTGCAAGCCATAAGGGAGGTATTTTGGGTATCCACTTTAGCAATGATATTTGTCTTTTTTATAAATAAAAAGACCAAATCAACGCTCCATCACGAGTGTAAATTTGGCCTCAATACTTGATAATATAAACCATACCTAATGTGTCACCATAGAACGGAAATCGTCCCGACTTGATTTGTCCGTATTATAGAGGACAACATCTCCATCCATCAAAGATAGAGTCACTCCATACGGATCCCGCACACTACTGGAGAATCCCTCCATCTGCTTCCATTGATTCATTAACTGAGCATCGATGTACTGCAGATACGGAGCCTTCACCTCCCCATTTCGCACGGTCTCAATATTAAAATTAACGACAATATAACCATTTTTCAGAAAAATTGGCGATTTATCGCTCAATCCACCATGGGTCCGACCATATTCCGCAACGTTAACTCCTGTCTTGACCGCATATACGTCGGCTGGCAAGCTATACTCTCCATACCATTTTTGCACAGAAGCATTGACTCTTGCCGGATCTACGCTAACAGGGATCGCTGTTTTTGGCCCTATGAAAGTACGGATGCTCTCCGTTAAACGTAATAGACTCAAACTTCCTATTGGCGTTTTCAGTTTAGTCGTCTTCTCTATATATTTTTGTACAAACTGAGATCTTCCAGTAGCCGCAATCTGATTAAAAGTATAATAATGATCGTACTTATACAATGCCGTATCCGTTAACTCTTCAGTGGGTACACTACGAAGCCGTTCATTTAGTATGACATACCGCTCAACCTGATCACGTGACGAACCGATCTTAACGTAACTTTTACTACTCGTTTGATAATAAAGATCCACACTTGTACGACTTCCATCTTTGGCGTTAATAAAATAAAAACTTGGCTTAATTGTAATCTGATCCAGCTTACCAAACATATTTCCTTTCGTTTTCAGGTCGAACTTAAAATGATAACCGGTTTTGATCACTGCATTTTTGTATAGCGGATGACTTCCTGGGCGGATCGGCAAGGTATATCTCTGAGTAATTCCCCGTGCCGCCCCGTCGATTCCGTTAAGTCCCACCCAATAAGATGTTCCAGTAGGAGTCGCCGCGCCCTGTGCCGTACGAAATACGGTCTCCCAGTTATAATCAGCAATATCCGTAATCCGGAAATCATACACCCGACCAATAGCATCCACTGGGACAGTATCATAAGCAATATGGTTGGTTAGATCTAAATTGGCATTTGTTTGATGTGACGCTCCTGAAGGTGCGTTATGAGCGATCGTTCGAAATTCAACGTCGTAGAACCCTTCGTCCACCCATACCGGAAGGAAGAACGGGAAAGTTTCCTGCGACTTCTCAACTTCTATCCACGTATTTTTAGGATAAAAAGTGGTCTTCGAACCGTCATACACATCAAATGGGAAACGTACTTGCTTACTGCCTATATACTTAAGATAATTACGATTCCCGTAACCAAGATAATTTGTGTGTTGGCCACTATTTGGCATGGTAACCGTGAATGGCCGATCAAGGATAATTGCTGATCGTCCAGCTGCAGCTTTTGTCTTCTGGTTATGTGCTTTGTCATCCGATACATCCGGATAGATGACAACGGGTGTATGTACAGTAACTGAGTTGATTCCATAGATCGGATAATTCAAAGTCTCAGACCCATTCACCTGGTTATAATAAATGGTTCCTGTGCTTGGCTGGCTTGCCTTATTTGTTTTAGACATCGGTATGACATTACTTGGACTATAAAGCACATTATCACCAATTTGGGGTGCTGTAGGTATCGGCAATGGTGTTGGTCCTGTATTAGTACTAGACGAACCACTCATTAATGTTTGGTTATACAAAGTAAACGTATCATTTCGGACTGTGACACTCACTGCACTTTCTGCTGCTTTTTGTGGGTCTTGATCAAAATTAACTTTTATATCTTCTGGAACATCAGATGGCTCATAATCATTTGTTGATTCAGTGTTATAATACGGCTCGTTATACCCACTTGGTTGTATTCGAATGCCGCCACCATCAAAAGCATAGTTCCATAGTGCACTTTCATTGATCCTATAAATTTTCACATCTTGAATCGTCCAAAATGAGTACTCTTTCTCAACATCTACTTGTACCTTTGTTCCCGGTTCTTCTACTTCTTCGCCAGGAGCGGGAGGAGGTGTTGGTTCTGGTGCTGGAGCATTTGGGTCTGGTGGTGGTGGTAAAACTGTAACATTTATCTTAAACGAACACTTTCCAACCATCTCTTGGTACACATAATTATGTAAATAAGTCTTTGACCAGACATTTCCGTACAAGCTTTCAGTTGTTGGAATTCCATTTAATACGTTAAACCGCTCACTCCCACGGCTATCTGCTTTAATTACTGCGCTCACGTTTGGACTTAAATCCTGTCCTTGCATCGTCTGACCAGGTGAAGGTTGTGTACACTCAGCACTTCCTTCACCTGGATCTGGTGGATCTGGTTCATCGCCCTCATAGTAATAATTAACGTAATATACTGGAAAACTTCCGTCATATGTGAATGCCATTGGATCACCTATCAACATAGATGAACCAGACGGATCTCCACTTGTACTTTTCCTGTATCCTTTATAGCTATATTTTTGTGTTCCCGGGGTATGAAGCAAGGTATACAGCGTATTAATTTCAAGTTTCTTTTCTGTATCTCTAAACCCGTCTACTCCATTAATTGACACACCTTCTGTGGTGAAATGCTTGATGATTGCTTTTCCTTCGTTCGGTTCAAGCTCTGCTTTAAATAAAATAGGAAAATAATATCGATATGATTTTACTCCAGGATCAAACTCAGTTGTGTCGTAAACCTCAGGACGTGGAGCATCTAATGTGAAAGACTCATTAATTCTTATCGTTGCCGTATCCGTTCCTAAACCTCTTTTTTGTTTAATATCGACTGAATGGACCGTAGCGAACGTTTGTCTAAGACTATCCCATGTTGCTCCATATCTAGCTGTGGCAAACATTCTATCTACCCACGTTGAACTTTCCCCCGGAACAATATTTTGATTAAATGATTCAGCAGTAATAGACTTTACTTTTCTTCCGGAATAAATAAATTGGTATTCCCAATCATAGTGGGCTTCTGCCATTGTAGTCCCAGGTGCTAATCTTTGACCCGTATAAGGATCTGCAATATATTGCCCCGCAGAATTCGTCCAAACATCGGCATAACCCATTCCTACCGAATAATAGACATTATTATTTTGTTCACTCCTTGTCCACTGCAGCGTTACTGGTCCCTTTACACCTGCAGCCGCTTGCACTTCACTAAAAGACATAATGAAAAGTATACATATCATTACCAGACTGACTAATGATTGTTTTTTTCTTATCACACGATACCTCCATTCGTGACAATTATGTTCTTAAATTCACTTGAGAGGATTTTCAAATAAGTGAACACTATCATCATCATAATTTGCAGGGAAAAAGAAATAGTCGACATTCCCTATCTTAAAGTTTTTCCAATTCTTATCATTAACAATAAAACTATCTCCTTGTTCGACAATAGGAAATTGAGCTATGTATGTGCCATCTGTTTGTTCAGTGACATGACCTGTTCTTGAACGTATATTTCCATCCCCACATAACATATTAATGACAAATCTCTTTGGCCCCTTGTATCTCACATGAATCCCATAGTTTTTCCCATCCGTTACCATCCACATATCCATAATGGTGGTATTCTTAAAATGCACAGGCATAGTTTCATAGGAAACTTTACGCACTTCAGTAAATTTTTTATCAAATGACTCTAAAAAAAATTCGAGTCCAATAAAATATTTTCTTAAAGGATCAAGATCTTCTAGTTCCGTAACATCTTCAATTTCAGGAATCTCTTTATCCCCAATCCAAACCCAATTTCCAACCTGATCCCAGCTTACGGTCTCACCAAGATTCTCGCTAACAAAACGTAGTGGTACATAAGTCCGTCCCTTCACAGCCTTTGCAGCGGTTTCCATCGTCACCGTTTTACCATCGACAATAGCAAGTTTGCTGTCTAAAGTCAGTTCAATCGTTTTTTCATCTTTTACATACGTTACCGTTTTCCCGCTGAATCCGACTTTTGCACCCAGCGCTTCACCAATCCCACGAAGTGGAACTTGGACGTGATTATTCTCCGTAACTGGTTCTCCACCTTCAAACTTAACCTTGCGACCATCAACAAGGACCGCTAACTTTGGACTTCCAACGATAGGTGCACTTGTCGCTCCAGCCGACGAACCAAATTGAAAAATACTAAATCCAAGAACACACGTTAACAAAACTATACAAATCCTTTTCATAAACCCACGCTCCTATGCATTTTAAATTCTAAAATATTACAAAACATATAATTCGTCTTTATCTATGTTGAAATTAAGAATAGGTATACCATTCTAGGATTCTTTCGAGGGGCTGATCGCAATAACCTCCTTCACAATTACTTATTTGATAAAATAAGGTAAATTTAGACACAAAAAAAAACACACCCTGCCAATCGTACGACGATTGCAAAGGTGTGCTTCACCTGATTCCATATTATAACAGTAAGGGCTGTTCGTAAACAGTCTACCTAATATTATTTTTTCTTGCTGCGCTCTTATTTTTTGACCAAACGAGCGATATAAAATCCATCTGAATGATAGTCCTGCGGCAAAATTTGCAGTCCGATTGCTTCTCTTGCACTAGTCCCAATCAGCCCTTGCCAGAAGCTATGATCATCTTGTGCAATTTCAAATTCAGGATGGCGACTCAAAAAATGTTGTACCATTTCAGCGTTCTCCTGAGGTTCAATCGTACACGTACTATATACCAATATCCCTCCAGGTTTGAGCAATCCACTTACCGCATCTAATAACTCTGTCTGAATTCCCCGAATTTCAGAAATATCTCCAGGTGTCTTAGCCCACTTCAAATCGGGTTTACGTCGTATAACGCCAAGTCCCGAGCACGGAGCGTCAAGTAAGATGCGGTCAAAAGATTCCTGCGGATACCGCTCAGCCAATTTGGCTGCGTCCTCCGACAAAGTAACTACATTACCAAGTTCCAAACGCAACGCCTGGTCTTCGATCAGCTTTGCCTTGTGTGGATGAATATCGTTCGCGACTACTTTACCGCTACCCTCTAGCTTCTCCGCAATATGACAAGTCTTTCCGCCAGGAGCCGCGCAGCAATCCAATACAGACATACCAGGTTTCGGATCCACAGCATGCGCCACCAGCATCGAGCTTTCATCCTGCACAGATAATAAACCTTCCCTATACCATGGAGTCAACGCCATATTTCCGCCACTCTTTACGATAATACCATCTGGAGACAATTGCGAAGCTGACACATCTAAGCCCTGCTCTTCCATCAGCTTCAGCAGTTCATCCCGGCTAACCCGTGCAGTATTAACTCTTACGCTAACTGATGGAGGTTCGTTATTTGCCTGGCAAATGGCTTCGGCTGTTTCTTCGCCATACTGCTCAATCCAACGAGACACAAGCCATTCAGGGTGAGAATGCTGCAGCGAAATCCGAGCGACTGGTGACAAATGATCTGGAAGCTTCAATTCATCCTTACTGCGCAGCACACTACGAAGTACACCATTAACCATCCCAGAGATCCCTTGGTGTCCCCGTTTTTTCGCTATATTCACCGCTTCATTAACCGCTGCGTGCGGGGGGATCCGATCTAAATAATACAATTGATAGAAGCTGAGTCTCAGCAAATTCCGTACCCAAGGCTGAAGTTTCCCAAGCCCCTTCGAGACAAAAGGCTCTAGCAAATAATCAATTGTGTTCAGACGTGATATTGTACCATAGACTAACTCCGTAGCTAGACCTGCATCTGGACCGGATAGTCCCGACTTTTGCAGAGCGCCATTTAATAGCAAATTGCTATAAGCACCCTCCTGCTCAACCCCAGTTAATACTTGAAGCGCCGTATCGCGTGCGGAAGGTTTCTGGTTTGCTTTTGAATTCGTCTTGCTCCGGTTCTGCTGAGGCTTCGCCCCACTACGATCCCGACCTCCACCGCCAGGGTGAACATTTTTACCATTACTCATGACAATACCGTGCCTTTCTTCATCACACCACCGCGAATAAATTCCGTCGCTTCCATCGCTTTTTTACCTGCAGGTTGAACTCGGGTCAATAGAACGCTTCCGTCACCTGTCTTGACTTCAATCCCACGCTCAGACAAATTGAGCACCGTACCCGGAACTTGTCCAGATCCTGCGGAAGAAGGATTTTCAGAAGGATTAGCTACAGCCCATACCTTAAATACTTCATCATTCCACATCGTAAACCCGCCAGCAAAAGGAACTAATCCTCGCACACGATTAAAAATCTCACGCGAAGTTGCGTTCCAATCAATTCGCTCGTCTTCACGAGATAAGTTCGACGCATAGGTAGATGCCTCATCATTTTGTGGAATCCGCTCAGCTGTACCGGCTATAATCAACGGAAGTTGTTCTAGCAACAACTTGGCACCCGCTACACTTAACTTTTCAAAAATCGAACCTGATGTATCCTCATCCTCAATCGGGACAACAGATTTAGCAATCATATCACCTGTATCCAAGCCTTCTGCCATATACATAAGCGTAATCCCGGTTTCTTTCTCCCCATTGATGATAGAGCGCTGAATCGGAGCACCTCCCCGATACTTTGGAAGCAAGGAGCCATGTATGTTGAGACAGCCATATTGCGGCAAATCAAGTACAGCCTTAGGCAAAATTTGACCATAGGCAGCTGTTACAATAAGATCTGGCTGTAGTGCAGCCAACTCCTCCACCGCTTCCGGCGCACGCATACGCTGCGGCTGTAGCACGGGAAGACCATGCTTTAAAGCAGCTTCTTTGACAGGTGTCGGAGTCAGCACCTTTTTGCGTCCTTGTGGACGATCCGGTTGTGTCACAACTCCAACCACGTTATAACCTTCTCTTAGTAAACTTTCCAAAGCAGGAACCGCAAAAGCAGGGGTCCCCATGAACACTATATTCATCGAAGAAGTCACTCCTTCTCTTCACCCTCAGGTGTAATTTCATACACTCGTTCAGCTATATCCGTATATAAGACACCATTAAGATGATCAATTTCATGTTGGAACGCTCTTGCCAACAATTCGCTTCCCGTGTACGTCACCTCTTTACCATTCCGGTCCAGCCCTTTTACCGTAACCGTCATAGCTCGGCGTACTTCACCACGTAAATTTGGAATGCTAAGACAACCCTCTGAGCCAAATTGCTCACCTTCCATCGACACGATCTCAGGATTAATCAGCTCAATCAACCCATTCTCGTCCCCCACATCAACCACAATGACACGTT